>JAZUPW010000001.1:0-47421 GCA_045605385.1 Acutalibacteraceae bacterium
CGCCTCCATCTCAGAAGGGCCGTGGTCCAAATGGAAGCATACGGGGACAGACGCCTTCCTGGCAGCAGCTAAGATCACAGGTGCCAGATAGTAGCCAACCTCTTCGTTGATCAGCCGGGGATATACCTGCAAGATCACAGGTGCTTTCAGCGTTTCCGCCGCCCGAATAACGCCCATAACGGTTTCGATATTGTACACATTGAAGGCAGGAACGCAGTATCCGCCCTTTTCTGCACCTTCAATAATTTGTTTCAGATTAACAAGCATATTTTTCCTCCTTAACCCAAAATCAAATCCTCAATGGACAGAATCTCCACATCCTCTGCAACTGCTTTCAGAGAAACATACTCAGAAACGCTGGCGGTAACGATGGTATCAACGCCAATGGTCTTGGCATTGAAAATGCGGCGAGCGGCCACCTTCTTCATGACCTGCGGCATATACTGGGCCATCAAAATGTTACCTGCCCAAACTGTTTCTTCCCGGTTCAGCAGCATTTCGCCCAAAACAGCGCAGTTCATAATGATTTCACGGGCAGGCTCGGTTTCATCCAAATCACGGGCAAGCTGATAGGGGTCTTGGAACACAACAGTCTTTTCGCCACGCTCCAAACTCAGCTTCTCGTTTTGTACCAGCTCTGCAACGAAGGAAGTGTAGGTAACAACCTTTGCCGTTGTTTCTACGCCGTACTCACCGCAGGTTTGCTTCAGCACCTTGGCATCTGCAGGATCGTATACTACAACGGTCTTAAATGCATTAAAGGCTTCCCCACAAGCACTCATTTGCGCCTTGGTCTCATTTGCGGCGCCAATGAGGAAATCAAGCTGTGCGCCGGAAGCGGGCTCATTTGTCAGCACTGTAAATTCTACCCCAGCCTTTTCCAGGACACGAATCGCCTTTACTGCCTGATCAGGTGCCATATAAACGGCATCTACACCCAAATACAGAAGCGTATCGGTCTTGCCGCTATGGGTTTTTGCAGCTTCTAAAACCTCGGCAGGTACTTCTGTCTTACCGTAGGCGTTGCCGCAGGTCAAGCAGTTTTCCACCAGCTTCATTATATAGGTGGGCAGCTTACCATCCAGCGCCGCTTGCAGTCGGGTCTCTTTTGTAAACATCACAGGATCCCAGCCGGTGGTGCAGTCGTGGACACAGGCACCACAGGTAGCGCACTCATAAACATTGTCAACGATCTTGGAAAGATCAACGGCTTCCCGGTTTACAAGGGAAATGCCCAGTGCGCGGGCACGGGCAGTATTTCTCTCCTGACCGGTAGCATTGCCAATAGGGCAAATATGATGGCACATCCAGCAGAAACGGCAGGAATCTACATGCTGCTTGCATTTTTCAGACATAATCATCGTCATTTCCTCCCTTTCTTACAGACCCAGCTTAAAGGGATTCATAATCCCGTTGGGGTCAAGCTGCTTTTTAAGGCCTTCAAATACCTGCATTGCAGGACCGTACTGTTCCTTCATAAGTCTACCCAGCTTGATGCCGACACCGTGGTGATCGTTGACAACACCGCCGTTAGCAAGAGCAGCCCGAACACCGCAAGTCCAGATCTCCTGGTGCAGGCGCAGTGCCTCCACAGGATCCTCCGGCACATCCTTGCCCTCTACGATAAAGCGGTCATAGATCATAGAGCCCCACTCATACCAGTGAGAGAAGTGGGCGATAAACTTTGCCTGAGGGAAGTTGGTTTCGATAGCTTCCTTCATTGCCCAGTAGATCTTCTCGATCTTGTCATAAGGGGCAATGGTATCCATTGTGCCGAACATCTGAGGAATGTCCATCATATGACCGGGATAGAAGAAGGTAATCTTTTCCTTCCACCACTTTTCACCATACTCACTTCCTAAATCCTCTGCGCCGTATTTTGCGAAGGTTTCGAGAAGAATCTTCTCCTCAACCTCTACCATTTCCCGAACACCCTCATAGGCAACATTCATAAATGCACCCTTGCGCTCAACACCGACAATCTTCTTGATAAGAGAAGCGGTTTCAGCCTCGTCATAAAGGCGCATAACAGAGGGCTTGAATTTCTGTAAAAGCTCACGGGAAGCCTGGAATGCACCGTGCATATCCTGGAAGAGGAAGCCGCGGAAGCGTCTCTCCTCAGGCTGGTCATAAATGCGAAGCTGAGCCTTTGTGATAATACCAAGTGTACCCTCAGAGCCGATGAAAATCTGGTTTAGGTCGGGTCCTGCCGCATGCTTCGGTGCAGGGCTTGTTTCGATGATATCACCGTTAGGAAGAACGACCTCCATTTTAAGCACCATATCGTCAATTTTGCCGTATTTTGTAGAGCAAACACCAATACCTCTGTGCGCTAAAAATCCACCCACGGTAGAGCAAGTAAGTGAAGACGGATAATGCATTGTAGCCTTGCCTACTTCGTTTGCAGCCCATTCAATATGCTTGTAAATGGCGCCTGTGCCACATTCTATGTACATACCTTCGGTATTAACTTCGTAAATTTTATTCATACGTTTGGTATCAAGAATAATACCGCCGCAAACAGGAATAGCACCGCCCTGTGTACCGCCGCCTGCGCCCCATGTTGTTACGGGAAGTTTGTAATAATTGGCTATTTTAAGCACCTTAGATACATCCTGTGCGTCTGCAGGGCAAACAATAATGTCTGCTTCGGGCATACGGCATCCGCGGTCAGCCCACATACGAGAAAGCCAGTAATAGTCTACACTGTGTGTAACTTTATCAATTGCTCTTGTAGAGCAGTTTTCTTTTCCTACTGCATCTTCAAGTTCAGTAAGAATCATTGCAAATAAAAATTCGTTCATCTGGTATTGCATTTTTATATCTCCTTATAAAATATTAACTTAAATTAAATACTGTCTACCTTAAGGTTCGGGAAGTACTTGCAGAACTCTTTAATTTCTTTTATATAATCCCCGCGCATTTCAACAAAGTGGTGAATGTAGGGTCCGTCTAAAAGTCGGTCTTCTATTTTCTGCAAATCTTCAAACTCACCCCAAATATACGTACCGTGAGTCTGAGGTCCTTCGGTTGTATGGCACTTAAGCGGAAGTATCATATAGTTTCCGCTTTCCTGATCAATTCTTGCAACGGTATACTCGCCGTCTTTCGCGCGAAGCCAGGCGCGCTGATTAACAAGCCTTGCTTTTGTTCCCTCTGCCATTTCGGAAACAGGGAACGGTCCGCAATGCCATAACAGTTCGGCATTCTTGTTTTCGGGATGTCTTACCGTAAACTCACCGAATAAGGGTTTGCCTTCGCCAAGTGTTGCACATTTTAAAAGTGCCATTGTAAGTGCGCAGTGCATATCGCTTTCACACGAAATCATATAACCCATTTCGTTAAGAAGTCCGTAAAGTGCGCAAGGAGCCAAGCCATCGAACATAATGGGGGTTGCTGTCCAACATTCTGCCGAAATAACATCAAGATTAAACTCTTCAAACAAATGCTTATACATAGCCACCATTGTAGCCATCGGTTTTATGTATTTGGGAGTTAAGTCATCAAGCACGTAATTTGTTAAAAAGTATTGTTCGTACTCGGCAATTTCATTAGCATAAAGAGTTTCGGCGGTTTTCATTCGCTGTTCAATTATTGCAAAGTTAATGGGAATAATTTTAACACCGAACTTTTCCATAAGTTCGCCTTCATTCCATATAACCGAGAAAAACGGTGCGGGACGCGCCCCAACCTGACCTATGCGCATTCCTTTAAAGTTCTTAACCATACAGGCAACGCGTACAAAACTTTCAAAGCCTTCTTTAAATTCATCACTTTCCACTCTGCAACAAGGAAGATGTGAAAAAGGAATGTGATAACGCTGCATCTGGCGTGAAACACCAAAAAGACCGCACTGAGAATCGGTAGGACGCATACCGTCTACGTAATACTCATCATCAAGCGGCGCCCACAAAAGCACGGGTTTACCAAGAGCAGACGCAATATCGGCGGCGGCTTCTTCGTTACCGAAGTTGCAGTTAATAATCATAACGGCATCTACGTTTTCAGTTTTAAAACGTTCAATAACTTCGGCTGCCGAAGCATCGTCAAAAACAAGGTCTTTAATACCAATACCCTTGTTGTCAACAAAACTAACTTTATCGGTTGTAAAATTCTGTTCTATGTAGTCTACAAATTTTTTACCGCGTTGTTCGGCAGAGTACCATGTAAGAAAAGTACCTTTTGGACGGTCGGTAGCATTTCTGCGCATAGCAACGAGTCCGATTTTTACTTTGTAATCAAACATACTGTATCCCCTTTTTTAAAAATTCACATATTTATTTACATTATACAACATTTTTTCAAAATATGAAATGTTAAAATCGTTACAGTTTTTGTAAAAAACGTTACAAATTTACAATTTTTTCGATATTTTAAAAAAACTCTTTACTTTTTTAAAAAAATAGGCTACATTGTAAGAAAGGCGGTGAAATTATGCAAATTATACCTTTTGAAGAACTTTACTATACCGATTTTAAAATTACAGAATCGTTTGTAAAACCCCATAATTGGTTTGAACGCGGTAACAACTACAGTTGTTTAGGTAAACCAAAACCTTCACACACTCTGCTTTGGTTTAAAAACTGTCGCGGTCGTTTAACAAGAAAAGACGGCACGGTTATGGATATAGAAAAGAACCAACTTTTATATACAACAAAAGGCATTGAATACAGCATAGATTTTATTGACACCGCACCCGAACAAGTTGATACCATTGTATTTCACTTTCAAATGCACACACAAAACGGTGAAGAATTTACCCCCGCCACAAAGCCTGTTATTTGCATAAAAGAAATTGACCCCTCAACCGCAGTTGCTATGGAACTTGCGGCGGAAGAGTATAAAAAGAATATTGTTTGCGTTGCCGAAATAACGTCGGTAATATATTTGCTTTTCGCTAAAATATGCAAAAGGCAAAGGAACAGAATAGTTAAGAAAAAGTATAATTATATACGAACAGGCATTGAAATGCTTGAAAACGACAGCGAAAAAAGTATGGAAGAAATAGCGCAGGCTTGCGGCGTAAGTGAAGGTTACTTCAGAAAACTTTTCCGCGAATACAGCGGCGACAACCCAATGGAATTCCGTCAGAAGCACCGCGTTGAAAAAGCAAAACAACTTTTGGTGTTAGATAACCTATCGGTAAGCCAGATAGCCCACGAACTTGGCTTTTCAGACATTTACCACTTCAGCAAAACCTTTAAAAAATATAGCGGTATGTCCCCTCTTGAATACGTAAAAAAAGCAAAAGACACTTCTTTTACCGAATAGAACTGTAACAAAACAAAATCTCTCAAAAAAGCCTGATTTGGGCTAATTTGAGAGATTTTTTTGCTTAATCAAAATCTTTAAAGAAATTCAGCACTGTGGTTTCGTAAGAGGGTTTATCTACAACGTAACTCATTCCGTGCTCAGCGCCTGGGACAATAAGTAATCGCTTTTCTGATTTACAGGCTTTATAATTTTCGTAAGTCATTTCAACGGGGACAAAGCTGTCGTCGCTTCCGTGAATAAACAAAACGGGGATATCGGTGTTATTAAGCGCTTCAAGCGTTGAATATTCCTTGGAACCTATGTTAATACATTTTTTGCATAAATCATCGGCAATAGAAGAAAACATAGTGTAAGATAAACGCATATTGTTGTTAACAACGTGCTTCCATATTTCATCGGCGCTTGTAAATCCGCAATCGGCAATTATGCCCTTAACGTTATAGGGTAAATCAAGCGCAGAAGCCATTAACACAGTTGCCGCTCCCATAGAAACCCCCGCAAGATAAATTGGTAAATCGCAACTGATTTCACGGTTTACATAATCTGCCCAATCAGCGCAGTCAAAACGTTCTATCATTCCAAAACCCATATAGTCGCCGCCGCTTTGTCCTTGACCGCGCTGTTCAACGTAAAGCACACTGCAATCGTTATTATGCCAGAACTCGTATATGGCGCAAAAATCCTTTGCCCAAGAAGAACGCCAACCGTGCATTGCAATTATAATACGTTTTGCATTTTGATTTTTATAAAAATGTCCCGTAAGTTTTTCGCCGTCACGCGCAACAATTTCTACCGTTTCAAGCGGCTGCATAACGAACTGTTTAGAAAGCACCTCTATTTGTTCTAAAATTTCTTTGGTATTTTCATTTCCCGAAATGCGGTTTTTTGCCTTTTTATAAAGTTTGGGTTCTTCCCTGTCCAGCGCAATTTTTACAAGATTTTTTGTAAGCGCATAAGAAGTAACCGCCGCCGTAACCGCACCCGCAAGAACAGCCGATGCTCCAAGTAATATTTTATTTTTCTTTTTCATAAACCGCACTTCCTTTCTTTAATATATTATTCCCACTTTTTTACATAAATTTAAAATTTTTCCAAAATTTTTACTAATTCTTCCGTAGTGTCTGCAATTTGAACAGCACCGCACTTCAGCATTTCCTCAACGTTTCCGTAACCCCAAGACACACCAACTGTTTTAATACCGTGTTCATTAGCGCCCACAACGTCAAAAGCAGTATCACCCACCATTATTGCGTTTTTTACCTTTATTTTTTCAAGCAAATATGCAATAACGTCGGCTTTGGAATCGCGGCTTTTATCAAGTGTTGCGCCGCACACTAAATCGAAATAATCGTAAATGCCTAAATACTTCATAATTTTAACCGACATTTCTTCGGGCTTTGACGTGGCAACGTAAAGGTTATAACCTTTGCTTTTAAGTTCTTTAAGCATTTCCTTTACACCGCTATACAGTTTGGTTTCGTACATACCAATTGGCACATAACGGCTTCGGTACACCTCTACCGCCTTTTCCGCCTGTGCTTTATCGACGCCGAACTTAACAAAAGTATCCCTTAGCGGCGGACCTATAAACACCTGCATCTCTTCCCTTTTGGGAATGGGAAGTTTAAAATATTCAAGCGCTAACGTTGCGCAGTTAATAATACCTTCGGCGGAATCAGACAAAGTGCCGTCTAAATCGAAAAATATATTTTTAATCTTCATAGTTTTCTCACCACAAAATGATTATATCACAAAATTGTTAATTTTTCAAAAATATATTGCGAAATTTAATGTTTTGTTTTAAAATCTATTTGGTGATGTTTTATGAAAATAGACATGCACGTACATTGTCTTCCCGTAAGCCTTTGTGCAAAAATAAATTTTGATGAAGTTCCTCCTATTTTTAAAGACGGTGGTATTGATGGATTTGTACTTGTAAATCATTGTTATCCCAATCACTGCTGTAAGTTGGGCGATACCTTAGAAAAGCAGGCAAAAGAATATTTAAATACATATTTAAAGTGCAAAGAAGCGGGCGAAAAATTGGGTATAAAAGTGTTCTTCGGTGTTGAATTAAAACTAATAAACCAAGAAGGCAAACCTGAATTCTTACTTTACGGAATTAGTGAGGAAACCTTTTTAAACTCCTATCCGCTTTATAATTTAAGCCAGAAAGAATTGTTTGATTTCTGCAATAAGAACAATATTTTAATGGTTCAGGCGCACCCATTCCGCGAAGAGCAGGGATATTCCCCTGCCGACCCGAAATATATGCACGGAATAGAAGTGTATAACCCTCACCCATATTTTGATGCACGTTTTGAAACGTCGCTTTCCTTTGCCGAAGAAAACGGCTTACTCAAAACCGCAGGAAGCGATTTCCACTATGAAGGCCAGGTCGGCAATTCAGGTATGGTTATTCCCGACAACGTAACCGACCAGTTTATGCTTAGAGATTATTTAAAAACAAAAGAATGTATTATATATAACAAAGAAAGTATTTTTTATAAAGAAACGGAGTAAAAAAATGAAAATTGCACTTATTGCGCACGATAAAAAGAAAAACGAAATTATTGAAATTGCAAGAAATTACAAAGACGTTTTAGCAAATCACGAACTGTTTGCAACCGGCACAACAGGAACTCTTATTATGGGTGAAACCGGCCTTAACGTTTTCAGAATGAAAAGCGGTCCATTAGGCGGCGACCAACAAATCGGCGCTATGCTTGCTGACGGCAACTTAGACTTTGTTATTTTTCTTCGCGACCCGCTTACAGCACAGCCTCACGAACCCGACGTTTCGGCGCTTCTTCGCCTTTGTGACGTTCAGAAAATTCCCCTTGCAACCAACACAGAAAGCGCAAGAATTATGCTTGACGCACTAAAAAGCGGAATTGTATTTTAATAAATATTACGCCTTCGGTAAAAATATTTACCGGAGGTTTTTTTATGTGCACAGCAATAACACTTAACACAGATAGTCTTTATTTTGGCAGAACACTTGATTTAGATGTAGACTACAAAAGCCAGATTGTTATTACACCGCGAAATTTCGGTTTTAAATTCAAAAGCGGTGAAACGGTAAATAGTCACTATGCAATAATAGGAATGGCAGCAGTAAGCGAAAATTATCCGCTATATTTTGATGCCGCTAACGAAAAAGGACTTTGTATTGCAGGACTTAATTTCAGCGAAGATGCCGTTTTTGAAAAGCCGAATAATAATAAAAACGAAATTGCGCCCTTTGAACTTATTCCCTATTTACTTTGCACCTGCAAGAACACTTATGAAGCAAAAGAAAAACTAAAGGATAAACAAATAGCAGAAATACCATTTAATAAACAACTTGGCTGCGCTAAACTTCATTGGATAATAAGTGACAAGAGGGACAGTATTGTTATAGAATCCACAAAAAACGGTATGAAAATTCAAAGCAACCCAACAGGCATTCTTACCAACAGTCCACCTTTGGATTATCATTTATACAACCTTAACAACTACCTTAATTTAACAAGCGAAACGCCACGCAACAGTTTTTCAAACAGTTTAGAATTAAGAGCGTATTCAAACGGTTTAGGAGCAATTGGTATGCCGGGTGATTATTCTTCCCCCTCGCGTTTTATAAGGGCGGTATTCACCAAATATAACACCGTATGCGAAAAAAACGAAAAAGACAGCGTAAGGCGTTTTTTTGAAATACTTTCAACGGTAGAAATTCCCAAAGGTTTGGTAAAAACCAAAAGTGAAACCCTGCACTACACACTTTACAGCAGTTGTATAAACACAGAAAACGGTATTTATTATTATAAACTCAGCCATAACAGAAACACAAACGCGGTTAGTTTATTTAAAGAAAACCTTGACTTAAACACTTTAATTTGTTACCCTTTAATTAACGAAACTTTATTTAACTTTATAAATTAAAGGACTGAAACAAATGAAAAAAATAATGTTTGTATGCCACGGGAATATTTGCCGTTCGCCTATGGCGGAGTTTGTATTTAAGGACCTTTTAAAAAAACAAGGTCTGGAAGATAGGTTTTTGGTTAAATCTTGTGCTACAAACAGTGAAGAAATATGGAATGGCATAGGAAATCCCATTTATCCTCCCGCAAAAAAGGAACTAAACAAGCACGGTATAAGTTGCGATAACAAACGCGCCGTTTTGCTTACAAAAGAAGATTACGAAAATTATGATTTATTCATTTGTATGGACAACAACAATGTAAGAAATGCCGAAAGGATTTTCGGCGGTGATAAAAACGGCAAGTTACATAAACTTCTTGAATATTGCGGTGAAACGGCTGATGTATCTGACCCTTGGTACACAAGGCAATTTGATATTTGCTACAACGATATACTAAAAGGCTGTAACGCTTTATTAGAGGCTTTGAAGTAATATGATAAACGAAACAATATTAAACAAACTTTCTGCTATTACCGAAGAAGAAAAAGAATATTTAAACGGCAGAAATACAATAAACCGTGAACGTTATATGGAAGCCGACCCTGATTTAATTACAGGCAAAAAACTTTTAAAACCGGGTAAACCAATTACTATCCGCCCTCACCCACGATTTGTTCATTTTCCCGAACACTACCACGATTTCATTGAAATGGTGTATATGTGCAAAGGCGAAACCAAGCACATTATTAACGGAAATGAACTTACGCTTAAACAGGGAGATTTATTACTTTTATCACAATACAGCCATCAGGAAATTTTTCCTGCAAGTAAAGATGATATAATGGTTAACTTTATTATCAAACCCGAATTTTTAAGCGATACTTTAAGTTATTTAGGCAATGAAGATACTCCTCTTAAACAGTTTTTGGTTTCTTGCCTTTGCGGCGAAAACCCTTCGGGGTATTTGTATTTCGATATTTCTGCCGTTGCCCCAATTCAAAATCTTATAGAAAACCTGCTTTATTCTTTAATAAGTGATTCAAACCACCGACAAAGCATTAATTCGCTTACATTTTCTTTACTGTTTATGCAGTTGCTTGAGCATACCGATAAACTTTTAGTTAGCGAAAAGGAACAAGAAGTAACCGTAAAAGTTCTACGTTACATAGAAGAAAACTACGTTAACGGAAGCCTTAATACTATTGCCGAATTGCTTCATTACGACACTGCTTGGCTTTCGCGCGAAATTAAAAGACGCACAGGAAAAACTTACACGGAACACTTACAGGAAAAACGGCTTTCACAAACCGCATTTTTACTTAAAAACACCGATCTTAATGTTTCTGATATTGCAGTTTCGGTGGGATATGAAAACATAAGTTATTTCCACCGAATATTCTTCAGTAAATTCGGTATGTCACCAAGGCAATACCGTATGTGCAAATAAGGACACTTTTTTAAAAAATTAAAGACCTATAAAAACGCCTTTCTTTTTGCTAAAATGTAAGTTAAGGAAGGTGTTTTTTATGCTTAATTTTCTTGCAATAGATATAGGCGCTTCTTCGGGACGTCACATTGTGGGCACATATAACGGAAGTGAAATAACCACAACCGAAGTTTACCGTTTTAAAAACGGTGTAGAAGAGCAAAACGGACATCTTATATGGAATATACAGTTATTACTTGAAAACATTATTGAAGGCATTAAACAAGCCTTCAAACAATTTCCCGATATAAAAAGTCTTTCGGTTGACACCTGGGGTGTTGACTACGTACTTTTAAAAGATAATGAAGAAGTTCTTCCCTGTTATGCTTACCGCGATACAAGAACCGAAAAAGCCATAAACGAAGTACACTCTTTAATGCCGTTTGGCGAATTGTATAAAAGAACGGGATGTCAGTTCCAGCCGTTTACAACCGTTTATCAGTTATATGACGATAAGTTAAACGGCCGTTTAGAGGGCGTAACCGATTTCCTTATGCTTCCCGAATATTTTATGTATAAGTTAACAGGCGTTAAGGCAAAAGAATTTACCGAAGCCACCACAACGGGTCTTATTAATGCCCAAAGCGGAAAGTTTGACACCGAAATTATAAAAACTTTAGGTTTTAATACCGCTCTTTTCGGTGAAACAAAATCTTCGGGATATATATTAGGTGACCTATTACCCGAAATACAGTTAAAAGTGGGCGGAAACTGTAAAGTTGTATTTTGTGCAACCCACGATACAGGTTCGGCTGTTGAAGGAATACCTATGGTTGGGAATCAGCCCTATATTTCGTCGGGAACGTGGTCACTTTTAGGCGTTAAGACAAATAAACCTATAACCACAAAAGAAAGTGAAAAAGCAAACTATTCCAATGAGGGCGGCGTTGGTTACAACCGCTACCAGAAAAATATTATGGGAATGTGGCTTATTAACAGGCTTAAGGATGAATTATGCCCCGAACTTTCTTTCACTGAAATAGTTGAAGCAGCAAAGATAAGCAGTTGCGAAATAACGGTAGATGCTAACGATGAAGCCTTTCTCTCGCCAAAGAGTATGAAAGAAGCCTTTGACTGCAAAACAAATAATTCATTAAAAACCGTAGGCGATTATTTTTGCTGTGCTTACACTTCTTTGGCAAAAAGTTATAAAACAGCCTTAGAAGAACTTGAAGCAAACACAAAAATGAAATTTGATAAGTTGTATATTGTTGGCGGCGGCGCTAAAAATGAGTTTTTAAATAAACTTACCGAAAAACACACGGGCAAACAAGTTATTGCTTTGCCTATAGAGGCAACCGCCCTTGGTAATTTAAAATCACAAACGGAGGCAGATTTATGAGTTATAATGAAGCAAAAGAAAAATATAATGCGCTTGGCATAAATACCGAAGCCGCAATAGAAAAATTAATGGAAGTTCCCGTATCCCTTCACTGTTGGCAAGGCGATGACGTAAGCGGTTTTGAAAATACGGACTCTGCTCTTTCAGGCGGTATTCAGACAACAGGCAATTACATAGGAAAAGCACGGAACTACAAAGAACTTATGGCAGATATTGATAAGGTTATTGAACTTGTTCCGGGTAAAGTTAAACTTAACCTCCACGCTTGTTATGCTATTTTTGATAACGAAAACGGCGGATTTGTTGACCGTGATAAGTTAGAACCGAAGCACTTTAAAAAGTGGGTTGATTTTTGCAAAGAAAGAAATATCGGCTGTGATTTTAACCCCACCTTCTTTTCCCATGAAAAATGCGACCCTCTTACCCTTTCAAGTCCTAATGAAGATACAAGAAAATTCTGGGTAGAACACGGAAAAAGATGTATTGAAATATCTTCTTACCTTGCAGAAGAACTGAATACGCCCTGTGTTATGAATATTTGGACGGGTGACGGTTATAAGGACATACCTGCCGACCGAATTGGCCCAAGACTTCGCTATAAAAAGTCTTTCGATGAAATTCTTTCGGTACCCTTTGACAAAGAAAAAGTTTATCCTTGCGCCGAAAGTAAAGTGTTTGGAATTGGTGTTGAAAGTTACACCGTTGGAAGCGCCGAATGGTGCCTTAAATACGCGTCGGGCAGAGATGACTGTATATGCCTTTTAGATAACGGGCATTACCACCCAACCGAACTTGTTTCCGATAAAATTTCTTCAATCCTTTGCTTTGATAAAAAAATGGCTTTACATATAACACGCGGTGTTCGTTGGGATTCAGACCACGTTGTTCTTTTTGATGACGAAACCAAAGAAATATGCAAAGAAATTGTTCGTTGCGGTATTGATAACGTGTTTATTGCGCTTGACTATTTTGATGCTTCAATAAACCGTATTGCCGCTTGGGTAACGGGTTTCCGTAATGTTCAAAAAGCGCTGTTATTTGCTTTGTTACAACCAAATAATGTATTAAAAGAGCATCAGAACAAAAGCGAATTTACCGAACTTCTTATTAAAAGCGAAGAATTAAAAACACTTCCGTTTGGCGAAGTTTGGGAAGAATACTGCCGCCGCCAGAACAAACCGCTTGACAATGAATGGTTACAGTTTGTAAAGGCTTACGAAAACGAAATACTAATAAAAAGAGGTTAACTGAAATGAAAGATATATTAACAGCACCGTTTGTAGAAGAAATGAAAAAGACCACAGCCAATATGTACAGGCTTGGTTGGGACGAAAGAAACGGCGGTAATATAAGTTATATGCTTGAAGAAAAAGAGGTAGAAAAATACCTTGATATTACCAACGTTTTACGTACAATTGATTTAGGTTTTGACGCTTCTGCAATTGTTGGCAAAATTTTTATTGTAACGGGAACAGGAAAATATTTTAAAAACGTTATGGATGACCCCGAAAACAATTTGGGTATTATAAGAATTGCCGAAAACGGCACTACTGCCGAACTTCTTTGGGGATATAAAGACGGCGGAAAGTTCACTTCGGAACTTCCTGCACATCTTATGAGCCATATTGCAAGACTAAGTGTTGACCCCGAAAACCGTGTAATAATGCACAGCCACCCTACCAACACACTTGCTATGAATTACGTACACGAACTTGATGAAAAGAAATTCACACACACCCTTTGGGAAATGTGTACCGAATGTATTGTTGTATTCCCCGACGGCATCGGCGTTCTGCCTTGGATGCTTTGCGGCACTAACACCATTGGTGAGGCAACTGCAGAAAAAATGAAAGAATTCAGACTTGTTGTTTGGGGTATGCACGGCATATACGGCGCAGGCAAAACAATGGACGAAACCTTTGGTCTTATTGAAACGGTTGAAAAAGCAGCGCAGATTTATATGCTTACGGCACATTTGCCAAGAGTAAACACAATTAAAGACAGCGAAATGCAACAGTTGGCAGAATTCTTTGGCGTTAAATACAGAAAAGACTTTTTAGACCTATAAAAACATTATATAAACAAACAAGCGGCGGTATTAAACCGTCGCTTGTTTGTTTTGGGGTAGTATAAAGGAGTAATAATTAAAACTATTTTGTGTACTTACTTACTATTGATTTTAATTCATCCCAGTTGTTTTCCATTTCCTTAACAAGTTTAAGTTGTGTACGGCAACGAACAAGGTTGTGCTCTGCATAAGCGGTTTTGAAATAAGTATCGCCCTGTAAATAATCGGTAAGGAAACGCATACCGCATTCAATAGTCATCATTTTAGCGCCTTCGGGAAGCAACATAATTTCGCTATTCTTTAAAAGTCCGCCTGCGGCTGTAACAAAACCTTCAGCATAGGCAGCAAAAAGTTCAACATCAAGATTAACCTTGCTTAAATCTTTTTCATCTTCTGCCGCAGTACTTGCACCGAAACGAATAGAATCACCGAAATCATTAACCGAAAATCCGGGCATAATAGTATCAAGGTCAATAACACAAAGCGCTGTTCTCTTTTCGCTGTCTAACATAACGTTATTGCTTTTAGTATCGTTATGGGTAACACGAAGAGGAAGTTCGCCCGCCTTATTTGCATTAACAAGAATGCTGTAAAATTCGGCTCTTTCCTTAATAAATTCTATTTCTTCTTTTACGCCTTCTGCACGGTTGCAAATATCTTCATCAACAGCCTTTAAGAAGTTTTCGTAACGCTTTGGTGTATTGTGGAAATCCTTAATAATTTCCTTAATTTTCTCAACGGGAAAATCGTTAAGGCGCTTAACAAAATCACCGAAAGCAACAGCGCACTGATAAAAATCTTCCTTAGATTCAGGGCGTTCAAGACAAAGGGAATCTTCAATAAATTCATAAAGACGCCAACAAAGGCCGTCTTCATCACGGTAATATGTTCCGCCTTTTTTAAGCGGTACTAATGTCATAACACTTCTTTTATCGGTTGCATCTTTCTTCAAGAACTCGGTAACGTAATAAATGTTAGACATTACGGCATCAATATCGGGGAAAACGTTAGTGTTAACCCTTTGTAAAATATAGCGGAATTTTTCAAAACCTTTTCGGCATATAACAACAAAAGTATCGTTAATATGACCGTTGCCGTAAGGTTCAAGACCTACAGGCATTCCTATGTAGTCAAACTGTTTTAAAGCATTTATGGATTGTTCAAGTGTAATAAGTGCCATAAAAAATCCCCCTAAAAAATATACTCCATTTGTATTACAAAAGGAGTATATCATATCTAAAAGTATAATTAAATAGGAAATTAGCCACAAAAAGTATAATATCAGACATTTTTGTACAATGATTTATAATTCTATACTGTTCTTCAAAACGCCGTAACCCCAATATAGTTTTTCACCTGCTAAAGCACGGTCTAAGAAACGCTTTTGAAAATCGTTTTTAGGAACAAGATTTTCAAGAGGCTGAGGCTTTACCACGAAAATATGTTCAAAAATCGAATGGTTTTTATTGTCCTCAGCACTTATAACATCAAACAACTCTGCAAAGCCACGCATATTAGAGCCAACACCTAGCATATCACGTATTCCCATATCAATAAACCAGGTTTTGCAAACAAAAGCCTTAATACCTTCAAAATTTTCGTTTAAAATTCTTTTTGCTTCTCTGAGCGACTCATAAACAAGCTCGGAAGTAAGCTTAGGACCTGCAGGAATGTGAATTGTTACAACGGTATCCTTGGGTGATAAAATCTTTTTATATACCGTTAAATCAATTTCTGTAGGTTCTTTGCAAAGAACACCCATATCATCAAAAACGTTTGCCTTAAGTATGCCGTCCTTTTGCTCATAAACAGGTGTAAAGCCTTCCTCTGCAATATGCCCCTCTTCATCATATTTTTTTGCCTTTGTAGCAACAAAAATTCTTTCACCGTTATCGTTTTCGTAAAGTTCACAAAAATCATTAAACTCAGTTAATTGATAAGTAAGCCGTCCTATTGCAAGACCAAACGGTTTTGCGTACATATAAAGGAATGGCGCAAGTTTTATAAGTCCGTAGGTGTTATAACTAACAACATTAAGGTCAGCAAGGTATTTATATCTTCCAAAATATGCCTTAAAGATAGCATCACTAAGATTTCTTTGCTTAACCCATTCCCTTAAGTTTTCTGCCGCGGCAAGATAAACACATCCCTTTATCATACCCGGATACTTTTCTTCCCAAACTGCAGGGAGTTTCCAGTTGTCAAGTTGCCAGATATTTATATGAAAATCTTCATTTGTTTTAAACTGAATGTAATAATAAAGCCACATAAAACGCTTTATATCTTCATCGGCAACCGAAATAAACTCTATAATTTCACGCTTATTTTCTTCTTCAAGTTCGCCTTCATTGGCAAGTGCCGAAAGGTGCTCGATTGAAAAAAATTCGCTATTATAACTTTGCATTGCACTTTCGTAGTATTTTTCGTATAGCGGATGGGTTATTCCAAAATTTTCAAACATAGTTTCTCCCCCTTTTGGCTTAATATTAAAATGATTATTAATGTATGTCAACCTAAACTTTTTAGGAAATAGTAATTAATCCCGAAACGGTATTATAACCGTTTTCACAGGGCGAATTTGTTGCAATATATACCCTGTCGTTATCGCTTCCTATACCCGCTTGAAGCAGGTATTCCCCTGCTTTTACATCACACGGTAACTCAAGAACTTCTTTAAACGTATACTCACCCGGTAAAACTTTTGTTAAATCAATTTTTGTATCAAAAGTATAAACTGTTTCATTACTTTTCAAACGCAACACAAAGGGATATTTATGGTAAATAGGTGCAACACCGCTATTTTCAATATTAAGGGTTATTTCCAAAGAATCACCTTTAGATGCGTTTGAGGGATACTCAACCTTATTTACAGAATATCTGTAACCCATTCGCTTTATCCAATCTTCGCATTTTTCTTTAAGTTCTTCGGGAATTGCCACCGACTTTGCATTAAAACTTGTAATATGCCATTTAAGTGATTGCTCAATTATAAAATCAATATTCCAGCCCATATCAAGCCAATGTTTTACCACCCAGCAAACTTCAAAAGCAATAGGCGCTTTTTGCCATAGTTCACTTTTATCAAAAAATTTAGGATAAAGCGCAAACATATGCCAATTCATATCTCCAAGACAGTCTGCGCGTGCGCCTACGTTTCGGTAGGTATTCGCATATTCTATAGACGGAATATGGTTAAACTGTGCCGAAACCGGTGTTTTCTTAAACGCCTGCATATAAGCGTCAACCAAATACTTCCAGTTTTCTTCTGCTACCTTCTCTATTCCCTCTTGTTCGCCCCAAGCGCCCACAAGCGACATATCTATTGCCGTAACGTTTTTATTACCGTCAATATGTTTGCCTATTGTTCGTATAAGCTTTGCATAGCGTTCATAAAAGTAAGGGTGATCGGGCGATAATTTCTGTCCTACTTCGCGTTCTGCCAAACCTAACTTTTCCCTGAACCAATAAGGTAAATCAAGAACTCCGGGTCTTGCGGCGTGAGGCGGAAAACGGAACATAACCTTTTGTCCGCGTGAAGCGGCAGTTTTAATTATCCAATCAAGAAAATCAAGGTCATATTCATCTTCTTTTTGTTCAATACGGCACCACGGCACACGAAAGTAAGCAATTGTTGTATCGGGATAATTTTCAACCGTTTCGTATGAAAGTTTTTCTCTGTCTGGCAGTTGTTCCATCATCCACCCCGTTTGAACACTCCAGTTCTGATTTAAGGAATCCTTATTAAAACGCTGAAATGTTGTGAACCCCTTATGTGGGTTATTAAAAAGTTTATTTGATTTTTCCCATACAGAAACACTGTTTGCAACACGAACTGACATAATTTTAACCCACCTCGTACATTCTGAAATTAAGATGATCGGGCAACGGTTTTTCATTTCCGTAAAGGTTTGACCAAACGGCAGAAATTGAAAGTTCGCCCTCTTTAATATCACTCATAATAAAGTTTTCGTTTACAATAAGTTTTGCTTTTTCCTTTTCGCCAATATTCATATAGGCTATGGCAGTATAAAGTCGAAGTCTTCCGTTTGATTTAAGATTTTCACTTAAAGCGCCGAACAATGCTATCCATTTATTATCTGCACCGTATTCGGTCATTAATTTGGCGGCATCGCACAAAAGTCCGCGGCATTCATTTTTACAAAGCAAAACAGCGCGTTCAATAAATTTTACAGCCATTTCACCGTTATTATAAACGTTTTTATAAAGCATTGCAAGGTTTCTTGTTGCCCATGCGTTTTCACAAAGGCTATTAGATTTTTCCCACGCTTTTTTTGCCTCGTTTATATTATCAAGAGCATAATTAATTATTCCTATATGATAATAAGTAAACCAATGCTCAGCCTGTTTGTTTTTCAGCGAAGAATTTAAAAGATTTAATATATTTTTTGTTATCATATAACTTTCGGGCGGTATATCTGCGTTTTGATTGGGTAAAAAGCCTTTTTCTTTTAAGCAAATCCAAACGTTTTGTTCGCTTGTTAAAGAAGACTGCGGAAACTCAAAATAATTGCTTATTTTCCGTTTTTCAAGAGCGCCCCAGCCGCTACCGTAAGACACAATTCTTTTTTTGTTTTGAAGTTCAATAGGTGCATTCTTCGGGTCGGGCATAGTATTTAGTTTTTGTTTTATTGCTTCACTTGCTTTCTTCCATTCACCGTTTAAAACATTAGTGTCAATTTTCGCAGAAGTGTAACACTCTGTCCATTCCCAAGTGGTATTTGACGTCATGGGAATATGCTCAAGTTGAGTATTCATAAGCCCTGCCTGAATTTCAATATATCCTCTGTCAGAACCCGTTAAAAAGCGGTTCCAATTTCTTCCGCCTTTGCCTTTGCCCCAGAAAAATGCTTTTCTGCCCTTTAAAACTGCTGTAGAATACTGTAAAAGGCCAAAACCGTCTTTTTCAAGCGAAGCAACCCATTTTTTATCGCTTGGATTAGTTATAAAGAAGACATCCCCCGCGTGAGGAGCGCGTTCCGGATAAGATAAATCTTCGCCTTTAAACACGGGCGCATCCATTTTGTCAATTACATAATGATTGTCTTCATAAACGCAGGAAAACATTTCATCTGCATCGGTTAAAACTCTTACGCCTTCTTCGGGGGCGGCAATATTAGACCACCAATACATATACGGTGTGTTATCACTTAAGTTTTCAACAACGGTACGTATATAAAGTTTATCGCCGTCTAAATATGCGTTAATGGAATAAACAAGTTCTCTTATACGCTCAAATTCATACATTGAAAGTATAGGTTCGCCTTTTGAATTAACGCTTTCTGCAACAAACATAGGCGCACAAGTAAAGGGAGAATGACCTTTTATACCTAAGTTCCATTCAACACCCCCCGCTACCCAGGCATTTCTGAGTGCAAGGTTACAGGGTTGTACTATATCGTTAACGTAAAGCAGTTCTCTTTGTTCTTTTTTGTTATAAAGACTCCAGAGTCTACCGCCGAGTTCGGGCAAAAAAACCGCCTTTAAATAATCGTTTTCAAGTATTGCCGCGTTAAACTCTTTGGGTTTAATTTCTCTGTCGTAATCGTCTTGCGAAAGATATGGCAAAATTGTTTGAATACCGCCTTTGCCGAAATGAAGTTTGTCGGTTTCGCTTACGTTTTCGGTAGTATCAAACTTTGCGTGAATGTATGATACGTTTTTAAGGTCGGGCATTGGGTTAACTTCGCCAAGATTTGCCGCATTTAGTATGATTTTTTCAAATTTAAGTGCCATAATTCTTCTCCGTAATATTTGATAACATTATTTTAATTTAAAACCATCACTTTTACAACAAATCGACGGTTGTAATGCTTTTTAGCAAAACAACCGTCGGTTGATTTATTTTTTAAATTTAAAGGCTGGAAGTTGAGAAATAATTATTGCCATAAACATAACAGCACAGCCAAGCAGTTCGCGAAGACTTAAAACATCACCGAAAACAGCGCCGCCTATTGCCGCAAAAACGCTTTCAAGGCTCATAACAATAGAAGCCACTGTGGAGTTTTCTGAATATTGCTGACCTATTATCTGACAAGTATACGCTATACCGCTTGAAAAAATACCAAGATACAAAAGCGAAGGCAAAGCCGTTATTATTTGGTTAAAAGATGTATTTTCAAAGCATAGCGCTAAAACAGTAGCCGTAATACCGCAAGTAAAGAACTGTATACAGGAAAGTTTAATACCGTCTACACCGCGCCCTATGTTATCTACACACATTATATGCGCCGTAAAACTGAAAGCACAGGCAAGCATAACAATATCGCCTGTATAAACACCGCCAATGCCTCCCCTAAAACAAAGGAAATAAAGCCCTACAACGGCTAATACAATACCTATAACCATATTAAACGATAATTTTTGCCTTGTAAAAATAACACTGCACAAAGGAACAAGCACAACGTAAAGCGCAGTTATAAAACCGCTTCTTGCAGGTACAGCGGCGTCACTTGGATACATTCCCATAGCAATTTGCTGAAGTCCGCTTGCAAGACAAAGACACAAACCGCAAATAACACCGGCGGTAAACAAATTCTTTTTTTCTTTTTTATTTTTCGGTATAAGCGTTTCTTTCTTTTTGGAAGACACAAAACCGCAAAGTGCCAGAAGCGCAAAAGCGCCTATAAACGAGCGCACCGCCAATATACTAAGCGGAGATAACTGCCCTGCTGCAACGTCTTGCGCAACAAAAGCAAATCCCCATAATGCCGCGGCAAGAAGCAATATTAAATTTCCTTTTAAATTTTTAGACATAAACATTCTCTCTTTTTTTGACATTTAAATAAAAATATAGTATAATAAATAACACATTTTTACATATTTTTCAACTATAATTTTTAACGAGGTTATATTTTATGAAAAAATACGTTCTCGCAATAGATGAAGGCACTACAAGTGCCCGAGCCATAGTTTTTGACAAACAAGGAAATATAGTTTCCTCAGCGCAAAAAGAGTTCAAACAAATATATCCCCAACCAGGCTTTGTAGAACACGATGCTTTAGAAATCTATGCCGCACAGTATGCTACAATGACCGAAGCGGTGTTGTCGGGCGGAATTTCCCCAAAAGAAATTGCGGCTATAGGAATAACAAATCAACGCGAAACAACAATTTTGTGGGATAAAAACACAGGCAAACCTATTTATAATGCAATAGTATGGCAATGCCGCCGCACAGCTCAGTATTGTGAAGAGCTTAAATCACAAGGCCTTGAAGAAAAAATTAAAGAAAAAACGGGACTTCCTGTTGATGCTTATTTTTCTGCAACAAAAATAAAATGGCTTCTTGATAATGTTGACGGAGCAAAAGAAAAAGCCGAAAATGGCGAACTCCTTTTTGGAACCGTAGACACTTGGCTTGTGTGGAAACTCACAGGCGGAAAACTTCATATAACCGATTACACAAACGCTTCACGTACAATGTTGTTCAATATCAACACACTAAGTTGGGACAGCGAACTGTTAAATTTATTCGGTATTCCCGCTTCAATACTTCCTAAGGTTGTAGCAAGTAGTGAAATTTACACAGACATTGAATTTTTGGGCGAAAAAATTGCGCTTTCGGGTATAGCGGGTGACCAGCAAGCGGCTCTTTACGGTCAATGTTGCTTTAACAAAGGTGATATTAAAAACACCTACGGCACAGGCTGTTTTTTGCTTATGAACTGCGGAGAACAACGAATCACAAGCAAACACGGTTTAATTTCAACAATTGCCGCTTCTAAAAAAGGCGAACCTATTAAATATGCCCTTGAAGGCAGTGTTTTTGTAGGAGGTGCGGTTATACAGTGGTTGCGTGATGAATTAGGATTTATAAGAGAATCTAACGACAGCGAATATTTTGCAAACAAGGTTGAAAACAGCGGCGGTGTTTACGTTGTACCCGCCTTTGCAGGGCTTGGCGCTCCGTATTGGGATATGTATGCAAGAGGAACTGTTTTAGGCCTTACAAGAGGAAGTTCACGAAATCATATTATACGCGCTTCTCTTGAATCAATTGCCTACCAGACCAATGACCTTATTGAATCTATAAAAGAAGCAGGTTGCGCCGAAATTAAAAGCCTTAACGTTGACGGCGGTGCTTCTAAAAACAATTTGCTTATGCAGTTTCAGGCAGATATTTCTGCGCTTGACGTTGTAAGAAGTCAAACCAGTGAAGCAACTGCTTTGGGCGCGGCTTTTCTTGCAGGATGCGCCGTTGGCTTCTTCGAAAACGAAGAAGAATTGCTGAAAATTAAAACCACCTCTGATATTTTTAAAAGCAATATTAAAGAAAACGACCGTAACGCTCTTATAAAAGGTTGGAAAAAAGCAGTTAAATGCGCAAGAATGTTTGGGGAGGATGAATAATGAAAACTGAATATTTTAATCTTCTTTCATCAGACGGTGTACATCAACTTAATTGCAAGGTTTATATACCTCTTGGAAATGCAAAAGGAATTTTTCAGCTTGTTCACGGTATGACCGAACATATTGAAAGATACGATGAATTTTTAAAAGTTATATGTAATGCAGGTTATATTTGCGTTGCCCATGACCATTTAGGACACGGAAAAAGTGTTAGTAATGATGACGAATTAGGTTTTATTGCAGAAAAAGACGGTTGGCTCAGACTTATTGAAGATACCCACAAGGTTGCAAGTTACATAAAACAGAAAAATGTCAGCCTACCCCATTTTCTTTTGGGTCATTCAATGGGATCCTTCGTGGTAAGGCTATATACCGAAAAATACGTTGGTGAACTTGACGGTCTTATTATAATGGGTACGGGAGGGAAAAATCCTGCAGGTAAAATTGGACTTGCCCTTACAAAAATAATTGCTTCTATTAAGGGCAAACGCCATATTTCAGAACTTATTTATTCAGTTGCCTTTGGCGGATACACTAAAAAATTCAGCGGCGATTCCCCATACAGATGGCTTAGTAGTGACAGTGACGTGTGGAAAAAATATGCAAACGATAAATATTGCACTTTCAAATTCTGCACACAGGCTATGAACGATCTTATTACAATTAACGTAAAATGCAACGAAAAAAGGCATTTCAGCAATTTTGATAAACAAGTACCGGTTTTATTACTTTCAGGAAAATGTGACCCCGTGGGCGATTTTTCAAAAGGTGTGCTGTACGTTGAAAATATGTTAAAAGAACATAACGCTAATCTTATTTCAACAAAACTGTATGAAAACGCACGGCATGAAATACTTAACGATTTCTGCAAAGAAAAAGTTCACAGCGACATATTAAACTTCTTGACAATTAACACTTAAAATAATACAATATCACTATACGTTATTTTGCGGGGTAATGAAGATGAAGAAACACAACCGAAAAAAGGCTTTTAAAGCGCTTTCAAAATACAGTTCAGACGGCAAAGCCGCCGTTTTTACTTTAGGATTTGCTTATTTGTTTTTAATTGTTGAAATTGTTTACAAATTTAAAATTCAAAGGCAGACCTGTACTTGGGAACTTTTACTTTTGTTCCTTATGTTTGCGGTTTTCGGTTTAGTAAAAAAACTTTTCACAAATTCTGCTTCACCAAAACGTTTTGACGGCACTGCCCTTCCCACAGGTGACAGCGAAGAAGACAAAAAGGAAAGAAACAGTTATTATAAGTTTTCTGCTCTGCTTTATTCAATAGTATTTTCGTCTGTAGCGTTTTTAGGCGTACTTTTCAGCGCTGATATACTTAACGTAAATCTTGCTGTTGAGTTTTTCTTTGAAAAAGAAGTTCCAAACTTTATTTTCAGTTTAGTTTCAACTGCATTAGTTTTCGGTATTTCATACCTTTTTACTTATATGATAGATTTCTTGTGGTATGAAAACTTAATAGCTTATGCAAAAGAAGCAAAAGAATATGATGAAAATGAAACTCCCGATATTAAAAAGGATTTCAAAAAAATTAAATCTGCCAATAAAAAGGCATTAAATAAAGAGAAAAAAGATGCCACCCAAAATGAAAAAGAAGTAATTCAAGAAGTTTCCGAAGAAAAAGAAGAAGAAGAAACAGAAATTAAGGAAGCTGAAAAAAACACGGCAGAAAATACTGTAACCGATGAAACACCCGCCCCTGCCCCCAAAAAAAGAGGCAGACCGCCTAAAAAGGCGTTAGAAAAATCCCCTGAAACACAAGAAAATAAATCTTGACAAAATGTGTGTTAAGTGATACAATACTTAACACAATCTGCGGATTTAGCTCATCTGGTAGAGCGCCACCTTGCCAAGGTGGAGGTAGCGAGTTCGAGCCTCGTAATCCGCTCCAGAAAAGAACCCACATTTGTCTACGACAAGTGTGGGTTCTTTTTAACTAAATCCGTCCTTGCGGACGGGATAAATCCCACCTTAGTGGGATGAAATCACTTCGTGATGAAATCCCGCTTTGCGGGGAGAGATAGGACGGATTTAATTTCATCTGCGTTAGCAGATTTCATCCGAGCTTGCTCGGATTTCATCGCGCCATGCGCGATTTCATTGAAAATACTTTGAAAGAAAAAATCGGAACTTGCATTGATACAGTGATAGTAATGAAAACCATTTTAGATCAACTCAATATCCCAAGCAAAATTTGGTTACTCTTTCGCAACAAAAAGCCTCTTTTGTCTACCAAAAAGTTACTTTTTTATTTTTTAGAATTATTTTAAAAAACTCTTGACAAATAAAAAAAATTTGTTATAATAATTTTAGAATAATTCTAAAAAGAGGTGAGATATTGGCAGGAACAAAACAACGTGCTTTAATAAGAGAAATTGTGCAGAATTCGTATTCTCATCTTACAGCCGAAGAAGTTTTCGAAAAGGCAAAAGAAAAAATGCCGGGAATTGTTTTGGCAACGGTTTATAATAATCTTAATGCTCTTTATGCTAACGGTGAAATTGGCAAAGTTTATAAAAACACCTGTGCCGACCGTTACGATAAGTCCCCTATTCGTCACGCGCATTTAATATGTGAAAAATGCGGTTGCGTTGAAGACTTGCAAATTATGGAAATAGATAGTATAATAGAAACAAATATTAACCGTAAAATAAGTGATTACGAAATCAATATTCGCGCACTTTGTAATAATTGTTTAAATTCGGAATAAAATACTAATTTCCGGTTTAAAATAAATACAAAAATAATTTTAAAGGAGATATCAACTATGGAATTAAAAGGCTCAAAAACCGAAAAGAACTTACAGGCAGCGTTTGCCGGCGAATCTCAAGCAAGAAACAAGTACACATATTTTGCTTCTGTGGCTAAAAAGGAAGGCTTTGAACAGATTGCTGAAATCTTCCAGAAAACCGCTGACAACGAAAAAGAACACGCAAAATTGTGGTTTAAAGAATTAGGCGGCCTTGGTGATACCGCTGCTAACCTTCTTGCTGCTGCTGAAGGCGAAAACTATGAATGGACCGATATGTACGACACATTTGCAAAAGAAGCCGAAGAAGAAGGATTTACAGCTATTGCCGCTAAGTTCAGAGCAGTTGCTGCAATCGAGAAAACACACGAAGAAAGATACCGTGCTCTTCTTACAAACGTTGAAACCGCTGCTGTTTTTGAAAAGAGCGAAGTTAAGGTTTGGGAATGCCGTAACTGCGGACACATTGTTGTTGGCACAAAGGCTCCACAGGTTTGCCCTGTATGCGTTCATCCACAGGCATATTTTGAATTAAGAAAAGAAAACTATTAATTCATTTTCATTAAAAAAAACGGAGATACTTCGGTATCTCCGTTTTTTTGTTTTATTTAGTTAGAGTGCTTAAGCGGATTTTCAGGATAAAGGACCTTCATTTCGCCAATTTCCTGACCGTCGCCCGCGCCGCGTACCATCTGGCTGTTAATAGCCGATGTCTGATAAATCTTAACAGAATCAAAGAATGCTTCGCAATATTCGGGGTGTTCGCCTTCTTTGAATGCCATACCGTATCCTGCTTCACTGAACTGCATAGAGAAAATCAGGTAGTTAAGCAAATTGTGAACAGAAACAGACATTTGATCGGAATAATTGTAAGTGCAATAAGTTTTGCCGTCAAAAGCAAACTTCATACTTTCGTTATCCCAATAAAGCGTATAGGTGTGGTAATCCTGTGTAAGGTCTTTTCCACCGTAACGTTCAACGTCTAATACGTAGTGTTTATTGTTTCCTTCAACGTTATAAAGCGGAACAGCATCCATACTGTTATGAACCGAACCAATATTCTGTCCTGTTGAATCATAACCGTCCCACCAACGGTGAATGTTGGAGTGGAAGTTATCGGTATATCCGAAGTTTTCAACAAGGTCAATTTCGGTCATACAACTTCTTCTTATGTCGCCGTAACGGCTGCGAAGTCCGTCAATACCTGCACCGTTTGACCACATACCGGTTGCCATAGGCGAAGGTGAAAGTTTAGCGCGTACTTCCCATATACCGTATTTAAACAACATAGAGTTATAAGTAGAAGCAGTAACAGCCATAAAGTCCTTTTCGCTTATCTTCATACCCGCAAGTACCATTTTGCCGTCTGCCTGATAAGCAAGTTTCTGTGGTATAGGTTTGTTATATCTTTCAGTATATGCCGCACAGGTGTTAGCGGGGGTTGAAAGATATGAAACGCCACCAATAGCAGAATCGAAAGGACGGTATTCCTGAGAGTTGTAATCTCCCCAAACAGATAGGTCAATATTTGAACCTTCAAATTCATCAACAAAGTTTAAAGTATAAACGTCGTCTTCTTCTGAATCATATTTACCGTTAATAACATAACCGTCGGTCCAGTTAAAATAGCCATCTGTTTTAGAACTTTCAAGTAACGAATTAAAGTGCATTACTGCGCGGTAGGTTGCAAGGTCAGTTCCGCCTTTTATTACAAGTTTGTTGCCAACAACCTTAATACAGTAGTTATCTCCTTCAACAGTAACAGACTTACTTTCTTCACGGGAAGTGTTACCAATAAGAATTTCGTTGGTTTCTTCGGCATCAATATCATCGTGATAGGTCATTGTAATTCCGTTATTAGAGTAAAACTTTAATATTTTTTCGGCTTCATAACCGATAACAAAGGACATTTCCAACGGTTTTACCAATGTAAACAAGCCTAAGTTAACACCTGCTACGGTATTGTTTACACTTGCGTTATCGGGAGCGTAAATAAATTCATAACCTTCTTTAAGCAAAGACCATGATTCTGGATCTTTACAAAATGTCTCTACAAACCATTTTCCTGCAACACTTATCATATCTTCGCTTGTTGCCTGAATACATACCTTACGGCCAATAACCTTAATAATAAAGTCAAACGCATTGTTTGGTCTGTTATTAATAAGAACGTTAAGTGCTTCGGTTGAAGCCGCACGGTTGGTATTGCCAATAAGAATTTCATAATTTTCTTTGCTATCTTCAATAACGTTATCCTTAACAATAGTTACCTTACAGTCGAAATTCTCTTTAAAAGCATTTCTTAAATTTTTTGCTGTACTTTCTACAGCAGCAGAAGATTTTTCAGCTCTTACAATAGAGAAAATGAATCTGCCATCGGCATCTATTTTGTTTGGAAGCGATGACTTAGAAGTAAGTGTACAGCCCGAAAGCATAGATAAAACCAAAACAAAAGTAAGACAAACAGTTAATATCTTTTTAATATTCATTCTAAGCACTTCCCTTCCTAAATTTTAGCGTTTTTGCGTTTTTTGAACACAATAACAAGTACTACAGCAATAATAATTACTGCAACAGAAACACCGCCGATAATTATAAACGGTAATACGTTGGTATCTTCTACGTAAAGCGATGCGTCAACAATAGAACCGATATCAATATCTGTAGGCTTGATTTCTAATAGATTACCGTTTGCATCACGTTTAGCAGGTACGTATTCGGTATACTCTACATTAGCGGAAATTTCGGTATTCTTATCAACACGAACAAGTTTAACGTCATCTATAAACAGTTCGCAATAACCCGGTGTCTGAATTGAAAGATACATTTCAACCGAGTTAAAGGTATAGGTAATTTCATGCCATTCGCCGTCAAGTAAATCCTTTATAGCAACAATTGCATGGTAATCGCCTGTTGTATCCCACGGATAGTAAAGGCTCTTGCAAGAAGCAATTTTAATTGCGCCGTCACTTTGTAAGTGTTTGCCAAGTTTAACCTTCATTGTTAAGGTATATCTTTCAGCGTTTGAAAGCGGTAAATCGGCTGTGAGGACCTGCGCATTTTCAAAGAAGTAGGTTTCGCCTTTTCTGTGAAGCGAATATCTTCCCGAAGTAACGCCTTCTTTACTGTTGCCGTCTGCTGCGCTGTCGTAAAGTTCGTAGTCGAAGTCTATTGTGGTATATTCACCGAACGAGCCTAAAAGTGATTTATAGTTATCGCTTTCAAAGTTCTGCAAAGTTTCAAGTCTTACAAAGTTTGCAATTATCTTAGCGTATTTATCGGTAAATACAGCATTTTCAGCAGATAATTCTTTAATATTTCCGTTTTCGTCTACAATACTGTAGCCGCCGAAATAATAGTTATTCATTTTAGGACTGCTTGGGAGTTTATTAAGGAAACTGCTTCCCACGGCGCCTGTAATATAAAGAGGAACACTTGGGCAGTTTTTGTTGTCTACCACGTAAGCATTATGGCCGTCGGGTAAAACAGAAATGTAAATATCATCTACATAGAACACACCGCCGTCGCCGCCGTCCATAGCAACGTAAAGACAAACGTGTTCCGTCTGAGTCATCTTTGTTCCGTCTACAACAAGAGCTGCTTTATTCCATTCTCCTGTTTTTTCTGCAAAGGAAATGGTGTGTTTGCCCGAAACATCAGTTACAAAGTGCCAATAGTTGTTTTCACTACCGCTTCTGAATGTAACGCTGGCATCTTTAGAGCCCTGTTTTTCAATATAATAGTTAAAGGTAACTACATACTTTTTAGCAGGATCTATCTTAAAGGTTTCGATATCATCACCAACACATATAAATCCGCTTCTGCCGTTATTGGTAATTTTAAGATCACGGTCAAATCGCAATGCGTGTTCGCCCGAAACCGTAATATCGGTCTTAACGCGTTCACAACCTTCATCCCATAAGAACCAACCGGGGTATTCTTCGTAATTGAAGTTTTCAAAGGTATAAAGAACGTCATCGCTCTTTACATAACCTGCATAAACACTATAGCAATCGCCCTCTGCAAACGTGGTTGCAGTAAAGGGTTTTGTACATTCCTTATCTAAGAACCAACCTGTAAATGTATAACCTACTTTGACAGGGTTTGCAGGGAACTGTATAGCCTCACCAGGTTTTCCTGCAACCAATTCAGCGTAAGATTTATTCTGTCCGTCAAAGTAAACGTAAGGTTTTTCGTATTCAGTAATAACAATGCGGTCAACGTCTACATTTGCATAAATACCTAACTTATCGGAAGATGCTACAACCTGATGCTGAATATAAAGCATAGTTGCGCTTTCTATTGGGGCATCTACGAAAAGATAAGTTTCTGCATATTGCCATTCGTAAGATTTACAAGCAACGGGTTGTGCTGTGTAATCATAATTCTTATAACCATCGGGATCCCATGCATTACCCTCGGTATTGGTTGCAAAATTAATAATTACGTCAACGTTGCAATCTGTATTTGATTTATAGTAATAAGAAATCTTATAAGCAGTATCGTTCTTAAGCTTAGCAATACGTGCAGTGTTATCACGAACAGCTTTAACTCTTGCGCGCCAATAAGTCATCTTACCCGTCCACATATCGGGGCCCCATTCCTTATCACCATCGAAAGAGAAATTAAGGGCATAATTATCATCGTAACCTGCGCCATCACCAGTTTTTATGCTCATAGGTCTGCCGAAAACGAGTTCATTCTTTTCGTACCACTTGTAAGCACCGTCAAAGGTAACAAGTTCTCCCGACCATTTTGCATATACGGTTATACCGTTTTCGCCAAACGTATTCTGTTCAAACTTAGTGGTAAGTTCTTTATCTGCATACCAACCCATAAAGGTCAAACCGTTTTTGGAAGGAACGTATTCGGGAATAGCTTCCCCGCGTTTGCCAACAACTATTTTGTCAACGTCGCCGTTATTGAGAACGTAAATAACAGAAGAACTGTCACTTAATTCGGTAATAACAAAATGGTCTACAAGAACGTTTGCCATAATGCCTTTTTGGTCGGCATTTGCGCCTATTTCAAACTGAACGTAAAGCATATTAGCTTCAGGCTTGGTAAGTTCTGTGTAAATATAGGTTTCAGCATATTTCCATTCGGAAGTATTGCTATTAATATTCTGTTTTGTATAAACGTAATTCTTATAACCCTCAGGATCCCACGCATTACCTTCAGTATTGGTGGCAAAGTTAAGAACAACGTCGGTATTGCAGTTTGATTCGGCTTTGTAATAGTAACCTATTTTATAAGCAGTGTTGTCCTTTAATTTTGTAATGCGAACGGTGTTATCGCGTACCGACTTAACTCTGTCACGCCAATAAGTCATTTCGCCCGTCCACATATCGGGGCCCCATTCCTTATCGCCTTCAAAGTTAAGGTTAAGGGCAAAGTTATCATCGTAACCTGCGCCGTCGCCTGTTTTTATGCTCATAGGTCTGCCGAAAACAAGTTCGTTCTTTTCATACCACTTGTAAGCGCTATCAAAGGTAACAAGTTCTCCCGACCATTTTGCATATACTACTACATTTTCCTTGCCGAAAACAGCAGTAGTGAAAGGAACGGTAAGTTCTTTATCTAAGTACCAACCGTCAAAGGTAAGTCCGCTTTTGCTTGGTACATAAGACGGTATTTCCTCACCTCTGTTACCAATAGAAATAATATCGGAATCGCCGTTATTATGTACATAAGTAACAGTAGACTGATAAGGTTGTACTGCTTCAAACTTAACGTTATCAATATAAAGTTTTACATCGCTGTTTTCACTTAAGAAAACTACAAGGAATAAAGCTCTGGTAGTGGGCTCACTATACTTCATAGTGAAATCAAAGCCACCCTTGTGCCAATTACCGTCTTTTGAATCAGCGGTAATATCAAACTGAACGCCGTTTGTAAGTCTGAAGTCAATTCTTGGTCCCCATATATTTCCTTCGCCTGCGTTAATTGGGAAAATCTTGGCTGTTTGGTTTTCGCCAATTTCTTCAACGTAATAATCAAAGGTTACTTTATATGCGGTATTTTCAAGAAGCGCAACGTCTTCAAGAAGTGCCATATTATCGTAAGCGCTATATTTGGTTGTAGCATCATAAGTTTCAGGATCATTGTTATCCTTTTTCATAGAAGAATCCCAATCGAACTCTAACGCCTTACCGTTTTCAGAATCTACAATATCCATTGTATTACTGAAATATAAATGGTTGTTATAAACTATGTCATTAAAGTCACCGGGACGTGTGGCTTTATCAAGATGAGAAATATAATTTTCGAAATCTTCAACTTCATCTTCTATAACGCCCATCCACTTTGAATAAACCTTATAATTTGATTGACCGAAGGTTGTAGCCTTCCATTCTTCGGTATAAGCTTCGGTTGTATACCAACCCATAAACCACTGTTGGTCAGGTTCATTAACACCATCAACAGGATCAGATGGAATTTCAATAACGTCATCGGGGAAACCTGTAACGGTATTCTCTGTGTTATTCAAAGTGTCAACAAAGGTTATGCTTACGGGTGCACGCCACTTAGCATAAAACACCTGTTTGCCGGGCTGAATCTTAGCATCAGACGCAACAGTTGTAAACTCTTTATCACAGTACCAACCCGAGAAAGAAACGTCCGGATTATCAGAAGTTTTATCTTCAAGCGCAATATCGGTTCCAACTGCGCCCGTTACAACGTCAACTGTACCGCTGAATTCATCTATAAGTAAAGCAACGCCGTTTGCACTGCCAACCTTGGTAACCGAAACGTCATCTATCATAAATTCGGTACCGTACCAACAGTTTGCAAAGATGCCGAGCGACGGCACACCCTCGCCTAAGTTTTCAGGTGTTGTAAACACATAAGTGAACTCGTTAAAACCGTCACCTACTTCATAAACGGTTTCTCCTGCTTCATTATATACTGTGTAAGTATTTGAATCGGTTGAAGCCGAAAAGATTTTACTTACAACGGTTTTCATTTCGTTAACAGGGTTATTAACTCCGTCAAGAACTCCCAAGAAGCCGTAGCCGAGCGAAACTTCTGTTGTGTTTGCAACAGTATATCCAGTATAAGATTTAGGACCGCTTACAACCCTTAATTTAAGCGAAACAACGTAAGTGCTGTTTGGTTCAAGATTGTAAACACCTTTTTTATTGTTCAAACGGTATCCGCCAGGGTCTGACCAACTAACGGGGTTAGTGTGTTTTTTACCCACAGCGCGTACTCTGCCAATTTGGTTTGGTCCGTCAGCGCTGAAAACGTTCATAGACCAACCTGTAATACCAACACCATCGTTACCACGGGTAAAGTTTTTATCCTGATCGTGAATAACAACGGGGTCTTCATCTTTTTCAAAGCTAAAAACAACAGTTTCATCATCTGTTACAGGAATAACCGCTGCTTCGGCAGAAAAATCAAACGGCAAATAAAATGCGCCAATCAAAACAAAAACTGCACACAATACAGAAAGTATTTTACTTAAGTGCCTATTTTTCAAATCAAAAACTCCCTTCTTAAAATGTATGCAGTGTGGCAGGAAAAACCCTGCCACACCAAAAACTATTTATTCTAAACCGGCAATCTTCTTTTTAAGAGTTGCGAGGTCAGCCGCATTTACAGCACCATCGTTATTAATATCGGGGTGCTTTGAATCGCCTTCGCCTTCAGCAAGTAAACCTGCAATTGTCTTCTTCAAAGCTGCAAGGTCTGCTGCATTTACAGCACCGTTGCCGTCAACGTCACCTGGAATAAATTCTACTTTAAAGGTTTCTGTGCCCTTTGCACCGCATACGCAAGATACGTAGTATTCTGTAGCGCTGCCTTCAACCTTATATTCAGTACCAATTACCTGCTGGTCAAATGTGTGTGCTTCGTAAGAATCACAGAGTTCTTTTTCGCAGGGGCAGTAAACGTTAACACATTCGTGCCAGTGGTGAGTTTCATCACTTGAATAATCTTCTGCCCAAAGGTGACCTGCATCGGGATCGTAGAATGTACCCGAAGAAACGCTTGGACGTGTTCCCGCAGAACCGTTTTCAGAAGGCATATCGTAAATCCACGTAGATTCGCAGCCATCAACAGTAACAACACCGTTTTCGTTAACGGTAACAACTGCGCTTAACGGATCGGTAGAGAACCAAGAGTTCTTAGCACCGCCCAAAGTAGAAATAGGAGTCTCTACTATTTCAATAAGGTTGCCTTCGTCGTCATACTTTTCAAGCATATATGTATGCTCTTCGGTATAGTGTTCAACCTGCTGTTGCTGCCACCAGAGGTTACGTGTAGTATTCATATCAAAATAGAATACGCCGTCTTCAAAAGCATTTGTATCGGTGTGGATATGACCGTTAATGGACATAAGCACCGTACCCGGTTGCATTGTGTTCACCTTTTTGTAAATTGCGCGTACAGCAGCAGCATCACGAGAAGGAAGGGCTATTTTAGAAGAAAAAGAATTATGAGCAGTAACTATACAAGGAATATCCTTTTCAGCCGCATCGGTAAGTACATTTTCAAGCCATTCAAGCTGATCAGGACCTAAGGATTCGCCGTTAATATTACCTGCGGGGGCACTCCAGCTTGCGGGCTTATTGTGTTCCCACATTTCAAGTTCGGTATTATACGAATAGTTGGTATCAAGGAAAACAAGTCTGAAGCCTTCACGGTCAACATAGTAGTAACCTACGTATCCAATACCCATAGTTCCGTCTTCAGTACCCCAAACGGCATTTTCATCGTTTGTAAGTGTAGGCGTAACAACCAACATTGTATTGCCCGCGCTTTCAAGCTCGTGGTTACCGTAAACGTTATAAACGTTTAAGCCGTACTCGTTTTCTTTAAACGCTTTTACAAGTTCGGGGGAACCCTTCATATCATTGGTCATATCACCGGCCGAAATAACAAAGGAAGCCTTGTTATCGTAAGCGCGTTTCATAATGGTGTTCATATTAGAAATAGAACTTATGTATCCGCCCTCTTTATAGTGGAAGTCAGCGAACAATCCAAAGGTTACGCTCTTTCCTGTTGCTCCCTTATAAGCAGGAATGTCTTTAAACACTGCTTCAATCGCCTCTTTTTCGGTTTCGTTTGCATTAAGATAAGAAACGTTAGCAAGTTTAACTGCGTTGTAAGATGCAGTATCGCAATAAATGTATTCTTCGCCAATACTTACGTAAGGACGTACATAATAATAACTGCTGAGCATTTCTTCAGGGATATTTGCAATTGTATAAGCAAATTCAATTTGCTCTTCTGTTTCGGTGTACTCACTGAATACTGCGTTTACAACGCCTTCGCTTTCTACCGTAAGGTTGGTAACGTCAGCAACGTTTTTATCGGCAATAATTGCGCCAAAGTTAATTTCGTAATCCTTTTCAACAAGGTCTTTATAAACCTCGTTGTTTTTATTGAATACAAATTCAACGTCAAGGTTTGCTTTGCCGTTTTCGGCTCTTAAAGCAGCGCCGTTTACGGCAAAATCAACAGAATCAATTGCAGTAAGTTTAATATCTAAAACGTTAAACCAAGCGTTACAGCCGTAGAAACCTACGTTATCGTAATCAAAATCACGTGCAGGCTGCGGGTAACTTACAACAAACTCGCCGTCAACGAAGAAATAGTTTACGTCGTTAAGGCTTATAAGTTTAAGGTTAACCTGCTGTTTATTTACAGGGTTTACAACATCAAAAGTACCGTAGTTACCACTAGCCCAGCCGTTTGTCTGCTTTGATGAATAGTTGTCCGGGTCGGGATGTCCGTTTATACGCAGAGCCACATAAGAATATCCGCTTGCGCCGCTTATACCGCCCTGGAAGTCGTTTACAAGACCAAGGGAAGCATTATTAGCGCAGTTAATAACTATATTTGTTTCATAAATATAGTTCTGTGTATTTATAGAAGGAGCAGAAACAACCGTATCGCACGAATGACCGCCAATAGCAAGAACTCTGCCGTTAGAATCGCTTCCCTGCCATATAGTAGCGGAACTTGAACCGCCGCCGTTCCAGGCATAAGAAGGAGTACCCACTTCATAACCTTCGGGTAATGCGCCTGCGGTAAATTCTTCAAAATCGGTATAATAAAGTTCTTCACCCTTAACGTAGTAGTTACCTTCTACTTCGTTAACAAGTTTACCGCTGTCAAGAGGTTTAATAGCGGTAACGTTAACGTTATCAATGTGGAAGTATGAATAGCAACCTACAAAACCAACGTTATCAGTTTCGCTGTCTCTATGAATGTTAGGATAAGAAACCAACATTTCGCCGTTGTAGAAGAAATATGTAGTACCGTTAAGGCTTATAAGTTTAACTTTAAAGATTTCACCGCTGTTAGGTGTGCCGTTGGGCAAAGTAAACTTCTGATCGGGAATACCTGCAGCACCCTGTGCATATTTGCTTGTAACAACAGGTGAATCTTCACGGTTGTTTGTAAAAACTTTTGCAAAGATAACAGCATTTGCTTTATTAGGACCGCCCGGCATATTGTTGGCTATACCAATAGAAGCGCCGTTAGAGTGATTTACAAAAACATCTGCTTCAAACACGTAGTTTCTTGTGTTAATTTCGGGCAAGGATACAATACCGTCACAAGCGCCTGTACCAACCGTAAGAACGTTGCCCATATCTGCTGTTTTAAAGACTGAAGCATCTACAAAACCGTTATTATTCCAAACGTAAGAAGGAATACCTTGATCAAAGCCTTCGGGCAAAGTGCCAACAGCCTGATCTTCAAAATCGTAATCGTAAACTTCTTCGCCGTAAACGAACTCAATACCGTTAACTTCGCCCTTGCTGCCCACTTCATATTTAGGACCTTCGGGAACTTCAATGCCAATAGGATTAATAGCGGTAATAACAATGTTATCTACGTTGAACCAAGAATTACAGCCAAAGAAACCAACGCAATCAGTGGTATTATCGGCAAGTATATTTGTATAAGTAGAAACTAGCTCATCGTTATAATAGAAATAACTCTTACCTAAAAAGCTTACAAGCTTAACCTTAAACACTTCGCCGATTTCAGGATTAGCTGTGGGCAAATTGAATTTCTGTTCAGCAACACCTGATACGTTGGCTAACTGTTTGCTGAAAGTAGCATGGTAAGCAGCACTGCCGCTTGGACAAACTCTGTTAATTACGGCAGCAGTTGATTTAGAAACGCCGCCCGCCATATTATTTACAACGCCAACGTATCCGCCGCTTGTAGCAATTTCTGCTTCAAAAATATAGTTTCTTGTGTTAATTTCGGGCGAAGATACCATACCGTCAGTACCCGATGCACCAACGTAAAAATACTTAGTGCCTGTTGTGTGATGGTAAGCGTAAGCAGTAACACCGCCGCCGCCCTTCCACACGTAGTCAGGCATACCTACCTCCCAGCCCTCAGGCAATACCTGATGCTCAGAAGCTTCGAAATCGTTTTCATAAACAATCTCGCCGATTGTGTACTGTTTTCCGTCAAGTTCGTATACTTCAGCAGTATCCTCTGCAAATGCTGCAAACGGAATACCTGCAAGTAAAAGCAGAACCGACAAAACAATTGCTAATGCTTTTCTCATAAAAATCCTTCTTTCTTATAATTTTATTTTATCTAAACCGTTTTCAAGGTCTTCCATAGTAATATTTCGATCTCCGAAAACAGATTTGATTTCTTCAGCAAGTTTAATTTCTTCATTTTCCTTTTGATAAAGCCTTACGTAATCTATAACGTAGTTTATAGGCATTTCATCTTCTTCGGTAAGGTTCCAACCCGGAACAGGCCAACCGCCGCCGCTTGAAAAGATTTCATTATTGAATATAACAAAAGAAAAATCGTGAAATCCTTGCATACCGGGAAGTTGTTCTTTATCAAAATCATATTCATCGGTTATATTCATTGTAGTATAGCATTCGCCGTCTACATAAAACTTTAGTTGTTTTTCATCCCACTCAAGCCCGTAAATATGAAATTCATTATTAAGATTTTCACTGTTTTTAAAAGTGTAATTGCAAGGTGCCTCACCCTTTGCTTCATCGGGGTATCCCGTATGTTTGGTTGGCGACCACTTATGTAAAGCGCACCCTAAAGTATCGTTATTTGAAAAAACTTCAAAAATATCTATTTCAGCAAGATACTTCGCCTTTGAAAAAGGCGTTATACTTTGCATCCAGAAGCCGGGCCACGCGCCGTGGCGAAAAGGTATTTTCCCGCGCATTTCAAGGTAACCGTATTTAAACAGCATTGTTTTGTGGGTAAGCACACCTTCGGGCACTATAAACGGTTTTTCCTTTTCACCGCTTCTGTCGGTTACAAGATTAAGGCATCCGTCTTTAACAAAAATATGTTCTTTATCGGAAGTGTAAATTCTGTCAGCGCCGCTCATAGTTTTGTGAATGCGCCATTTATTGGCATTTAGTTCTTCACCATCAAACTCATCGTGCCAAACAAGAGTTCTTCCCATCTTTTTTAAAGGAATTGCTTCGTTTCCCATAATATCACCTTATAATGTATAACTATCCGATATCATTATATAATAAAACAAAAAGTTTAACAAGCAACCAAAAATTGTAATTTTAACAACTATTAATTGTTGCTTTTGCACAACAATGCCTTTTATCATATATTAACACAATTAACATTTATTTTCTCGCAGTATTTTGTGGTGAATAAGCAAGAATTTATCTTTTTTACGAAAATCACAAAATATGAACCTTATGATTACCTTGCAATTATTTTTCATTTGTAGTAAAATAAAAACGAGGTGATAACGTTGAGCCATTACTACCATTTAACTCAAAGCGAACTATTACGAAACTCGCTCCCTTTTTATGCAAACAGTTATTGTTCTAATTTCAAACAAGACTTTTGTAGATACCCAAAAGGTATTCCTCATCATCACTTCATTTTGGCATTATCAGGTTACGGACGTATTGAAATATCAGGTGAATCAATTGAATTAAAAAAAGGCGAAATATTCTTTTATAAGGCGCATACTCCGGCCCTTTATTACCCCGAAAGCGAAGATTTTTATACTTGTTTTGTTACCTTTGGCGGTTTTGGCTGTGAATCGCTTTTCAACCTTTACAATATACCCGACTACACCGTTTTCAAAAGTTCCAAACTTTCTGCCGAAATTATTGATTTCTGCCGTTTTGCCGATAGCGGTATTAGTGATGAATTATTATCACCCAAACTGTACTCTTTGATTATTAATTTCTGCGAAAGAAATAAAAAGCAAATAATTCCTCAAAGCCTTGAAAAAGCGCTTGAATATATTAAGAAAAATTTTTATAAAGATATTTCTTTAAACGAATTATGCAATTCTGTAGGTGTTTCGAGAAGCACGCTTTTTAAACAGTTTAAAGAATTTTTAAATACTTCTCCTGTATCTTACGTTAATAACGTACGCATAAATTGGGCAAAATCTTACCTTGAATCTTTGCCTAATTTATCTTTAGAAAGCATTGCAAAAGACGTAGGTTTTTCTTCTACAAGTTATTTTATTGAAACCTTTAAAAGTATAACCGGTACTACTCCCGCTAAATTCAGAAAAGAAAGGTTAGGTTAACAGTTTTGAAAAAGATATTCTACAGACTAACGCAAAACCAAGAACTGCGTAACAACCTGCCTTTTTTCGTCAACAGTTATTCTTCGGAATTTGACCAACTTTTTACCGTCTTTAACAAAGGACATATTGCCCACCATATTATATACACGCTTGAAGGATTAGGTTGTATTGAAATAGGCGGCGAAATGTTTGAATTGAAAGAGGGTGATTTCTTCTTTTATCGGGCAGGGATTCCCGTTAAATATTACAAAAAAGGAGAAGTTTTTATTACCCGCTACGTTTCATTCGGTGGCTTTGCTTGTGAACAACTTTTTGAATACTATAACATTCCGAAGTATATTTTGTTTAAAAATAACGCGCTTTTTTCTTCCTTAACAAAATTCTGCAGTTATGCCGATAAGAGTTATTCCGATGAAAAAATAGCAGGTAAACTTTATTCGCTTATAATGGATTTTTGTTTAACCTTCAACGTAAACAAAACACCAAAAAGTCTTGAAAATGCGCTTTCTTATATAAGCAGAAACTTCACGCACGATATCCCGATAAGCGAACTTTCAAAAGCAGCAGGCGTATCTAACAGCACACTGTTTAAACTGTTCAAAGACTATATGAATACAACGCCTACCGCATATATAATTTCAAGCCGAATTGAATCGGCAAAATTGCAACTTACTTCAAACCCGTTTTTAAGCATTGACGTAATAGCCTATATATCCGGTTTTTCTTCTACAAGTTATTTCATTGAAACTTTTAAAAAAGTAGAAAAAACGACACCCGCGAAATACCGAAAAGAACAATTAAGCAAAGATTTTTAATAACAAAAAACGTCCGAAAATATCGGACGCTTTTTGTTTATCTGTTTCGTTTATCAAGTTTATTCGCAAGGAAAGAACCAACTGTTTGCAAAAGTTCTACAATCAAAATAAGTAAAATAACTGCAATTACCATTACAAGATATTTGTAGCGGTAATAACCGTAGTTTATGGCAATCTTACCAAGTCCTCCGCCGCCTATAATGCCGCTCATTGCCGAATAGCCAAGAATTGTAGTTACAGCAATAGTAGCATTCTGAATGAGCGAAGGTACGCTTTCTTTAAGCATAACCTTAACAATTATCTGCATAGGTGTTGCGCCCATACTCTGCGCCGCTTCAATAAGGTTTGGATTAACTTCACGAAGACTTGATTCGGCAAGTCTTGCCACAAATGGGAACGCGGCTACAACAAGCGGAACTATTGTGGCTGTTGTACCAACCGTTGTACCTATTAGCAAACGCGAAAGCGGAAATACCATTATCATTAAAATTAAAAACGGTATTGAGCGCAAAAGGTTTATAACAATATTAATAAACTTCATTAAAAGTTTCGGAAGCGGTTTAACACCGTCCTGTTCACCCGTTACAAGAAGAACACCAAGCGGAAGTCCTAACACAAAGGCTAAAAATGCCGATACAAGTGTAACGTAAAAGGTTTCAAAAATAGCAAAAGGAATTTCATTTTTAAGAACTTCCAACGCCATTTCAACAGATTCGCTTGAAAACAAATTACCAAACATCAGTAATCAACCTCCTCTGCCGTAACGCCTTCTGCTTTAGAAATATAACTTAATGCTTTTTCAAGGCTGTCTTCATTATTTTCAATTCCAAGCAGCATACTTCCGTAAACGGCGCCGCCTGAATTACGGGTAGATGCCGAAATAATGCTTGCCATTACACCTGTTTCAACCGCCATACCCGCAATAAGAGGTGTTCCCGTTGCACTTGCACCGTTAAACAGCAACTTGATTTTTTTACAGGAAAGTGAAGGAACGGCAATTTCATCGGCAGCACCCGGAAAAACAAGTCTTTTTGCCGCGGCACTCTTAGGCGAAGCAAAAACTTCACCTACTCTGCCCTCTTCTACAACTTCGCCGCCGTCAAGAATTGCAACGTGGTCGCAAATTTCTTCAACAACGCTCATTTGGTGAGTAATAACCACAACCGTAATGTTAAGTTTGCGGTTAATTTCTTTTATAAGTGAAAGAATAGAATGTGTAGTATTAGGGTCAAGCGCACTGGTAGCTTCATCGCACAAAAGAACCTTAGGGTTGGTCGCTAATGCTCTTGCAATAGCAATTCTTTGTTGCTGACCGCCCGAAAGTTGCGAAGGATAAGCCTTTTCTTTTTCAGAAAGTCCTACAAGGGCCAACAATTCTCTTGCTTTTTTTACGGCGTCGCTTTTTTTTACACCCGCCAATTCCATTGGGAAGCAAATATTACTTAAGCAGTTCCTTTGCATAAGCAAATTAAACTGCTGAAATATCATAGTAATTTCTCTGCGTTCTTTTCTTAACTGAGCAGGATTTAAAAGAGCCATATCTTTACCGTCAATAATAACGGTACCGCTTGTGGGGCGTTCTAACATATTTATACAGCGCACAAGTGTGCTTTTACCCGCGCCGCTCATACCTATAATGCCGTAAATATTTCCGTCATTTATAGTAAGAGATACATTATTAAGCGCGTTTACCTCGCCCGAAGCCGAGGTAAACGTTTTGGTAAGATTTTTAATTTCTATCATTATTATTCTGCTTTAAATACATCAAGAGTAGTCTGTTTGCCGCCGTAAAGGCCCATTGGTTCAACGTGAATTGCAGCAGCAGAAACTATATGTGTGTTCTTTTCTTTGTTGAAGTCATCAAGGTAAGGTGTATGCTGGAAGTAGTTAGCATCTACAGTACCGTCTTCAACAACAGTGTTAGGAACAACGTAATCGGTATATTCCTGAATATCTAAAGTTATATTCTTTTCTGCAAGAATTTCTTTAGCAACTTTTAAAATTTCAGCGTGAGGTGTGGGAGAAGCAGCAACACTTATTTTAGTGCCTGAAAGTGCGGCGTAATCAACAGTTGCATCAAAACCGTCGGTAGTTGTTTCAACAGTGCTTACAACAGCGCCTGCATAAGTAGCGGTAATATAATCGGCAACCTTTTTACTTTTAAGCGCAGCAACAAGAGCCTTAATTTTATCGGTATTTTCGTTACCTTCTTTTACAGCAAGAATGTTTGCATAAGCCGAATAAGAGCCTTCAATTGCCAAAGAATCTTTAACAGGATTCAAAGAAGCGTTTATAGCGTAGTTAGAGTTAATAACTGCATAGTCAACGTCTTTAAGCTGATTAGGGATCTGAGCAGCTTCGGTTTCAATAATTTCAACGTTAAAGGGATTTTCAACAATATCCTGCTTTGTAGCAGTAATACCTGCGCCCTCTTTAAGTGTTATTATTCCGTTTGCTTCAAGCAAAAGAAGTGCGCGGGCTTCGTTTGTGGTGTCGTTAGGAACAGCAATTTGTATTTTTCCACCATTTGCGCCGCAACCTGCAAACGCAGTTACAATTAATGCCAGAACGATTACAAAAGATAGTATTTTTTTCATTTTAATTCAACCTTTCAATAAATAATTTTTACTGCATTTTTTAAATTTTAAGCCACATATTCGTTTATAAAAAAATAAAGCAAGAAGTTTTTATACTTCTCGCTTGTGTAAAAAATTAACGAAAAGTACCCACTATTTCAAGCGCGACGAAGCATACACATACAATTGTGCATTAAAGACATTGTCATATTCTGCATACGTCTTTTCATAACAACGCTCGTCCTTTCGTTTATTCTTTTAATGTTTGCAACTTAAAATTTTAATAATTGTAACATAATTGAATATAAGTGTCAAGTTTTTAATTTAAATGCTTGACAAACGCGTTTTATTTAGTTTATACTGTACATTGGATTTAAAGTGCTATAATTTTTAATTGTTAGAGGGATTTTTATGTCTTATAAACAAATCACACCGCCAATTATAAAACGGTTACCAAGATATTACCGTTTTCTTGAAGAACTTGAAGCCACCGGAATGGTACGTGTTTCTTCAAGCGTTCTTTCGGAAAAAATGGGAATTACCGCAAGTCAGATACGTCAGGACTTAAATTGCTTCGGCGGTTTCGGTCAGCAGGGTTACGGTTATAAAATACCTGTTCTGAAAGAAGAGATAGGAAAAATACTTAATTTAAACAACCAAAAGAAACTTATTATAATAGGCGTTGGTAACTTAGGAAAAGCAATTGCCAACCACATAAATTTTGACGATAAAGGTTATGAACTTATAGGTCTTTTTGATAAAAAGGAATCTATTATAGGTCAAACGGTGCGCGGTCTTCCTGTAAGAAGTTTTGAAACTATTGACGATTTTTGCCGTGAGCACCGCCCTTCTACCGCTGTTCTTTGCATACCAAAAGAAAGCGCCGAAAGAATTGCTTATAAACTTGTAAAATTAGGCATAAAAGGATTTCTTAACTTCAGCCATTATGATCTTTCGCTTTCTTACGATGATATAGTGGTAGAAAACGTTCATTTCGGCGATCAACTTATGATTTTATCTTACAAAATTAATAATTTAGAAAATTAAACAAATACTAAGCACGGTGATGTTTGTGATATCTATTTTGATACGGACTGCCGTGCTTTATTTATTTGTAACCTTAGCAATAAGGTTAATGGGCAAACGGCAAATTGGCGATATGCAGCCTAATGAACTTGTTATTACACTGCTTATTTCAGAAATAGCGGCAATTCCGCTTCAGGATGCGCACCAGCCTATAATAAACGGTGTTGCAGCGGTAAGTGTGCTTGTTGTTCTTGAAATAATTGTTTCGGTACTAAGCATAAAATCTATGTTTATGCGAAAACTTTTAAGCGGAAGCAGTGTAATTTTAATTGAAAACGGAAAAATAAATCAAAAAGCACTAAAACAGGTACGCCTTACCGTAATAGAATTAATTGAACTCTTACGCGGCGAAAACGTTTTTGATATTACCGAAGTAGCCTTTGCCGTTTTAGAGGTAAACGGAAATTTAAGCGTAGTACCGAAATCGGCATATAAAAGCGTTCAACTTTCAGATATACCAAATTTAAAACAATCAAAGGCAACCTTACCGCTTCCTGTAATAAGCGACGGTAAAATAGTTAAAGAAACGCTTAATTCTCTTAACGTTAGCGAAAAACAGATTAAAAAAGTTTTGGGCAAAAACAGTATTTCAGACGTTTTTCTTATGACACTTGACCTTGGCGGAAACAACACCGTTATTCTTAAGGAGGAAAAACAATGAAAAGACTGTATGCTGCAACTGCGCTTATAATTCTTTTAAGTTTGGCTGTGCTTATTTCAACAAACACGGTTAATAAATCTTACGATTACTTTGAAACTAAACTTAATGAATGTGAAAACGCCTTTAAAAGCGGTAATGCAATTAACGAATGCAATGAATTTCAAAAAGAGTTTGAAGAAAAGCAAAAAACCCTTTGTATTTTTATAAACCGCGCAGTATTAGATAATATATCAATTTGCGCCGCAAGAATGACGTCTGCCGCAAAGCAAAATTCTCCCGATATTTTTTACAGCGAACTTGCCGCAGTAAGACTTAATTTCTACAAACTTAAAACCGATGAAAACTTTTCTGTAATTTCCCTTTTTTAGACCGCTTTTAAGCGGTCTTTAATTTGTTAAAAACTTTTGAATTTTACTTTACAATTGTTGATTTATAAAAATAAATGTTATATAATAACAGTTTGTAAAGAAAACTGAAAGGAAGACTGTTTAAATGTTCAAGCGTTTTTTAGGCTGTGTGCGAGAATTCAAATTACCAAGCCTTTTAACCCTTTTATTCATTCTGTTTGAAGCGGTTATAGAAGCATTTATTCCCTTTTTAACCGCCGATTTAGTAAATCAGGTGCAAAGCGGCACAGAATTGGAGTCTGTTATTAAAATAGGATTAAAACTTGCTGTTATGGCTGTGCTTTCCCTTAGTTGCGGAGGTATAGCAGGTCTTACCTGCGCTAAGGCTTCTGCTGGTTTTGCCAAGAATTTGCGTCACGATATTTTTTCAAAAATTCAGACCTACAGTTTTAACAACATAGATAAGTTTTCATCATCATCTTTAGTAACAAGAATGACTACCGACGTTACCAACGTGCAGATGTCTTATATGATGATTATACGCACCGCAATAAGAGCCCCTCTTATGCTTATATTTTCTATTGTTATGGCATTTGTTATGGGCGGAAAACTTGCTTTTAGTTTCATTATTCTTATTCCGGTTCTTGCTATAGGATTATATCTTATAAGCCTAAAGGCTATGCCTGCTTTCCGCAGTGTTTTCAGAAAATACGACCGTTTAAACGAATCTATTGAAGAAAACGTACGCGGTATGCGTGTTGTTAAAAGTTTTTCAAGAGAAAATTACGAAAAAGAAAAATTCGGTGTAGCCGCCGATAATATTAAAGATGATTTCACAAAAGCAGAACGCATTGTAGCGCTTAACTCTCCGCTTATGCAGGTCTGCGTGTATTTCAATATGGTATTTGTACTTCTTGTGGGTTCACGCCTTATTATTGCCAACCGTTTTATTAACGTTGGTGAAATTTCGGCAATGCTTACATACGGTATGCAGATACTTATGCAACTTATGATGCTTTCTATGATTTACGTAATGCTTACAATGTCAAGCGAGTCTATGAAGCGCATTACCGAAGTACTCAGCGAAACACCTACTCTTGTTAACCCCGAAAACCCCGTTTACGATATAACCGACGGAAGCATTGATTTCAACAACGTTTCTTTCCGTTACAACAAAGATGCAAAAAAAGCCGCATTAAGCGACGTTGACCTTCACATAAAATCAGGTATGACAGTTGGTATTATAGGCGGTACGGGTTCAAGTAAAACAACCCTTGTACAGTTAATTGCGCGTCTTTACGACGTAAGCGAAGGCAGTGTTACGGTTGGCGGACGCGACGTAAGAGAGTACGACCTTGATTCGCTTCGCAACAGTGTTGCAATGGTACTTCAGAAAAATCTTTTATTCTCTGGCACAATAAAAGAAAATCTTCGTTGGGGCAATGAAAACGCAACCGATGAAGAAATAATTGAAGCCTGTAAATTGGCTCAGGCGCACGATTTTGTTGTTACTTTCCCTGACGGTTACAACACAAAAATTGAACAGGGTGGTACTAACGTATCGGGTGGACAAAAACAGCGTCTTTGTATTGCCCGTGCGCTTCTTAAAAAGCCTAAAATACTTATTCTGGATGACTCTACAAGCGCAGTTGATACCAAAACCGACGCTCTTATAAGAAAAGGTCTTAAAGAATATATTCCCGAAACCACAAAAATAATAATCGCTCAGCGTATATCTTCGGTACAGGACGCCGATATGATAGTTGTGCTTGACGGCGGACGCATTTCTGCCGCTGGAACACATAATGAACTCATAAAATCCAACGACATTTACCGTGAGGTATATGTTCAGCAAATAGGCGGAGGTGAAGACAATGAGTAACAGACCTCCTTTGAAAAAAGGACCAAGCGCTAATCCCATGAAAACCTTAGGCAGAATTTTAAAGTTGCTTGTGTCTTCTTATCCTAAATTAGTACCCATTACCGCAGTTTGTATTGTATTTTCGGCAATAGTTTCGGCTATACCTTCCCTTTTCACACAAAAGGTAATAAACATTATAACAAAATATGTAGATGCAAACTCTTTTGATTGGGCAACTGCAAAAACCGAAATTGTTCCGCTTGTGCTTATTCTTATTATCCTTTATTTAGTTTCGGCATCGGCTATGACCGTTTATACCCAACTTATGGCGTTTATAACACAGGGCTTCTTGGGTAAAATGCGCCGCAAGATGTTTAATTCTATGCAAAATCTTCCCATTAAGTATTTCGACACCAATAAGCACGGCGATATTATGAGTTACTATACAAACGATATAGATACTCTTCGTCAACTTATTTCACAGTCTATACCCCACCTTTTGCAATCCTTAATAATTATAACAAGCGTACTGTTTATTATGCTTTGGTTCAGTATATGGATGACACTTGTTGTGGTTGTGGGAATGTCGGTTTTATTCTATATAACCCGTAAAATAAGCGGTGGCTCGGCTAAGTACTTTATACGTCAGCAAAAGGCTATTGCTAACTGCGAAGGTTTTGTTCAGGAAATGATGAATGGACAGAAAGTAATTAAAGTTTTCTGCCGTGAAGAAAAAGTAAAGCAAGAATTCGATGAAATAAATAACCTGCTTTATGAAGACAGCCGACGCGCTCACGCTTATGCTAACCTTTTAGGCCCTATAACCCAAAACCTTGGTAATATTCTTTACGTTATATGCGCTACCGTTGGCGGTATTCTGCTTTTAAGCAACGTAACAAACGTAAGCCTTTCGGGAATGGCATTTTCAATATCCATTGTTATTCCCTTCCTTAATATGACAAAGCAGTTTGCGGGCAATATCAACCAGATAGCGCAGCAGGCCAACTCCATAGCCATGGCACTTGCCGGCGCAGACAGAATCTTTACTCTCATGGATCAGCAGCCCGAAGAGGACGAAGGCTACGTCACCCTCGTCAACTGCATCGAAAACCCCGATGGAAGCATCACCGAAACCGCAGAGCGCACAGGTCACTGGGCGTGGCGCCATCCCCACGGAGACGGAACCCTCACCTACACTCCCCTTCGCGGCGACGTGCGTATGTATGACGTTGACTTCGCCTACGTTGAGGGAAAGCCCGTTTTGCATAACGTAACACTCTATGCAGAGCCCGGACAAAAGGTCTCCTTTGTAGGTGCGACGGGTG
>JAZUPW010000002.1:0-75804 GCA_045605385.1 Acutalibacteraceae bacterium
CGCAATTCACTTTGATGTTTTATGTATTTGGCTGTTCGCTTGAAAGCAATTGCCTGTACAACAAAAGAAGCCGATTTATATAACCCTCTTAAAATATCGTCGCTCTTTTCGTGGAGCATATTGTGAACGCAGCCATGATAGATGTTGCAGGCACCGATTTTGATTGCTCGGTTCACGGCACTGTCGTCAACAATAGCCATCACCTCGTCAAGGCTTCCCTTGATGGGTGTGGTGTCATAGCAAAATTGGAACAAGTCCGACGGCTCCCAATTCATAATTTCCTTTTTTCCTGAAAGAAAACCGCAAATCAGTTCTCTGTGGGACAAGGTGTCCAACATAGCATTGTAAACTTTTATATCTGCGGAAGACAATTCATTCAAAATAACAACAACATCAATATCGCTTTTGTCGCCAGCTTCGCCACGACCATAACTACCTTGCAGGCCAACAAACCATACACGGTTTGCAAAGGTTTCATTTAATGCTTGTAAAAAGTCTTCCATCCAAGCAGTAATATCGATCATCTTAATCACCTCGTTAAATTTGAATTTGACGGTATTACAACAGCTTTATCTCATTGGCAATCACAGCCACGTTTTTGGCGTTGGTATCAATTTTAATGGTATTGAGTGCTTGATACATCGGTATACTTGCTATGCTTCGCTCAATTATATCTTCAGAACGGATACCTCTTTCTACATCCGCGGACAATCTTTCACGCAGAGTATTTTCATCCGCTACAAGTGAGACGCATTTCACCTCACAGTTCTGTGTATCCAGCTTCTTAAGTATGGAATCGATAATTCTCTGCTCGTGCATCACCCAACAAAAAATGATATTCTCGTATGCAGAACACTTCAGAAAATTATTGAGTACATAACAAATATTATTTGTCACCATTGCTTTTGTTTCATCGGTTACTTGGAACGGACTTGCATCCCAGCACCAATCTCCGTCAAGAAATACGCTATTCGGTAAATCCTGTTTTAGCTGTTGGCACACAGTTGTTTTTCCAACTCCCATAGTGCCACCAATCATATATAAAGTTTTCATCATTCACACCTACAAATTCTTATTTATCGGTTAGTTGTATTATAGCACGACTTGACTAACAAAGAAAGAAAATATTAAAAACACCCATAGTTTTTTAAAAAACTATGGGTGTTTTCATATCTTGTTGTACTGTCCTTTAGAGTACGACTCATAACGAATCGGGATTTTTATTATTTATCCGCAATAACAATAGCGCTCCAAGGCTCTATTTTTTCAATTTCAATTAACTTTTTGCCGTTGCTTAAAACCGTTATCGGAATATTCTTTAAGGAGCCGTCGCGGTTAATTATTACACAACTTTCAGCATCGGTGCGAATTTCTACCTGTACGTTGCAACATGCATCAAAATCCATATTGGCAAGAAGCGCCAAAAAGCCACCGTCTTCTGTTTTTCGTATAACAGGTGCTATTCTGTAATCGCTTAACACTCTTAACGGCAACCCACCGCAAATATAATCAAACACGTTTAAAATTTGTGTGCGCTTCGGTATATATTCAAGGTTTTCAGAATCAACGTAGGTCATAACCGCAACCTTGCCGCCAAGTTCATTTTCATAAACGGTAAAGCAAGGACCAAGCTCCTCTTCCATAAGAGTATAAAGGGTAGAAAGCACACGAGTGTTTTTATTTGTATTAAGAGTTGCAATACGCGGACGTTTTCCGCCAAAGGTAACAAACGTATTTCGCATTTCGCCCTTTACACTGCCGTTAATGTCATCATCGGTAAAGCGTTCGTATACACCGTTTGTGTATATTTTGTTTGTACTAACACCACAAAGATGTGCAAAACCTCGTTTTTCAATAAGTTCAAAACCATCGCCCGTTACAAACGCAGTTTTTGAAAGAGCCGCTTTTAATTGATCGTCACTCATAACAGAAACGGTCTCTTTATCAAGCGAAACAGCGCACGGCGACTTAGAAAAACTTGTCATAGGAACACTAAGGCACAAAAAATTCTTGCCAATACCGTAACCATCCTTACTGTAAACACCCGTAACAGCACCGTTTTTAGTCCGTTTAACAACCTGCTTCCACAATTCGTTGTTTTTAGCAATAACGTCAAACAGTTTATCGTTGTTATTGTAATATAACGCGTTGTAAGCAACACCGTTTACTCCGCTGAATAGAGCAAAAAGAATTTCAAGTTCAGTTAAAGTCTTGGATTTGCCGAAATCTGCATAGGGGAAATTTTCATATTCATACTGTATATCTTCTATTTCCGTAGGACATATACTTTCAATCTGATATTCACACGCAAAAAGTTTATCTGCCAATGAATTCGGAATCTTATCGTTATAAAAACCTCCGCCGGGACGCGCCTTCACCGCTTCAAGAGCATAAAACCATTCTTTGCTGTCGCAAAGTGACGTTGTCATAAGTCCTATCTGAATATTTTTATCAATTTTTTTAATAGTGTCCTTAATTATACCGCAAAGTTCGGTAATGCAATCCACGTGAAATTCATACCAAAGTTTATTAAGTGTTTCATCCTCCGATTTTGCAAGACTTTCAAAGGTTTCTTTTCTGCCTGTCTTTTTGTTGAACTTGGCAATACAATGCTCACAATAGCAAGGTCCTGCAACACCGTGAGCAAAAACGCGTATATCATCATCAAGCCAAATAAAATCGGGACCCGTACCCGCCAAAATCTCATAACGCTTTATAATATATTCTATAAACTCATCGGTATTATAACAAAGACAACTTTTTGAAACCTTACCGTCAAGGCCCACCATAGTTTGCATATAGGGTTTGCCAAGCACGTCCCACGCTTCTTCGGTGTGACCAATAGTATCAAGCGGATTAATACCAACGCTTTTAACCCCTGCTTTACGGTATTCATTCATACGTGAAGCAAGAAGTTTTGCATGTTCTTTTTCTCTGTCCAAGGGCCAATATCCATGATGCGCAAACTCAACGAATAGCGCTACCTCATCAACGTATTCTATATTTCTTTTTATAGCGTTTATGTGTTCGCGAAAAATCTTATCGTCGGCGTATCTGTAATAACCAATTCTGAACGCGTTTTTCATAACAGCGACTCCTCAATCTATGTTTTAAATTTCATTTTCATTATATCATTTAAAATACAATGTTCAAGCACTTTTTTTACTCCTTTAAAAAAAGCCGAAGATAGTGGTAAAAAATCCCGAATGCAAACAATACCGTTTGCCTCGGGATTATCTGTTTTATAAATTAAACTTTATATAGGTCTAAGGTTACGCAGTTAATATCTCTTACTCCTACTTTAATGCCACTTTCGGTTATTTCTTCCGCACTTAAGGTTTGTTCGCTAAACCTATACGAAGCATCCTTTTCCACAACGGGATAAACCGTTATATTGTCTTGTAATATAATATTGGTAAATATTTGCACTAAAACGCGGTCAAAGGTTTCATTTGAATACTGAATAACCGTAATGTCGGGCGTATCGTGTATTATGCGCATTTCAGCAAGTCGGTAAAATTCACGATCTGCTTTAAACTTTTTAACTACCTCTTTAAGTATTTCCTTTTCTTCGGCGGGGTAACCTGCAATATCGGTAGAAAAACCTAATGGTCCTCCCGTTAAAAACGCGTGAGTATAATTGGTTGAAACGTTAAGCACGTTTTCCCAGGTAGAACCGTTACAACTTATTGGCAAGGTTACAAGGTGTTTTTGGCAATATTTCGGAAAACCTTCAAAAAATCTTCTCACGTCGTATTTTTCTACGTAACACGGCGGTAGTCTTAGCGCTGTATCTTTAAATATTCTAAAGCCATAAATGGGGCTCTGGTTATCGCTTGACCACACGCTGTCAAAGTAGGTAAAGGTTTCAAGGTCCATACGGTTACCGCCCGAAGCGCAGTTGGTAATATAAATATCAGGATGCTTTGCCCTTATTTCCGCAACAAACTTTTTAGCGCCCTTAAAATAATAATAAAAACCGTTGTGTGTGGGGTCATAACCGAGCGAGCCGTTAAAATCGAACTTCATATATTTAAGGTTGTATTTTTCAATAAGGTTTAATGTAATATCTGTTATATATTTACGCGCTTCATCGTTGGAAAAATCCAAAAACGCTACACCGCTAGAGCCGTTTATATAATATTCGGGATGATTTTTATAGGCTTGTGTATTTTTAAGCACACGCTCAGGTTCTATCCACATACCGAACTTCATACCAAGGCTTTGAACAAAGCTTGAAAGTTCCTTTACTCTGCCTTTATAACCGCCAACCTTATTCTCTTCCCAGTTGCCAATTTCCTTTTCCCAATTTTCAGTAGTACCGAACCAACCCGCATCTATAAGAAATTGCTCTACACCAAGTTCGGCAGCGGTTTCTGCCTGTGCTTTTATATCTTCAAAATCTATCCAATCAAAGGTGTTAAGCCAGTTGTTGTATATAACGGGTAATGTTTTTCTGGGGTATAACCTATTAAACACTCTATGCAACTTCCAGGCGTCAAAATCACGCGTGTTTTGTGTTTCATAAACAACAAGGCGAGGCATATCAATTGTATCGCCTTTTTTTAGTTGCATTGCAAGACCGTCATCGTTTATACCCGCTTCAATAAGCGTTACTATGTTTGTAGTTGGTATGCGCTTTTTAGAAACTCTTAACTTCCAGTGTGCGTTTGGCATTAAGTGAAGCAAAAAAATTCTGCCGTTACCCTTGTTTCTTACCGCTACCATCGGAGTGGCTTCTTCGGTTGTACGAATACCAAGGTTAGAAACTTCAACACCGGTAACAAGGTCTTGCCAACCGCCCGTTGATTCATGACCCCAACAACTGAACTGTGTATAAACCTCATAATCGCCGCCCTCTAAGCAAAAACGGCTTGTATAACGGTTTAAGGTAAGGTCATTCTTGGCAGTAAAGGTATCTTCGCGCATAACAACGCCTTCGCCTATATCGGTAAACCTACAAACGGCAGAAAAACTTTCGTTTTCAAAAGAAAGGCTGTTTTCCTTTCTTTCTATTTTTTCAATATCGCTGTCAATACCGTCTACAACGCCAAAATCGCCGTAAGCCGAGAAAAAACCCGAAATACTTGTATAGGCGTTTTTCTTAATGTGGAAAAGATTTTTAATGTTCATAAAAGTTCTCCTTTACAATACTTACAAATCTATAAGGCAAAGCGCCGATGTGCCAATAATTATACCGATCCACTGTTTAAGCGAAAGGCGTTCTTTAAATATAAAAAGATCGCATATAAGGGTTAAAAATATAAGTCCGCCGTTAAGTGTCGGAAAAAGCACAACGTAGGGAAGTTTTCCGGCAAGATAAAGGTTAAGCATATGAACGCCGCCCATAAAAGCGCCCGATGCGGCGGCTTGTACAAGCGCGGTGCTTTTAAACGAAAAATTGGCTTGTTCTCTTTTTCGGCATAAGGAAAAACCCAAAAGATTTATTATTACAGCAAATAAGAACGCATGGCGCAAAAAGAAAACCAATTCACCGCTGTGTGACGAAGACTGATGAAAAGCCTGAATAATGCCTATTACACCAAGCGCAAGCATAGCCGCAAATGAATATAAAAGCCATTTAATATTAAGCCGTTCTTTTCCTATATTCAACGTAGGAATCAAAGAAAAAATCAACACCGCAATTAAAATAATTTGCAAAAAAGTAATTTTATCCTTCCACACAACAGTTGCAAATATTATAGGTATAATAAGGCTTGAGCATTGAATAAAATTTGTAAACGATACGCTTCCCACTTTAAGCGCCTTTAAAAAGAAATATTGATTAAGCCAAAGTGCAAGAGCAAAAATAAAGGCAAGTATTACCGAAAACAAAGAGCCTTTCCATCCGCCAAAAAATAAAAGTATAAAAAACGAGCCCGTATACATAAGAAAATTAAACTTATAAATATCGGTTTCATTTTTCAAAACGCTTTTACTGAAATTGTTCGAGAAAACGTTTTTGCCCGTTTCTAAAGAAATACTGAGCAATAGTAAAAGATATGGAATTATATGCATTTTTTATCCTCTTTGCTTTTTTTATTTGATTTTAACACAACGGTGATATATAATAAAGTAAAAAACGTGTAAAATTAGTAAAATTCGTACCAAAGGAAAACAAAAAATGATATTTACATACGATAAACAAGCGCTTTTTGATTTGGTAAAAAAGTTTTATGTTTTAACAAAAGTAAAAGCAGTTATTTTTGATACCGACTTTAAAATTATAGTTGAATATCCTGCAAAAGAGAGCGTTTTTTGCGAAAAAATGCGTAAAAACAAAGAGTTTTTATATCAATGCGATAAATGTCTTAAAGAGGCGGGCAAAGAATGTTCAAAAAACAACGAGCTTAATATTTATAAATGCCATTCGGGATTGTACGAGGCTATTTCACCCATAACGGTAAACGGCGTTATTTTCGGATATTTCACAATCGGTCAGATTTTTGAAAAAAACGGAAACGATAAAAGCATACTTGAATATGCAAAACAGTTTAATACAGAGGTAAAAAGCGAAGATTTTTATAAAATGGGACGTAAATCCTACGAGCAAATCGAAGCAGCGGCAACAATTATGCAAACTTGTGTTGCCTACCTTTTACTTTCTGATATTATAAAAGAAGATAACGGCGATATAATTTTAAGGCTAAATGCCTATATAGAGAAAAACATTGAAAAACAGCTTGATGTAAGTTTGCTGTGCGATGAGTTTTCGCTAAGCCGCAATGCGCTTTATAGACTTTCACACGAATTTTTCGGTATGCCTATAGCAACTTATATAAGAAACAAAAAAATGGATACCGCAATTAAACTTTTACAAGCAGGTTGGTCGGTATCAACTGCGGCAGAAAGCGTTGGCTTTTACGATTACAATTATTTTTCTAAAGTTTTTAAAGCCGTAAAAGGTGTTTCGCCAAGAAGTTTTAAGAAAAAACCTATTTAATTACACAAAAAAACCTATTCACCGTATTTTTGGTGAATAGGTTTTTATTTTAAAGTGTTGCCGCCATAACGGCTTTTATGGTGTGCATACGGTTTTCGGCTTCATCGAAAACAATGGATGCTTCGCTTTCAAATACTTCATCGGTTACTTCCATACAGGTTATACCGAATTTTTCATAAATTTGTTTGCCTACGGTAGTTTTTAAATCGTGGAAAGCAGGAAGACAATGCATAAATTTACACTGTGCGCCTGCGTTATCCATAAGTTCTTTGGTAACTCTGTAGGGCGTAAGTTCCTTTATACGGCTTTCCCAAACGCTATCGTCCTCGCCCATTGATACCCAAACGTCGGTATAAATAACGTCGGCATCTTTTGTGGCAACAATTGGGTCTTCAATAAACTCAAGCACAGCGCCCGTTTTTTCGGCAATTTTCTGACACTGTTCAATAAGTTCTTTATTTGGGAAATATTTTTCTAAAGTACAGGCAACAAAATGCATACCCATTTTTGCACAGCCTACCATTAAGGAATTACCCATATTGTAACGGGCGTCGCCCATATACACAAGTTTTTTACCGCTTAAACCACCGCAATGCTCTTTTATGGTTAAAAAGTCGGCAAGAATTTGCGTAGGGTGAAATTCATTGGTAAGACCATTCCAAACGGGAACAGAGGCATATTCTGCCAATTCTTCAACCAATTCCTGACCGAATCCGCGGTATTCAATACCATTGAACATTCGTGAAAGTACCCTTGCGGTATCGGCAATACTTTCCTTTTTACCCATTTGCGAACCTGTAGGGCCTAAGTATACGGGATGCATACCAAGGTCTGCCGCCGCAACTTCAAAAGCGCAACGGGTTCTTGTGCTATCCTTTTCAAAAAGCAGCGCAACGCTCTTGCCTTCAAAAAGTCGGTGAGGTATTGCATTTTTCTTTTTTTCTTTAAAATCTGCCGATAATTCTAAAAGATATTCTATTTCTTCGCTTGTAAAATCAAGCAATTTTAAAAAATCTCTGTTTTTTAAATCCATATCTCAAAAATCCTTTCAGGCGCAAGCCTCTTTAATAACATCAACTGCTTTTGCAAGTACGTCAAGCGGAATATTAAGCGCAGGGAGAAGTCTTACCTTATCCTTAGCAGTTAAGCATAAAACACCATTTCCCATACATTTTTTAACAACCTCTATAGCAGGTTTTTCGGTTTTTATGCCTATCATAAGACCAAGACCGCTTACACTTTCTACACCTTTTGCGCCGTTTAAAGAATTAAAAATAAATTTGCTTTTTTCTTTAACGCTGTTAAGCAACTCTTCATCTATTCGTTTTATAACGCTTAATGCTGCCGCGCAACTAACGGGATTACCGCCGTAGGTAGAGCCGTGATCGGAATAACCTAACACATTTTCAACCTCTTTACTAAGCAGAGTTGCGCCTATTGGTAATCCGCCGCCAAGACCTTTGGCTGTAGAAACAATATCGGGTTTAATTCCGTAATTCATATACGCATAAAGTTCACCGCTTCTGCCGTTTCCTGTCTGTACTTCATCTACAATAAAAAGTATGCCGTGTTTACGGGTATATTCATAAATATTTTTTACAAACTCTTTTTCAAGCGGAACTACACCGCCTTCGCCCTGAACACACTCTATCATTACAGCAGCAATACTTTTACTTGCCGCAAGAGCTACAAACTCTTCAAAGCAGTTTGCCGAAGTGTAATCAAATCCGGGTGTAAGCGGATTATAAAGTTCGTGATAATGCTCTTGCCCTGTTGCCGAAAGCGTTGTAAGTGTTCTGCCGTGAAAACTGTTTTTAAGGGTAACTACTGTATAACAGTCACTTCCTTTGTGTTCGGCGGCATATTTACGCGCAACCTTTATGGCGCATTCGTTAGCCTCGGCACCCGAATTAGAGAAAAACACCTTACTCATTCCTGTTTTTTTACATAAAAGTTCGGCAAGACGCGCACAGGGTTCGGTATAATAAAGGTTAGAGGTATGCTGAACCTTGTTTATTTGCTCGGTTACCGCATTTTTCCACTCTTCATCGTTAAAGCCGAATGAAGTAACGCCAATACCCGATCCCATATCTATATATTCTTTGCCGTTTTCATCTACAAGAATTGAACCTTTTCCCGAAATAATACTTATATCAAACCTGTTATAGGTATGCGCAACATATTCTTTATCAAGTTCTTTAATACTCATTTTAACCCTTCTTTACAAGTGTTCCTGCGCCTTCATCGGTAAGTAATTCCATAAGAATTGAATGAGGAACTTTACCGTTCATTATAAATACGTTTTTAACACCCTTGTTAACTGCTTCTATACAACAGTCTACCTTTGGTATCATACCGCCCGAAACAACACCTTCTTCGTAAAGTTTTTTAGCGTCAGCAGTAGTTATTTCGCTTATCAGCGTGGAAGCATCGTCTTTATCGCGCAGTATTCCGTCTATATCGGTCATCATTATTAAACTTTCGGCATTTAATGCGCCTGCTATGTATGCCGCCGCTGTATCGCCGTTTATATTATATGTATTACCGTCTTTATCACAGCCTACGGTTGAAATAACAGGGATATAGCCGTTATCAAGCAAATCGGTAACGGGTTCAATATTTATATTTACTATTTCACCAACGAAACCTAATTTTTCGTTCTTTATTTTTGCTTCTATAAGTCTGCCGTCCATACCTGAAAGCCCAATTGCCTTACCGCCGTTCATTTCAAGCATATTTACAAGGGTTTTGTTAACCTTGCCCGCAAGTACCATCTGAACAATATCTACGGTTTCCTTATCGGTAACTCTGAGTCCGTCAACAAACTCGGCTTTTTTGCCTAATTTATTCATAAGTTCGTTTATTTCGGGGCCTCCGCCGTGAACAAGCACTATTTTTACGCCTATAAGCCACAAAAGAACAATATCTTCCATAACCTGTTCTTTAAGTTGTTCGTTTATCATACCGTTGCCGCCGTATTTTACAACAACAACCTTACCGTTATACCTTTTTATATAGGGGAGCGCCTGTGTAAGCACTTCCGCGCGTTGCGCATTTGAAAACATATTATCCATAATTTCTTCCTTTTAAGTTCTGTAATCACCGTTTATTTTAACGTATTCATAAGTTAAATCGCAACCGTATGCCGTAGCGCTACAGTTACCGCTGTTTAAAGATATAAGAATTTCTATTTCTTTTTCAAGAAGAATTTCTTTTGCCTTTTCTTCAGAAAAATCAACGCCTGCGCCGTCTTTGCAAACAAGAATTTCACCTTTATTTGATTTAAAGGAAACGTCTATTTTTTCAACGTCTACCGTTGCGCCGCTGTAACCTATAGCGCAAAGGACTCTGCCCCAGTTTGCATCGGCGCCGAACATAGCCGCCTTTAAAAGTGAAGAACAAATAACGCTTTTTGCAACGGTTTTTGCAGTTTCGTTATCAAGCGCGCCGTTTACTTTACATTCAAGAAGTTTTGTTGCGCCTTCACCGTCACCCGCAATCATTCTGCAAAGGTGAACGTTTACCGTGTTAAGCGCTTTCATAAAGGTATTGAAATCTTCGCTTTCGCTGTTAATTATTTCGTTTTCTGCTTTGCCGTTTGCAAGAACGGTTACCATATCGTTAGTGGAAGTATCGCCGTCTACGCTTATCATATTGAATGTGTTTGCAATATCGCCGCGAAGCGCTTTACTTAACATTTCGGCAGAAATATTAACGTCGGTTGTGATAAACACAAGCATTGTTGCCATATTGGGATGTATCATTCCGCTTCCCTTGGCAATACCGCCTATTCTGCATTTCTTTTCGCCAATATAAAACTCAACGGCTATTTCCTTTTTAACGGTATCGGTGGTCATAATACCAAGCGCCGCTTCTTCGCCGCCGTTTTCCGATAAATTTTCAACAAGGGCGGGTATACCGTTCCTTATTGGCGTAATATCAAGAGGTTGTCCTATAACACCCGTTGATGCTACCACAATGTCGTTTGCATTAATATTAAGGGCATTTGCAACCAGACTGCTCATTTCTTCGGCAATTTCTATGCCGTTGGCATTACAGGTATTTGCATTTCCGCTGTTGCAGATAATTGCCTGAGCAACACCGTTTTCTATATGTTTTTTTGTAACTGTAAGTGGCGCGCCTTTTACAAGATTTGTTGTATATACCGCCGCCGCAGTACAAGGGACATCGCTTACTATAAGCGATAAATCATTCTTTGTTCTGTTTTTTCTTATTCCGCAGTGAACACCGCTTGCCTTAAAACCTTTTGCGGCACAAACGCCGCCATTTATAATATTCATTTTTCTACCTCTTTATATTTCTAATCCCGTTTTTTCATCGACGCCCAGCAGTATATTCATATTCTGTATTGCGGCACCCGAAGCGCCTTTGCCTAAGTTATCGAATCGGCTTACAAGAAGAATACGCTCATCGTTTCCGAAAACGGCTATTTGTAAATTATCTTTACCGCTTAAAGCGTTTGCCGAAAGAAAACCGTTTTCATCGGCATTTTCACAAAACTGAACAAGTCCCGTTTTATAGTAATCTTTATAAACAGACTTTATTTTATCAATTCCACCAATTACGTCTTGCTTGTTAAGACCTATTGTTACCTGCATTCCCGAATAAAACGGAGCAACAACAGGGCAAAACACAGGTTCATATAAAAGTCCGCAAACTTTAGACATTTCGGGAAGATGTTTATGTGTTTGCGAAAGACCGTACATACGGGGCGCGTTATACAAAACGTCACGGTTTTCGTCTTCATATTCAGCTATCATTTTTTTACCGCCGCCCGAATAACCCGTTAAAGAAAAGCAGGAAAGTTTTATGCTTTTTTCTATTATTCCGTTCTCGCTAAGCGGCGCAATAAGCGAAATAAAGCCTGTTGCATGGCAGCCAGGGTTTGCTATACGCTTTGAATTCTTTATTTTTTCATACTGACCGTTTAGTTCGGGAAAACCGTATGCCCAATCTTCAAGAGTTCGGTGGGCAGTTGACGTATCAATAACTGCGGTAGTGCTGTTTTCAATAAAAGATACCGCTTCTTTTGCCGCCGCATCGGGCAAACACAAAAAAGCAATATCGGCGCTGTTTAACGCTTGTTTTCGCGCCGCGTTATCTTTTCTGAATTCTTCACTTAAAGTTATAAGTTCTATATCGTTTCTGTTTTTAAGTCTTTCGTGAATACGAAGCCCCGTTGTTCCTGCGCTTCCGTCTATAAATACTTTTGCCATTTTTAAAAAATACTTCCCTATTTTGAATTTTTATGCATTTTATTATAATAAAAAAACACCCTATTGTCAAGTAAAATAGGGTGTTTTTTAAAATTTTTATTCATAATTGTTGCATATTAGTGCATATTATTCATTTTTTTGGTAATTATGCATTCTCTTTTACATAAATACGCTCAATACTTCCTATAACAAGGTTGTGGAAGTCGTTTTCTTTATAGCAGTTTTCAACAACGGCGCTGTCAACAAAACCCGCTTCACTTAAAGGGTGAGAATAAAGTTTTTTGCAAACAATAATTAGTCTGGCTTCGTCAAAATAAGTGTATTTTTCGTTGCCAAGCGGTGTAAGACCTGCTTTTTCTATTTTATTTACATCTCTGCCCGATGTAAAACCGCAAACCTTGTGTATAGACTTAGCCTTTTCATCGGTACCCATAAAGCAAAGTGTAAAATATTCTTCACGTTCTATAAAAGACATTGTGTGGCGCTGAGGACGTACCACTGCGGCAACGCATTCTTTTGCCCACATTTCGCCCATAAAACCCCACGATGCCGTCATAGTATTGCAGTTTTCAGGCGTTCCTGCCGTTATAAGCATTGTTTCTTTTGAAATAAGTTCAAATATATTTTCTTTGAAATCTTTTATACAAATATTTCTAAGCACAAAATCATCTCCTAAATGAAATATATAAATAATTTATAAATATTATACATTATTTAATAAATCTTTACAAGCATAATTGAAATTAAAAAATTTTTATGATAAAATAAAATGAATTAAAAGAGGAGTAAAAATATGTTAAAAAAATTCATTCATTATTATAAACCTTATAAACTGCTGTTTTCGCTTGATATGACGGCATCGCTTCTTATTTCAATTATAGGAATGATTTATCCTATAGCCACCAACAAAATGCTTAACGATTATATTCCCGAAAAAAATGTTAACGGTATTGTTTTTTTCGGTTTGTTGGTGTTAGGTCTTTATATTATAAGAATGTTTTTAATGTACTTTGTTCAGTATTACGGACATTTAATAGGCACAGGCATTCAGGCTCAAATGCGCAGAGATATGTTTAAGCATTTACAAACCTTGCCCTATTCTTATTACGATAAAAACGAAACGGGACAAATACTTTCGCGCATTACAAACGATTTGTTTGATATTGCCGAACTTGCTCACCACGGTCCCGAAAACATAATTATAAGTTCGCTTTCAATAATTGTTTCCTTTATTTATCTTTGCACGCTTCACGTTGGACTTACACTTATAATATTTGCCTGTGTTCCCGTGTTGCTTGTTGTTTCTTACGTTTTCAGAAGCCGTATGCGCGATGCTTTTAAAGAAAGAAGAGTTACAACGGCGGGAATAAATGCCGCTACCGAAAGCAGTATTACGGGCATTCGCGTTACAAAAGCCTTTGCAAACAGTAAAAAAGAATTTGAAAAGTTTGAAAAAAATAATCTGCTTTTTGTTTCTTCCTGTAAAAAGGCGTATAAGGCTATGGGACAATTCCATTCTTCTTCTAAGTTTATAACCGACGTATTTAACGTTATTATAATAATTGCGGGCGGTTTGTTCCTTTATGCAGGAAAAATAAGTTTTGGCGATTACACCACCTTTATTGTTTCGGTTAACGTGTTTATAAATCCCGTAACCACGCTTATTGGTTTTATGGAACAGTATCAGAACGGTGTTTCAGGATTTTCTCGTTTTCTTGAAGTTCTTGAAGAAAAACCCGAAAAAGAAAACGATGGCGCTAAACCCATTGAAAACGTAGAGGGTAATATTAGCTTTAAAAACGTAAGTTTTGCCTATGATGAAGAAAACAGCGAAGTGCTTGACAATATAAGCCTTGATATTAAAAAAGGTCAGAAATTAGCGCTTGTGGGTCACTCCGGCGGAGGAAAAACAACCCTTTGCCACCTTATTCCGAACTTCTACCGTGTAGAACAGGGCGAAGTGCTTATTGACGGAATTAACGTTAACGATATTACCTTTGAATCGCTTCGTAAAAATATTGGCATTGTTCAGCAAGACGTATTTCTGTTCAGCGGAAGTATAAAGGATAACATTCTTTACGGACGCCCCGATGCAAGTGATGAAGAAGTTATAGACGCCGCAAAAAAAGCAAATATTCACGATTACGTTATGACACTTGAAAACGGTTATGACAGCGAAATAGGCGAACGCGGTGTGCGACTTTCGGGCGGACAGAAACAGCGCCTTAGTATTGCCCGTGTTTTCCTTAAAAACCCAAAAATACTTATTCTTGACGAAGCAACAAGCGCACTTGATAACACTACCGAAATACTTATTCAAAAAGCCCTTGACGAACTTTGCAAAGGCAGAACAACCTTGGTTGTTGCGCACCGACTTTCCACCATTAAAAATGCCGATGAAATTGCGGTTATAGACGACGGCAGGGTATTGGAAAAAGGCACACACGAAGAATTACTTTCAAAAGGCGGAATTTACAAAGACCTTTATTCACTGCAGTTCAGAGAAGAATAAACAAAAACAATGGCAGTCTCGCTTAAATGTGAGGCTGCCACTTGTTTTGTTCATATTTCAACTGTTTTGATTAGATATATAATGTTATTCAAACATAGCGGTAGATAAATAGCGGTCGCCTGTGTCGGGCAGAATGACTGCTATTTTTTTGTTTTTATTTTCGTTTTGTCCGGCAAGTTCTATTGCCGCAAACAAAGCCGCGCCCGAAGAAATGCCGGTAAAAATGCCTTCTTTAGCGCCAAGTAGTCTTGCGGCAAAATAAGCGTCTTTTTCTTCAACCTTTATTATTTGGTCTATAACGCCTGTATCTAACACTTCGGGAATAAAACCCGCTCCTATGCCCTGAAGACCGTGAGGTCCTGCAGCCTCGCCAGATAATACAGCGCTGTTTTTGGGTTCTACGGCAACAATTTTTATATCTTTGTTTTGCTCTTTTAAATACTTACCGGCACCCGTTATGGTTCCGCCCGTTCCAACGCCTGCAACAAGTATATCCACTTCGCCGTTCAGATCATTATAAATTTCGGGGCCTGTTGTATTATAATGCGCCTTGGCATTTGATTTGTTTACAAACTGCCCCATTATTATTGCGCCCTTTATTTCGCGTTTTAAGGCTTCCGCTTTTTCTATGGCGCCTTTCATACCCTTTTTGCCGTCGGTAAGCACTAATTCTGCGCCGTAGGCTTTCATAAGGGTGCGTCTTTCAACCGACATAGTGTCGGGCATAACTATAATTACTCTGTACCCGCGTGAGGTTGATACAGCGGCAAGGCCAATGCCCGTATTACCGCTTGTGGCTTCAATTATTGTACCTCCCGCCTTTAATTCTCCGCTTTGTTCGGCATCAATTATCATTTGTTTTGCGGCGCGGTCTTTAATACTGCCCGCAGGGTTGAAGTATTCAAGTTTTAAATAAAGGTTTGCGCAAAGGTTAAGTTCTTGTTCTAAGCAAACGGGCTCAAACAATGGAGTATTGCCAACAAGTTCTTCAACACTTTTATAAATTTTCAGCATAAAAAACACCTCTTATTTGACCCATTTATTGTTATACTATTTAACTTTAATATACATTAAAGTTCTGCTTCACAGTAAGCGCAACGGCATTTTCCGTTTTCATCAACAAGAATTCTTTGTTCAAGTTCCTGTTCAATGCTCATTATACAACCGTTTGAGGTGCATTTATGAGTTTTGCTTACCTCGCCTTCGGGTGTAAAGTTGTTTTTCTTATCGCTTAACAGTTTTAAAATAAGCGCCATTCTTATATATTTACCGTAAAGCGCCTGTTTGAAGTAACAAGCGCGGGGGTCGGCATCTACGTCTACGCTTATTTCGTTTACTCTGGGCAGAGGATGTAAAATACAAAGGTCTTGTTTTGCTTTCTTAAGTTTTTCAGCATTAAGAATATAAAAACCTTCAAGACGTTTATATTCTTCTTCACTGTCAAAACGTTCACGCTGTATTCGTGTCATATAAAGTATATCAAGTTCGCTTATTGCTTCATCAAGACTTGTTACCTCGGTATAAGGCACACCTGTTTTTTCCAAATAATCGTTTTTAACGTAATCGGGAAGTCTTAATTCTTCCGGAGAAATAAGCACTATTTTTATACCGCTGTATCGCGACATTGCCGAAATAAGCGAATGTACGGTTCTGCCGTAAAGTAAATCTCCGCAAAGACCGATAGTAAGATTGTCTAATCGTCCCTTTTCACGGTGAATGGTTAAAAGGTCGGTTAAGGTTTGTGTTGGATGAAAATGACCGCCGTCACCCGCATTGATAACGGGAATAGTTGCATTTGCCGCCGCAACACTTGGCGCACCTGCTTTTGGATGGCGGATAGCCATAATATCGGCATAGCAACTTATTATTTTGGCTGTGTCTGCCATACTTTCACCCTTAGCCGCAGAAGAACTGCTTGCTTCTGAAAAGCCCAAAACGCTTCCGCCGAGTTCTAACATAGCGGCTTCAAAGGAAAGGCGCGTACGTGTTGAGGGTTCAAAAAACAAGGTAGCAAGTTTTTTGCCCATACAACTTTCGTGGTATTTCCAAGGGTTTTCTATAATATCATCGGCAACAGAAATTAACTTTTCAAGTTCTTCTACCGAAAAATCGAGAATATTGATTATACTTCTCATTATTATGCACCGATCCAGCTTTCATCTGAAGGATTATTACGGAAAGCAATAAGACGTTTTATATCTTCAGTTGCAATATAACCCTCATCGGCAGCAACCTGAGCAATTGTATCAAAATCGGTTAAAGAATAGTTAATAACATTTGCTTCTTTTAAACGGTCAAGACCTTTTTGCATACCATAAGTAAAGATGCTTACAACGCCTAAAACTTCGGCGTCTGCTTCACGAAGTACGTTTACAACTTCAATAACGCTGCCGCCTGTAGAAATAAGGTCTTCCACAACAACAACCTTCTGACCTTTTTCAAGTTTGCCTTCTATCTGGTTTTGTCTGCCGTGGTCTTTATTGCCCGAACGAACGTAACCCATTGGCATATCAAGAAGATGCGCTGTAATAGCGGCATGAGCAATACCCGCTGTAGAAGTACCCATAAGAACTTCGGCATCGGCAAAATGCTCTTTAATAAGCTTAGCAAGACCGTTTTCAACATCGTTTCTTACCTTAGGCGCGGTAAGGGTTAAACGGTTATCGCAATAAACAGGGCTTTTAATTCCGCTTGCCCAGGTAAAAGGTTCTTCGGGGCGGAAAAATACAGCCTTTATAGAAAGTAAATCGGTTGCAATAAGTTTTTTCATTTTTGTTTCTCCTTGTATGTTAAGATTTTTATTGTTTTAATTCTGAGTTTTGTTCTTGGTTGCTTTTAAGTTTGTTTCTTTTTTTCTTTTTATAAAGAACCACAACAACGATTAAAAGTAAACCTAAAATAATTAAATACGGAATTGCACTTACAAAGAATACAAACAAACTAACAAGACCTGAAATAATGTCTTGTGTGTTGTTTTTTAAGTTATTCCAGATTTTCTGCCATGCGTTTTGTTTTTCAACAATGGCTACTTTTTCAACTTCATAAATATTAACGGTAACCGTTGTGTATTCAATTAAATTATCGTAAGTGCGAAGTTTAGATTCGTACGATTCTATTTCATAAATAACTTCGGTTAAGCGGGATTGAATTTTAATAACGTCATCCATAGAGGAAGCATTTTTTAACAAACGCTCCAAAGTTTCTTTTTCGGTATTTAACGCTTTAATGCGGCTTTCTGTATCAACGTACGCTAATGTAACGTCTTCGGTTTCTATTTCCTTATTTGTTACCGTACTGTTTTTAGATACAAAAGAAGTAAACGATTCGCTTTTTTCCGAAGGGATTCTTATAATTAAACGCGCGTGTCGGTTGCTGTTATAATCGCTGTAAGAATTTCCCGAGATTTGAGAGTTTTCTATATATCCTCCTATTGTTTTAATCTCGTTATTAAGTTTTTCAACAAGCGAATCAAATTCCTTAGTTTGTGCACTTAAGAAAACTTTTTCAATAATTTTACGGTTGGTTGAAACACCTGAATCTGTGGTTGATTCCTCTGTTTCCATATCGGTTGTACTATCTTGAAAAAAGTCTCCCAAACTATCATTTTCTATGTTTGACGTTCCGTTGCTAAAGTTTTTTCCTGATGAGCATCCACACATTAAAGTACAAACTGTTAATAATGCTAAAACAATTACCAATACTTTCTTTTTCATTGATTACTCTCCTTTATAAAAACATTTAAGCCCGATAATAAATTTTATAAATGTTTATCCAACAAATTCTGCTACGCAGCGTTCATAAGCGGCTACGGGGTCAGCGGCGGCGGTAATAGGTCTGCCTACAACAATATAATCAGAGCCTATTTCTTTTGCCTGAGCAGGTGTCATAACGCGTTTCTGGTCGCCTATATCACCGTCGGCAAAGCGAACACCCGGGGTTACCGTTACAAAATCGCTTCCGCAGGTATCGTGTACTTTTCCTGCTTCAAGGGGAGAACATACAACACCGTCAAGACCTGAATCTTTTGCATTCTTTGCATAATGCATAACAACCTTATCTATAGGTTCCTTAATAAGCAAATCCTTTTCCATAGCCTCTTGGTCGGTGGAAGTAAGTTGTGTAACGGCAATAAGCATTGGTCTTGTGCCGTCTTCTCTGGTTAATCCTTCAAGCGCGGCAGTCATCATACGGCTTGTTCCGCCTGCGTGAAGATTACACATATCAACGTCTAAGCGCGAAAGTACAGCCATACTCTTTTTAACGGTGTTAGGAATGTCGTGAAGTTTTAAATCTAAAAAGATTTTGTGACCTCTTGCCTTTATTTCCTTAACAATTGACGGACCTTCAGCATAAAAAAGTTCCATTCCTATTTTCACAAAAGGTTTTTTACCGCTGAATTTATCTAAAAATTCTAAAGTTTGTTCTTTACTAGCAAAATCGCAAGCAATAATTACGTCTTTTCCCATTATTTTGCTCCTCCTATAATTTCGGCAAGACTGTTTATGCCGTATTTTTCCATTACTCGCGGCAGATCTTCAATAATTTTCTTACAAGCAAAGGGGTCAACTAAATTTGCCGCGCCCACTTCTACCGCTGTTGCACCCGCAAGCATCATTTCAATTACGTCTTCAGCGTTGCTTACACCGCCCATACCTATTACAGGAATGTTTACAGCATTTGCAACCTGATAAACCATTCTTACGGCTACGGGGAAAATAGCAGGGCCCGAAAAACCGCCCATCTTATTGGCAATTACAGGTCTTTTTGTTTTTAAATCTATTCGCATACCAAGTAAAGTATTTATAAGGCTTATACCGTCGGCACCTGCTTCTTCACAAGCCTTTGCTATACTTACAATATCGGTAACGTTAGGGGAAAGTTTTATAAACACAGGTTTGGTTGTAACGCTTTTTACAGCCCTTGTAACCTCTGCCGCCGCTTCGGGCGAAGTGCCGAAACTCATTCCGCCGCCATGAACGTTGGGACAACTTATATTTACTTCAAACCAGCCAATCTGGTTCTCGCTGTCAAGAAGTCGGCAAGTTTCCTTATAATCTTCCACCGAAAAACCGCTTACGTTTGCCATAACCTTTTTGTTAAAGCATTTTTTAAGTTTCGGAAGTTCTTCGCTTATTACCTTTTCTACACCCGGATTCTGAAGTCCTACGGCGTTTATCATACCAACGTTACATTCGGCTATTCGCGGTGTGGGGTTACCGAAACGAGCTTCACGGGTTGTGCCCTTAAAAGAAAAAGTACCAAGTATGTTTATATCGTAAATATCGGCAAACTCATAACCGAAGCCAAAAGTTCCGCTTGCGGGGATTATTGGGTTATCAAGTTCTATGCCGCAAAGGTTTACTTTTAATTTTTCCATAGTATATCCTCCTTAAACAGCACGGGACCTTCCTTACAGATTCTCTTGTTTCCCGTTACGGTTTTACAAGAACAACCCATACAAGCGCCGAATCCGCAACCCATACGTTCTTCAAAACTGAACTGTCCTGAAGTTTTGGCGGTGTTATAAACCGCTTTTAACATAGGTTCGGGACCGCAAGTATAAAAATAACTGTAATCAACGCCGCAAAGAACATCAGTAACAAAACCCTTCGTTCCGTAACTGCCGTCTACGGTGGTTACATAAACTTCTGCGCCAAGATTTTTAAATTCGTTTTCGTAAAAAATTTCTTCTTTTGTGTTAAAACCTAAAATCACGCTTACTTTTTTGCCGTTTTCTATAAGTTTTTTAGCAAGCATATATAGCGGTGGAACGCCAACTCCGCCGCCAATTAAAACGGGATTTTCACCTGCAAAAGACATATCGTAACCGTTGCCAAGCCCTGTTAATACGTCTAATTTTTCGCCGTTTTCCATTTTGCTCATAACTTCGGTGCCTTTGCCTACAACTTTATAAACAAGGGTAAGTATTCCGTTTTCGCAGTCGCACACCGAAATAGGACGGCGCAAATATAAACCTTCAATAAGAATATTAACAAACTGGCCCGTTTTAATATTAGCTGTATCACCTGCAAGCACCATTTTATAAACGGTGCTTGTTAGCGCTACATTTTCTTTTATTTCAAAAACTGTTTGTTTCATTTATACTTCCTCACGCATCAATTGTGGAAACGCAAAGTGTGGTTTCTTCAAGAACGTCAAGCAATACTCTTACGGTATCAAGCGCAGTAAACATTGTAATATTGTTTTCCGTAGCAAGTTTTCTTATTTCAAAACCGTCACTAACCGTTCCGTGAGAACTCATATCTCTTGTGTTAATAACGTAAGCAATATGGCCCTGACGAAGCGCAGTTGCTATATCTTCATTACCTTCGCTTATTTTACCGTGAACGTGAGTGCGAATTCCGTTGGCTTTAAGGAATTCTGCCGTACCCTTTGTAGCTTCAATGTTAAAGCCCAAGTTGTAGAAACGGCGTATAAGTTCTAATGCTTCCTGTTTGTCTTTATCGGCAATTGTTGCGAAAACAGTACCGTAGTTCTGAAGTTTCATACCCGACGCCTGAAGCGCTTTATAAAGCGCACGGTTTAACTTATCGTCATAACCAATTGCTTCGCCTGTGGATTTCATTTCGGGTGAAAGGTAAGCATCTAAGCCGTGTATTTTATTGAAAGAGAACACAGGAACTTTTACGTACCAACGTTTTTTCTCTTCGGGATAAATTTCAAATATTCCCTGTTCTTTAAGGCTCTTGCCCATAATAACTTCGGTAGCAATATCGGCAAGGCTGTAGCCTGTTGCTTTAGAAAGGAAGGGTACTGTACGGCTGGAACGCGGATTAACTTCAATAATAAACACTTCATCGTTTTCGTCTACAATAAACTGAATATTGAAAAGTCCGATAATGCCTATACCAATGCCCAACTTTTTAGCATACTGAAGAATTGTGCCTTTAACCTTATTTGAAATACTGAAAGTGGGGTAAACGCTTATAGAGTCACCGCTGTGAATACCCGTTCTTTCAACAAGTTCCATAATACCCGGAACAAATACGTCTCTGCCGTCACAAATCGCATCGATTTCAACTTCTTTACCCTGAATATACTTATCTACAAGCACAGGTCTGTCTTCATCTAATTCAGTGGCGGTTTTAAGATAATGACGAAGTTGTTCTTCGCTTGTTACTATTTGCATTGCTCTGCCGCCCAAAACGAAAGAGGGGCGTACAAGCACAGGGTATCCTATTTCCTTGGCAGCAGCAACGCCGTCTTCAATTTTGGTAACGGCTTTGCCTTTAGGCTGCGGAATTTGAAGTTCAGAAAGCAACTTTTCAAATGCATCGCGGTTTTCTGCGCGGTCAATTGCCTGACAGTCGGTGCCTATTATTTTAACGCCGCGGTCATAAAGAGGCTGAGCAAGGTTTATAGCGGTTTGTCCGCCAAGCGAAGCAATTACGCCCTCGGGCTTTTCAAACTCTATAATGTTCATAACGTCTTCGGTACAAAGAGGTTCAAAATAAAGTTTATCGGCTGTTGTGTAATCGGTAGAAACGGTTTCGGGGTTATTGTTTATAATAATAGCCTCGTAACCCGATTTTTTAATGGTGGTAACGGCGTGAACGGTAGAATAGTCGAACTCTACACCCTGACCTATACGGATTGGTCCTGCGCCTAAAACAATAATTTTCTTTTTATCGGTAAGGCGGGACTTATTTTCATCGGTATAAGAAGAATAGAAATAAGGAATATACGCATCGGTATGAAGAGTATCTACCATTTTATAAACGGGCATAATGCCGTTATTCTTTCTTAGCGCAAATACTTCGGTTTCGGGCATTCCCCAGAGTTTTGAAATAAAGAAATCGCCAAATCCCATCTTCTTTGCCGCTTTTAATACTTCAATATCACCCTTATTTTCTTTAAGGGATTTTTCCATATCTACAATTTCTTTAAGCGCTATTAAGAAGTATTCGGTTATCTTGGTTTTTTCGTGAAGTTCCGCTGTGGAAACACCAAGTCTTAAAAGTTCTGTAACGGCAAAAATTGTGTCGTCTTTAAAATCCGAAATATAACTGAAAAGTTCTTCTTTTGATTTATTATCAAACTTGGGCAAATGGAAGTGCATTGCGCCTGTTTCAAGGCATCTTACCGATTTAAGTAAACATTCGCAAAGGTTAGAGCCTATGCCCATAACTTCGCCCGTTGCTTTCATTTGAGTACCCAGTTTGTTAGATGCGGTTGCAAATTTATCAAATGGGAAACGCGGAAGTTTTGCAACAATGTAATCAAGACTGGGCTGTTTTGCCGCAGTTGTGTTTGCAAGAGTGATATCGGAAAGTTCCATACCAACAGCAATTTTTGCGGTTACTCGCGCAATTGGGTATCCACTTGCCTTTGAAGCAAGTGCCGAAGAACGTGAAACGCGCGGATTTACTTCTATAAGGTAATATTCACTCGTTTCGGGATTAAGCGCAAACTGAACGTTGCAGCCGCCTTCAATTTTAAGTTCGCGGATAAGTTTAATTGCGCTGTCGTTAAGCATTTTTAAATCTTTATCGTTTAAAGTAAGAATAGGAGCAACAACTATTGAGTCGCCGGTGTGAACACCTACGGGGTCAACGTTTTCCATTCCGCAAATGGTAATAACGTTATCTTTAGAGTCACGCATCATTTCAAATTCAATTTCTTTGTAACCCTTAACGCTTTTTTCAATAAGAACCTGATGAACGGGCGAAAGTTTAAATGCATTTACACCAATTTCAAGCAATTCTTTTTCATTATAAGCAAACCCGCCGCCTGTACCGCCTAAAGTAAAAGCAGGGCGCAAAACAACGGGGTAGCCTATTTCTTCTGCGGCTTTTTTTGCTTCTTCAAGATTATAGGTTATTTGCGAAGGAATTACAGGCTCACCAATGCGCAAACAAAGTTCTTTAAACATTTCGCGGTCTTCTGCAAGTTCAATACTTTCTGAAGAAGTACCAAGCAGTTCAACGCCGCATTCCTTTAAAACGCCCTTCTTTTCAAGTTGCATTGCAAGGTTTAAGCCTGTTTGTCCGCCAATACCCGGTATAATTGCGTTTGGTCTTTCATAGCGAAGTATTTTTGCAACGTATTCAAGAGTAAGCGGTTCCATATATACTTTATCGGCAATAGAAGTATCGGTCATAATGGTTGCGGGGTTAGAGTTACAAAGCACAACTTCGTAACCTTCTTCCTTTAACGCAAGACACGCCTGTGTTCCCGCGTAGTCAAATTCTGCCGCTTGTCCTATTACTATAGGACCCGAGCCGATAATCATAATTTTCTTTAAGTCTGTTCTTTTAGCCATTTTATTCTTCCTCCGTTTTACTGTACACAATTTTTCCGTTTATTACTGTTGCTATACATTCACCGAAAACCTTTTTGCCTTTAAAGGGGGTTGCTTTACCCATACTTTTAAAGTTTTCGGGATTAATTACGTATTCTTTGTCAAGATTCCATATACAATAACTGTTTGTGTTTATATTAAAGCGTTTCCGCGGGTTAAAACTTAACAGTTCAATAAGCCGTTCAAGTGTTATAACGCCCGTTTTAACAAGGTCGGTATAAAGTACGCTGAAAGCGGTTTCAAGACCTACAACACCGAAAGCGCTTTTTTCAAGCCCTTTTGATTTCTCTTCGGCGCTGTGCGGCGCGTGATCGGTTGCTATCATATCTATAGTACCGTCTATTATGCCCTTTACAAGCGCTTCTCTGTCTTCTTTACCTCTAAGCGGAGGATTCATTTTAAATCTGCCGTCTTCTTTTAAACAACTGTCATCCATAACAAGGTAATGAGGCCCTGTTTCGCAGGTAATATTAACGCCCTGCGCTTTAGCATTTCTTATAAGTTCAACGCTTTCTTTACAGGAAATGTGGCAAACGTGGTAAGCGCAGCCCGTTTCTTTAACAAGTTCTATATCTCTTTTTATCTGTTCATACTCACTTGCGGAACAAATGCCTTTATGGTTGTGTTTTTTGGCATATTCGCCATCGTGAATGTAGCCGCCTTTTAAAAGTTCGTTTACTTCGCAGTGGGCAACTATCATTTTATTAAGTTCTTTTGCCTTTAACATAGCCTTTCGCATAAGGTCTTCGTTTTGAACGCCTCTGCCGTCATCTGAAAAAGCAATACTCTTTTGGCTTAAGGCTTCCATATCGCTTAAAGTTTCGCCCTTTTGCCCCACCGTAATTGAAGCGTAAGGATAAACGTTTATAACGGCATCTTTTTCTATTATGCTTAGTTGTTCGTTTAAATGCTCTGCGCTATCGGGCACGGGGTTTAAATTAGGCATTGTACAAACATCGGTATATCCTCCTGCCGCCGCGCTTAAAGAACCCGTTTTTATGGTTTCTTTATAAGAAAATCCCGGTTCGCGAAAATGAACGTGCACATCGCAAAAACCGGGAAAAACAACATAAGATTTATCAGAAGAGAAAAAGACACCAGAACCGCTTTCAATACTTGTTTTGGCGGCGTTATACAACTCTTTTAATTTGTTGTTATCAAAGTGTGTCATAGCGTTCCTTTCTAACAAAAAAGTCTTGCCGTATTCGGCAAGACTTCAGCACAACAATACACACACGGCGCACCGAGTGTAGCTTTATCTTGCCGACCTCACGGGATCGAACTTAAAGATTCTTAAACTTGAAATATTATATCACTTTATATATTTTTTGTCAATGGAAAACAATGATATTTTTTTAATTTTTTTCGCATATATAAACCGCCGTTTCGGTATCTATATTCTGCACTAGAACCGAAATTTTTTCGTTTTTGGAAGAAGGTACGTTTTTGCCTATATAATCAGGTCTTATAGGAAGTTCACGGTGACCGCGGTCTACAAGTACGGCAAGTTGTAACACACTTGGTCTGCCCGAAGCAAACACGGCTTCAATTGCGGCGCGTGTAGTTCTGCCCGTGTAAATAACGTCATCTACCAATATAACGGTTTTATTGTTAATATCACAGGGAATATGGCATTCGCCCGACATAAGACTTTTCTGATCTTCACTTAAATCATCGCGATGGCGGGTTATATCGAGATAACCGACAGGCAGACTTACGCCTTCTATACGCTTTAAGTTTTCGGCAATTTTTTCTGCCAAGGGCAAACCCCTTGTTTTAATGCCTAAAATACATATATTTTCTACGCCCTTATTACGTTCTATAATTTCGTGAGAAATACGGGCTAATGCGCGTGACACCGCAATGTCGTCCATTATTTTGGTTTTTCTTTTAAAATCACTCATATTTATTCAGTTAAGTTAATATTTTCTTCGCCGTTAAGTATAGGTTCACTTTGAGCAGTTTCTGCTTCGGCAGAAAATTCGGCATTCTGCATTTCGGCTTCTTCCATATCAAGCTTTTTAAGCTTTTTGTACGCATCAATGCCAATAGCAAGAGAATAAATAACCCAAGCGTGGAAAAGAATATCCATAATCATTGAAGAGTTTATTCCGTTAAACAAGAACATAATTGCCGTATCAAAACTAAAGAAAACAAGGGCAAAAATAAGCCAACCGTTCTTTTCTTTTTTTATTAACAGCCAACTTATAAAATAAAGCAAAATAATAACAAATGCAACCGCTATTATTATATAGAACAAAGAAGAACTTACAAACGGCATATCAGGGTAGTATTCTGCGTAAAATTCGCTTGGATATTTACCGCAATAGAACATTCCTAAATCTACTAAGAAGTAAGGAACGTAGGCAGAAAACAAGAAATATGTGTTTGCGTTTGTAACAAGTAAAATAACGTTTATAAGTGTAAAAGCAACAACAAGCAACAAATTGCCCTTTGCGCCGTTATACTTGTTTTCAAGACGCTGACGCGGTGAAAGATTTACCGCCTGCTGATTATTTTTGAATAATTTTGCCATAAAAAATCCCCCTTTGGTTTATAAATTTATAATACATTAATCCGCACTTTTTGTCAATAAAAAAGAGAAAGCAAAGACAGTGTTAATCCTTGCTTTCTCCTGTGATTAGTTGTAATGCTTATAACCGGGGTGTTTGCCTGTTACGCCGTAGTAATTTTCGCGCAGATACAAAAGTTTATCTATTTGTTCTTTTTCTATTTCTTTAGCGCCGCCCAAAAGATGCGCGGTAAGTGAAATTTTCGCAAAAAGTTCTAATGTTTCCATTCTGTAGTAAGCGGTTATAAGGTCACAGCCAACGGTTAATGCGCCGTGATTTTGCAGTAACATAACGTCGTGTTCGGCAAGATAGGGCGCAATAGCATTGGGCACTTCATCGGTAGAGGGTGTGCCGTAAGGGGTTAGCGGAATAGAGCCTATGGCAATTACGGTTTCTATCATTGAATATTCGTCTAAACTTTTTCCTGCAACCGCAAAGCCTGTTGCTGTGGGCGGATGAGCGTGTACTACCGCGCCTACGTCTTCGCGTTCTTTATAACAGCGAAGATGCATTTTTATTTCGCTTGAAGGTTTATAGGGAGCGCCGTCTAAAACCTCGCCTTTATCGTTAATAATAACTAACTTTTCGGGAGTAATAAAACTTTTGCTAATGCCTGTAGGCGTTGCCATAAAGTTGCCGTCGGGCAGTTTTACACTTACGTTACCATCGTTTGCAGCAACCCAACCTAATTGCCACATTTTATGACAGACGTCGCATATTTGTTCTCTAATTTCCTGATACTGCATAATTCTTCTTACCTTTCATATCACACAAGTGTAATTATTTTATATAATAAAAAATCACGCTTGTCAATACACAAAGGTTGCAAATAGGTGCATTTTTGTAAAGTTTTACCAAACAATAGGAAGTTCTAAAAGTTTTGCAGAATCGGCATCTACGTAAAGGGTAAAGTTTTCGTGGGTTTTAAGCATTGTTGCAGGAATATTGTTTGTTAACGTATTGCTTAAGGTATCGTAAACAGCCTTTGCCTTTACACCGTAAGGAACGCAGGAAACAATGTTTTTGCACTTCATTATCTGCTTAACCGACATAGAAACAGCCTGTTTCGGAACGTCGTCTACAGTATCGAACCAACCTTCGCCAACCTGCTGCTGTTTGCAGGTATCGTTAAGGTTAACAACAATATAAGAGTCTTCGGTATCAAAGTTTGCAGGGGGATCGTTAAACGCAATATGAGCATTTTCACCAATACCAATAAGGCCAACGTCAATTTCACTTTTTCTTATTTCATTTGTAAGATATTCAATGTTTTCTTTTGTGCCTTCAACAAAATAAGCCTTCTTTAAATTAACCTTGGTTGTGAATTTTTCCTTTAAATATTTACGGAAGGAAGCAATATGTGTTTCGGGAAGGTCAACGTATTCATCAAGGTGGAACATTTCAACCTTGCTCCAATCAACGTCTTCATTTACAAGCGCGGCAATTGTATCAAACTGTGAAGCGCCTGTGGAAAGCACTATTCTGGCATTTCCTTTTTCTTTAATTGCTTCGTTTATAAGTTGCGCTGTAAGTTTTGCGGCGCTTTTGCCTAATTCATAGCGGTCTTTACAAATTCTGAGTTCCATAATTATATCTCCTTTTTTCCGTTTACAATAACGGATTTAATATTAATGTTTTCATCGAATATTACTATATCGGCATCATAGCCTTCTGCAATTTTTCCTTTTGTGTTAAGGTTTAATATTCTTGCAGGGGTTTCGGTTATCATTTTTATTGCATCGGCAATATTTATTCCAACCTCTTTAACAAGTGTTCTTACCAACCTGTCAGCCGTAGCAACACTTCCTGCAAAAGAAGTTCTGTCGTAAAGCTTTGCAATACCGTCTTCAATAATACAAGGGGTTTCTTCACCTTTTCTGCCTAAAAACGATTCTTTTAAATCAGTTCCCGCCGCACGCATGGCATCGGTCACAAGGCAGATATTATTTGGTGTTTTATACTTAATAATTATTTTAAGAAGTTCAGGCGGTAAATGTTTACCGTCGGCTATAACTTCTGCATCTATATCGTCAAAATAATATGCCGATTCAATTATGCCCAGTACCCTTTCGCCGTTTTTTCGGGTAATTGTAGACATAGATGAATAAAGATGCGTTAAGTGGCGAAGTCCTTCGTTGTACACAGCCTTTACGTCGGCAAAGGTAGCCTCGCTATGGGCAATTGAAGGAACAATACCCGCAGAAATAAGCGCCTTGCAAAACTTTGTTGCGCCTTCAAGTTCGGGTGCAAAACTCCACTTTTTTATAATACTTCCGTATTCTTTTATAATTTCGCCGTATTCTTTTTCTTCGGGCGCTTTTATATAATTGGGATTCTGCGCGCCGCTTTGAGAAAGCGCAAAATACGGGCCTTCCAAATGCGCGCCTATTATATTTGCCTTACATTCCTTATTTAGCATTACCTCTTTTAAATCGCTTAAAAAGGTTATAAGGGTGTCAAAAGAACAGGCAAGAGTTGTGGGAAGAAGCGAAGTTGTGCCGTGGGCAAGATGCGTATGCGCCGCTTCAATTATAGGCTGTTTTCCGCCATCTAAAAAGTCTGCGCCGCCGCCGCCGTGAAGATGCGTATCTATAAACCCTGCCGAAACGTATAAACCCTCGGCGTTTATAACTTCATCATAAGGCAATTCGGTATTTATTGCAGTTATTTTACCGTCACGGTAGTAAAGGTCGGCTTTTTTACAAACGCCGCCGCTTACAACCGTACCGCCTTTTATTTTTACGGTATTATTCATAATCTTTTAATTCTTCAAAAAATTCTTTTAAGAATACACGGCGCTTTTCTGCCATTGAAATATTTGCCGCCATACCTATACCAATAGACATCATACCCGCTCTGGTATCTGCCATTTGTCCAAGCGGTTCTTCTTCGTGACCTCTGAACAGACTTTCCTGAAGTTTCGGGTCTGCACCGCCGTGACCGCCGCCGTCTTCAGATTCCGCTTCTATATCAATTACTTCGCCGTTGCGGTTATAGAACTTAATATAGTTATCAACATCGGGGTTAAAGTTTGCTTTATCGCCTAAAATTTTGCCTATTTCAAGACGTCCCTTACTACCGTTAAGCACAAGTCTTAATCCTTCATAGGGCGAATGTGCCGTAAGCATATAGTTCATCATTGTTCCGCCGCTGTAGCGAACGCTTAAGTTAACCGTGTCTTCAATATCAATCTTATCTGAATAAAGACATCTGTCTCTTATGTATCCGTCTTCATCTTCGCAGTCAAGATAGAATTCCTTTAAGAAAGGCTCGTTTATTATATCGCAAGGATATTTACATTTATCCTTATATTCGCAAGTAAGACAACGTTCGCCCTTTTCTTCACTTGCTTCGCTTCCATAAAAACGTCTTGAACCTATAGCGTTAACTTCAACGGGGTCCTGACCTAAAATCCAGTTTATGATATCAAAATGATGTGTGGATTTGTGTACCAAAAGCGAACCCGAATTTTTTCTTTCGCTGTGCCAACGTCTGAAATAACTTGCGCCGTGAATTGTATCAAGCATCCATTCGTAGTTAATGCTGTAAACGTCACCCACAATACCCGTTGCAACTATTTCTTTAATGCGCCAAAAGAAGGGATGAAAACGAAGGTTAAAGGTAACAATAACGTTTTTACCGCTTTCTTCCTGAGCTTTCTTTATAGCAAGCGCTTTTTCAAAGGTTGTTGTAAGCGGTTTTTCGCAAATAACATCACAACCCGCTTTTAACGCCTTAATTACGTAAGTATCATGTTCACGGTCAATAGGCGTAACAATAACGGTATCGGGTTTCACCTTGCTTAGCATTTCATCAAAATCGGTGTAAACGGGGATATCCTTGCCTACCTTTTTGCTTACAAGCTGCGCGCGTTTAATGTTTACGTCGTAAACACCGCAAAGTTCACCAACGTCGCTAAAACGTTCAACAAGCGGTATTGAATACATATAAACACCGCGCGTTCCGCAGCCAACCTGTACATATTTTTTCATAATTACCAACTCCCTTTTAAAATTAGTTGACATTTTTATTTTATAGCATTAAAATAAAAACATAAAGGGATTATTTTTTCTTTTTATAGATTATTTTGCATTTTTATAAAAAATAAAGCCCTTTAAAAATAAGGGTTTATTTTGCAAATTAGTATTATTTTGCACTTATTAAAACAAAATTACACAAAGAAGGGTTGTTTATGCGCCAACTTGCGGAAATTAAAGATTTAACACTTTGCCACAAAAGCACCTTTATGTACGTACCGCCTATTGTATGGAAAGGCGATATTGTGGGACATATTGGCAGCGGTGACGCATTCTTCTGGGTGTTAGAGGGCGAATGCTTTTTAATTATAGAAGACGAAGCGTATATTATACGCCCAGGTCAATTGGCTTTTCTGCCAAGAGGGAAAATGCGCACCTATACCCATATTTCAGAAAGGTTTGTTATGTATGAAATGGCTTTTTCGGCTGAAAGTGATGGCAATAACCTTTTAGAACTGTTAGGTCTTACAAACGGTGACTACGTTGTTGATATTGCCGAAAAAGATGTTATGAGCGAACTGTTTGAAAACTCTCACCGAATAGAGATGTTTAAAAACCCCGTTTACAGCCTTGCCGCCGTTGCCAACCTTACCAATATTATAAAACTTTACGTACAAGCGCGTTTAACCACAAAAGAAAAAGACAAGGAAGTTTTTAAAAACGCAATTGAGTATATGAAAAATTCCACCCATAAAAGTTTAAGCACAGGCGAACTTTCGGCAACGGTTTTTATGCAACCAACCTATTTTATAAGAAAATTTACAAAAGCCTTCGGTATGTCACCGCAGAATTACTTCAGCCGGTTAAAACTTATGAAGGCAATGAACCTTTTAGCCGCTTCCGATTTATCAATTGAAGAAATTGCCGCACAGGTAGGCATAACCGACACCTCATATTTCTCGCGCTTTTTCAAAAAGCACTGCAAGGTAACACCCAGCGAATACCGAAAAGCATTCAGATAAAACAAAAGACAGAGAATTTTAATTCTCTGTCTTTTTAATTATTCCTCTACTCTGAATGCTATTTTGGTAAAGAAGAAATCGGTAATGGCGGTAACACCGTGGGCGGTGCCGGGCATAATTTCAATTGTATCGCCCGAAGAAACAGTGCGTTTCTCACCGTTTATTTCAACTTCTGCCTTGCCTCTTGTTACAACCCAGACCTCTTTCTTAAGTTCGTGGCTGTGGTTTTCCAATGAATGACCTTTAAGCATAAACATAGATTCGGTAACTGCGCTTTCACTATCACGAACTTTGGTTATGTTAAGAATTTTCTTTTCTCCCCAAAGGCGCTGTTCATACATAGGCCCCGCTTCTAATTTATCTACGTACGGTTTTAAATAAGAAGACTTTTGCTTATCGGAAACCAGAACACCGTCGGGACTTGCGGCAATAACTAAATCGTTTACGCCAAGCGCCACAACGGGAACATCAAGTTCGTTAATTATGTGCGTACCGCTTGTGCCTTCGCCCACAATAACGTCGCCTAATATTTCATTTTCCATTTGTTCGGTTAATGTGTTCCAGGTACCAAGGTCTTTCCATATACCATCATACGAAACAAAAGCAATACTATTTGTTTTTTCGCAAACTTCATAGTCAAAACTGTCTTTTGTTAACTTATCGTAATTAGCATCAAGATAATTATAATCGGTTTCGCCTACGTTGTTTTTTACAATATCTAAAAGCCAGCCCGCTTTGAAAGCAAACACGCCGCCGTTCCATACTGCGCCGTCTGCAATTAATTTTTCGGCATCGGCTTCGGTGGGTTTTTCTTTAAAGTAATCTACCGCGTAGGGTTCTTCGCTTTGATTACCCTTTGGCACAATATAACCGTATTTTGCCGAAGGATAGGTAGGCTTAATACCCATAAGAACAAGGTCGCCTGCGCCGTTTTTAACTGCCGCTTCCATTCTGGTAAGAGTATTAAAATACTCTGCCTCGGCATACGGGTCAACGGGAAGAACAATAACAACTTCATCGTCTGCTATGCCCTTAACACTCTTTAAATAAGAAACCGCCAAGGCAATTGCAGGGTAAGTATTTCTTCTTGAAGGTTCGGTAACAATATCTACCTTATTTCCAAGATGATTACGTATGGAATCGGTTTGGGTTTTACCGGTAGCAATAACAATACCTGCACCGCTATTGGCTTCCTTTATTTGTCGGTAAACCCTTTGCACCATAGATTCACTGCTGCCGTCGGGTGCTTTTAAAAGGCTTAAAAACTGTTTTGAACGGGTGTCATTTGAAAGCGGCCAGAGTCGTTTTCCGCTTCCGCCCGAAAGTAAAACAATATTCATAATTTTACCTACTTGCGCGCATGGGATTATTAAGGAAATCGTCATACGCAAGTTTTATTCCTTCCTCTAATTCAGTGTGATATTTCCAACCTAACTTTTCAAGTTTTGAAACGTTTAAAAGTTTTCTTGGCGTACCGTCGGGACGTGTGGTATCCCAAAGGATTTCGCCCTTGAAGCCTACTACTTTAGCAACAAGTTCGGTAAGTTCTTTAATACTTAACTCTTTTCCGCTTCCAAGATTAACGGTCTGATTGCCTAAATCTTCTGCGCTGTAGTTATTCATAAGGAATACGCAGGCTTCGGCTAAATCATCTACGTATAAAAATTCTCTTAGCGGTTTGCCCGTACCCCAACAGGTAACACTTGAAAGTCCTGCTTCTTTTGCTTCGTGGAAACGGCGTATAAGAGCAGGAAGCACGTGGCTGTGTTCGGGATGATAGTTATCATTAGGGCCGTAAAGGTTAGTGGGCATAACCGAAATATAATCGGTTCCGTACTGACGGTTTAAATATTCACAATACTTAAGTCCCGAAATTTTAGCCAATGCATAGGCTTCGTTTGTTTGTTCAAGACTGCCTGTAAGCAAGGCTTCTTCTACTATTGGCTGTTCTGCCATACGGGGATAAATACAGGAAGAACCCAAAAACAGCAACTTTTTGCAGCCGTTTTGTGCGGCGGCGTGAATTGTGTTCATTTCAAGTATCATATTATCGTACATAAAGTCGGCAGGCGCATTGTTGTTTGCAACAATACCACCAACTTTTGCCGATGCTAAAAATACGTACTCGGGTTTTTCGGTGCTGAAAAATTCTTCAACGTCTGCCTGACGGCGCAAATCAAGTTCGCTTGAAGTGCGTTTTACAATATTTGTATAACCGTTCTTTTCAAGTTCGCGTACAATTGCGCTTCCAACCATTCCGCGGTGACCTGCAACAAAAATTTTAGCGTTTTTTTCCATCATAATGCTGTACCTTAACCTATATGTGTTTTAACGTATTCCATATCGTGCTCAACCATTATCTTAACAAGTTCTTCAAAGCTTGTCTTACGCGGATTCCAACCAAGCACAGTCTTTGCCTTTGTGGGATCGCCCAAAAGGTCTACAACGTCGGTAGGACGGAAGAAACGCGGGTCAACTTCAATAAGAACCTTGCCTGTTTTAACGTCTATACCTTTTTCTTCCATACCTTCGCCTTCAAAACGAAGTTCAATTCCTGCAGCAGAGAATGCGGCAACGCAGAAATCTCTAACTGTTTTCTGTTCACCCGTAGCAATTACAAAGTCATCGGGTTCTTCTTGCTGAAGAATAAGCCACATACATTCAACGTAATCCTTTGCATAACCCCAGTCGCGGCGTGAAGAAAGGTTACCCAGATAAAGTTTTTCTTGCATACCCTGTGCAATTCTTGCAGCGGCAAGAGAAATTTTACGGGTAACAAAGGTTTCGCCTCGGCGTTCGGATTCGTGGTTGAAAAGAATGCCGTTAACAGCAAACATACCGTAAGCCTCGCGGTATTCCTTTATAATCCAATAACCGTACTGCTTTGCAACAGCATAGGGTGAATAAGGATGGAAAGGTGTGGTTTCTTTTTGCGGAACTTCAACAACTTTGCCGAAAAGTTCGCTTGTAGAAGCCTGATAAATCTTACAGGTTTTGGTAAGTCCTGCAATTCTTACTGCTTCAAGTATACGAAGAACGCCAACAGCATCGGCATCGGCAGTATATTCAGGAACGTCAAAACTTACCTGAACGTGACTCATAGCCGCAAGGTTATAAAGTTCATCGGGTTTAATATCACTAACAAGTTTTACAAGAGAAAGCGAATCAGTAAGGTCGCCGTAATGCAAATGAAAATGCTCGTTTTTGTTTAAATGGTCAATTCTTTCATGGGCATCAATAGAAGAACGACGGATAACACCGTGTACGTCATAACCCTTTTCAAGCAAAAACTCTGCAAGATAACTTCCGTCCTGACCGGTAACACCGGTAATAAGTGCTTTTTTCATAAAAATATCTCCTTTTTGTTTTGTTTGCATAATAACACATTTAAATTATATCACATAAAAAATTTTTTGCTATAGCATATATTGTCAAATAATTTAAAAATATTGACTTGATTTTTTTGGCAAAACGCAATATAATTCAATTAGTATATAATTGTTTTTACTTATTTTAAAGGTGTTTTCGAAATTTAACAGTTTAATTATGTAATTATATTGACTAAAGGAATGTAAAAATTATGTTATCTCACACTCCAATATCAAGCAACGCAACCGTGCAATCCAACCGTGTTTTATATACCGCGGGTGAATTTGCCAAGAAAAATCTTATATATTTACAGGAAGCAGGAACCCTTACGGCGCTGAGAAGTCACAAAAGCACGCGCGAACTTCTTGAATCGTATCTTTTCTTTTGTGTGCTTTCAGGCAGCGGACGGTTATATTACGAAGGTAAAACTTACTATTTAAAAGCGGGCGACTGTGTTTTTTTAGATTGCAGACATCCCTACAGCCACGAAACCGACGATGATTCGCTGTGGCAACTTGTGTGGTTGCACTTTTACGGCGCACCCGCCTGTGCGATTTACGAAGATTATAAACAAAACGGCGGAAAAACTGTGTTCCACACCGAATATGCAAAACACTACTTAGAAACCGAACAGCAAATTGCCGAAGAATGCAGCACCGAATCGTTAAGTCGCGATATTGTTATTTTCGGGTTGCTTTCACTTCTGCTTTCTAAAGCGGTAAACGAAGGCACCGCAAATAAATTTAACAGTTCGCAAAAAGGCCTTCCAAACACAGTTAAGGAATATCTTGATTTACACTTTGCCCAAAAAATTAATCTTGATGCATTAAGTGAAGAATTTCATATTAATAAATTTTATTTAACAAGACTTTTTAAAAATAATTTCGGGCAATCTATTACCGAATACCTGAACCGACAGCGTATAAGCGCGGCAAAATCTATGCTTAGGTTTACAAACGATACCGCCGAAGAAGTAGCAATTAAATGCGGAATAAACGATGCAGGATATTTTTCGAGGTTGTTTAAAAAATTAGAGGGCGAAACCCCGGGACAATACCGCGCACGTTGGACTTCGCGCGAATAAATATTGACACAAAAAAGAAATATAATATATAATGTAATCATAAGGAGTGGTTTATATGAAAAAATCAGCATTAATAACTTTAAAGGCTATAATTTGCGTAGTTGTTTTAGCGGTTAGTTATTGGTTTATGCTTCCGCCTGTTAACCTGCGCAGCGCCGATTTCTGGAGTTTTGTTTGCTACAGCATTGTTGTTATAATGATAGTAAGCGCCTGTTCAGATGTTTTTCTTGCTGTTAAAAGGGCTATGCAGGGCAAAAAAGAGCGCACAAGTTTTAAAACCCGTTTTAAAAACTTTTCTGCGCCCATTAAAATAGGTGTTTTATGTATTGGCGTTATTATTGCTTTAAGTTTACTTGCAACCTTTATAGGTTCCGAAATATTTAACGCAAAAGCATATAATAACCTACTTACCATGACCGACGGCGATTTTGTGGGCGACGTTGCCGAAATAAGTCGAGAACAGATTCCCGTTGTAGACCGCGATACGGCATCGCGTTTAGGTCAGAGAAAATTAGGCGAAATGGCTGATCTTGTATCTCAGTTTGAAATAATGCAGGATTATACTCAGATAAATTATTTAGGCAAACCCGTAAGAGTAACACCCCTTGCTTACGGCGACGTTATTAAATGGCTTAACAACCAAAAGCAAGGTATTCCCGCATATATTACGGTAGATATGACTACTCAGGACACCGCCCTTGTAAGGCTTGAAAAAGGTATGCGTTTTTCCGAAAGCGAATACTTTATGCGAAATATTCACAGATATCTGCGTTTTAAATACCCAACAAAAATTTTCGATGCTATTTCCTTTGAAATAGACGAAAGCGGTACTCCCTATTTTGTTGCTCCGACTGTTACCTACCGAATTGGGCTTTGGAGCGGTAAAGATATAAGCGGCGCCGTACTTGTAAATGCTATAACGGGCGAAAGCGGTTATTTTGACGTTGCCGATATACCAAGTTGGGTAGATCAGGTATTTTCTTCCGACCTTATAATTGAACAACTTATTTACAACGGAAAGTACCGTTCGGGCTTCTTTAATTCAATTTTCGGACAAAAAGGTGTTCTTCAGCCAACGGCAGGATATAACTATCTTGCAATTAACGACGACGTATGGCTGTACACAGGAATTACTTCGGTAACAAGCGATGAATCGAACGTAGGTTTTGTGCTTTGTAATTTAAGAACAAAAGAAACCAAGTTTTACGCAATACCGGGCGCTGAGGAATACTCGGCAATGAGTTCGGCAGAAGGTCAGGTTCAGCACCTTGGTTACCGTTCAACCTTCCCTATTCTTCTTAATATTTCTAACCGACCTATTTACTTTATGTCTTTAAAGGACGATGCGGGACTTGTAAAAATGTATGCCTTTGTTGACGTTCAGCAATATCACATTGTCGGCACGGGCAACACCGTAAGCGAGGCGCAGGCAGATTACTTTGCTAAACTTGCGGGCGAAAATATACCCACCGAAGAAACCGAAACAACTCTTGTTTACGGCACTATTTCAAAAATAGGAAACGCTGTTGTTGATGGCAACACCGTTTACTATGTTAAACTTGGAAACGATAATACGCTTTACAGTATTCCAATAAAACTGCTTCCCGAACTTAGTATTATGAATGAGGGCGAACAGTTAACAATAGAACTTGGCAGAAACGGTAACGTAATATCTGCTAAAGCAGAATAAAAATAAAGCGGAAAGTCTGTTTGTCATATGGATAAGAAAAACCTCGATGAATTTCATCGAGGTTTTGTTTTAAGCAGTTACTGCTTTTTTGTTTTTAGTAATAAGTTGCATAATAATAGTTATGCAAACAAGACCAAGTCCTATTGCGTCGGTTACAAGTCCGGGATAAATCAAAAGTAATCCGCCAACAAGGTTAAGTATTCGCTGATACCATTTCATATTATCAATCAAATACCCTTGCAGTGCTGATGATACGCCGAACATACCCACAAGGGAAGTTACACAAATCAATATAACTTCACCTACGCCTGTGTCTATAAACAACATTGCGGGATTAAGTGCAAACACGTAAGGAATAATAAATGCGCCTATTGCAAGTTTTGTAGAAGTAAAGGCTGTTTTCATTGGGTTTGCCTGTGCAATAGCAGCGCCTGCATAAGCGGCAAGTGCAACAGGAGGTGTTAAATCGGCAACAATACCGAAGTAGAAAACAAAGAAGTGCGCGGCGATATCGGGAACGCCCATTTTAATAAGAATAGGCGCACAGGTAGCCGCCATAATGCAATAGTTTGCAGTGGTGGGAACACCCATACCAAGAACAATACAGCAAAGCATTGTAAGGAAAAGCGCCACGATTACCTGATTACCCGCAAGAGCAACAATACCGTTAAATAGCATATATGCAAGACCTGTTGCGCTTATAAGACCTGCAACAATACCTGCAACACCGCAAGCCGCGGCAACTGTTATCATACCCTGTCCGCCTGCGGCAAGCGCTTCTAAAATACGCTTGGGCGTAATACGGTTTTCCTTGTTGAACATACTAACTACAATTGCAACAACAATGGCAATTGCGGCAGCATAAGCAATAGAACGTTTACTTGTACCAACAAGATATACAAGAAGTATAAGCGGAAGCAAAAGGTAGGTTTGCTTTAAAAGAGGTTTTATTCTTGGAAGTTCTTCTTTGGTAAGACCGCGAAGGCCTTCTTTTTTTGCTTCAAGATGAACAGTTATGAACACACCCGCAAAATAAAGAACGGCGGGAAGAATTGCCCTTACAACTATATTGGAATAAGGAACGCCTACTGTTTCTGCCATAAGGAATGCGGCAGCGCCCATAATGGGAGGCATTATTTGTCCGCCCGTTGAAGCGCTTGCTTCGGCAGCAGCGGCAAATTCGGGTTTATAGCCTGTTTTCTTCATAAGCGGAATTGTAACTGCGCCCGAACCAACGGTATTAGCAACACTTGAACCCGAAACCATACCTTCAAGCGCGCTTGCAACAACGGCAACCTTGGCAGGACCGCCCGAAAAACGGCCAACAAGAGCATTGGCTATCTGTATAAAGAAATCGGCAATTCCCGTGCGCTCTAAAAACGCGCCGAATATAATAAACATTACTATAAACTTAGAACAAACGTTAATTGGGGTAGAAAGAATACCCTCTTTAGAATAAAAAAGAACACGCACGTTTTCGGTTAAACGCGCAAGTAAATCGGGGTTGGTAGAACCCCATACAAATGCATAAACAAGAAGCGCACCCGCAACAAACAGTATTGGCAAACCAACGCTTCTTCTACAAAGTTCGGCAAGACAAACAATACCCACAATACCGATTACCATTTCAATAGAGGTAATTTTAAATCTTGAAACTATTTCGGTTGCGTTAATTGTGTAATACAAAAACGAACCCGAACCCGCAAACATAAGTATAAAATCGTACCATGGCATATAATTGGTTTTCTGAACACCCTTTTTAGCAGGAAACACCAAAAAACCTATAAACATAATAAATGCCATAAACGAAGTAAGTCGAACCTCATCAAGCCAGGTTGCAACCAATGTAACGTAAATACAGAACAGCGAAAAAATCGCAAGAATACAGGTTACTATAATTTTCGGTGTGCCTTCCCATACCCTTGTGTTAGATTCACGATCGTATTTTTTCATTACCGCCTCAACGTCCATTTCGGCTGCAACTACAGGTTCATTCTTTTTCTTAAAAAGTCCCATAATACCATCCTTCAATTAATATACAGCAATATGGCTGCAGTAAAAACTGCAGCCATAAAAAAGCGTGTTTCTTTAAAAAGAAATTATTTGCTTTCTACGGTAATTCCCTTTTCAGCAAAATACTTAGCAGCGCCCTTGTGGAAAGGAGCAGTCATACCTTCGGTAGCATTTTCCAAAGAAAGTTCTGCGCCCTTTGCGTGTGCGGCTGTAATAGCATCAACGTTATCAAAAATTGCCTTTGTAATTTTGTAAACGTCATCTTCAGAAGCAGAAGTGCTTACAATAAGTGTTGCCTTAACGGTAACGGTTGTAACGTCAGCGGTCTGGCCCTTATAGGTTTCTGCAGGAATCTTATAGGTTGTGTAGTAGGGAGAACTCTGCATAAGTTTGTCTGCAACTGCGCCGTCAATAGGAACAAGGTATGCATTTGTTGTTGTGCAAAGTTCCTGAATTGCAGGAGTAGGAGCACCTGCAACAATAAATGCAGCATCAATCTTGCCGTCTTTCAAAGCATCAGCAGAATCTGCAAAAGACTGATACTGAGGCTGAATGTCGGTTTCTGCAAGACCGGCAGCGCCTAAAATGTCAATAGCGTTGAAGTACACGCCCGAACCTGCAGCGCCGATAGATACCTTTTTACCTGCAAGGTCTGCAACGCTCTTAATTTCGGGATCCATTGTAACAAGCTGTACAGCTTCTGCGTAAAGACCGCCGATAACACGGAAGGAATCAAGTGCGCCTTCTGCTTCGAAAGAACGTGTACCGTCATAAGCGTAAGCCATAACGTCAGACTGAACTGTACCTAACTGATAGTTACCCTGATCAATACCTAAGATGTTAGCCTTAGAACCGTCGGTAGAAACAACGTTTACGGTAATACCTGCAGAGGTTTTAATCTGAGTACCTAAAATTCCGCCGTAACCGTAGTAAGTACCTGCAGTACCGCCTGTACCCATGGTCATAGTGCCGCCCGCACCGCCGCAACCTGCAAAGCAGAAGAGGAGTGCAAGACAAAGTGCAATAGCAATAAGTTTTTTCATAATGTTTTCCTCCTTGTATAATTGTATACAATAATTTGCGAACACAATTATACCATATCATTCCCAAAAATGCAAGAAAAATTTTAAAACAAAAAAATAACCACCCGCGATATGATGCGGTGGTTATCTGAAAGGGTTGCACAAATTCGAAGCAATCAACGGCACAGCCGTTGTATATCATCAATTCCGCAAGGAATTGCATATCATCAAGACAAAGTCTTGTATATCATCATTGCGAAAGGTTTATTTATACACGCTAACGCGTGATGATATACAGTCCTGACGGACTGATGAGATACAACGATAGCAACGCTATCGTCGATGATATACCATTGCTTTCGCAATGGATAAAAAAATCCAAGTCCGAAGACTTGGATTTTTTGGCGCGCTGGAGAAGATTCGAACTCCCGACCTTCTGGTCCGTAGCCAGACGCTCTATCCAGCTGAGCTACCAGCGCATTTGCCTGACGCTAAGATATAATATCACAGAAGTTCGTAAAAATCAAGTATTAATTTTAAAAAAATTTTTTCTTTAAAAATGTCCCCCTTATATATAATATAATGTATATTTCATCAAATTTCCTCTTGAAATTACATTATATACATTATATAATGGTTATGTAACTTTAAGTACACAATATAAAGGAGACGGACGCGTTGAAAAAGTTATTATGTTTTGTTTTGATTTTAAGTATGGTTTTTTGCTTTACAGCTTGTAAAAATAATGACCCTACTGTTGATATTCCCGATGAACCTGTGGTGGAAGAACCTATTCCCGAACCTCCTAAGTTTGCAGTTAACCCGTTAACAGGCCTTGAGGACCTTGACATCGGCAAAGAAAATATGCGCCCCGTTGCTGTTATGATTAACAACATTCGTGTTGCTCAAGGCGTACAGACAGGTGTTCAGAAAGCCGACATTATTTATGAAACCGAAGTTGAAGGCGGCATTACCAGACTTCTTGCTGTTTTCAAAGATATAAACAAGGTAGAACAAATTGGTACCGTACGTTCTGCAAGATACGATTACATAGACTTAGCCTTAGGTCACGATGCTATATACGTTCACTGCGGCATTGACGTTGTTTATGCAACCAAACACGTTGCAGATACAGGCGTTGCAAGTTTTAATATTAACTCTAACCCCTGGGCAGCTTACGGCTTCCGTATTAAAAACGGTCTTGCAAGCGAACACACAATGTACACTTCTTCCGAAAAACTTAATCAGGGCTTTGCAGACCTTAACGTTCGCACTACAACCGAAAAGAGCGATACTTTCTGTAAATTTAATGATGCTGAAAATCCCGTTGCTCCTACAGGCGGCGAGGCATTTACCGTAAAAGTTCCCTTCTCTAACCACGCTACAAGTATATTTACCTATAATCCTGAAACCAAAATTTATACCAAAAACACCAAGGGCACAAATAACAAGGATTATAAATCGGGCGAAACTTACGACGTTACCAACGTTCTTATTCTTCGCACCAACATTGGTTATTTTGCCGATAACAAACATCGCGATATAGGTTTAAGCGGCGGCAGCGGATATTACGTTTCTAACGGCGCCTACCAGGAAATCAAATGGGAAAAAGGCGCAGCAAATAACGCTATAAAATATTATAACACAGACGGCACACCCCTTACAATTAACGCGGGTAAAACCTGGATATGCCTTGAAAGCAATTATTATTCTCCTGTTTTTGAAGGCGACCCCAACGCAGTTCCTGCCGAATCTGCTCCTGCACAGTAAAATATGAAATAAAAACGTCTCAAGTGTACAACTTGAGACGTTTTTTTGTATAACAACAACCTAAAAATTTACAAAATCAAAATCAGAAAATTCACATTCAAGATTTTCTTTTTCAACAAACACCTTAAGGCATTTTATTAAATCGCATATACCTACTCTGCTTTCCTCCATAAATTCCGTTTGACCTTCAAAACTACCGATATAACTATCACAGTTAAGAGGATACTTATCAGAGAAAACAGATGGGTCAATTGTTCCGCTCGCGCTTCTCATACTTTCACCGTTGTCTCTATAGTATTTGGAGGACAAATATTCATATTTCTGATTATATCCGCCTCTCATACGAAGATAAAAATTAACACTTAGGGTATCGTCTAAGGGACAATGCAGACAAAATTCCACCATATCGCTATCGCCCCAATATGAAATTGAAAAATACTCGTTATTAAATCCATCGTATTTAGTGGCAGGCTGTTGATAGATACAGTAATCGCCGTTTAATTGGCCTTTTTCAATGGCGAAATTCTTACAATAAGTAAACAAATCAAAACTTTCAGACGCACTTGACTCTTGTGAAAGGGAAGCCGAACTGTCTGCATTATTTTTATTAGAAGTATTTGAAGAATTACCTGTGTTGATTTTATCTGAAACAGAAGAACTGCTGTTGTTGGTCTTGTTATCTGAATTTACGCTGACAGACGATCTGTTTTCTTCTGACACCTCTGACTGTTCTGAAGAACTATTTTCTGTAAAATCATTAATAACATCCTTTTTCGGGTTTTTACCGGGCAAAACAATACACAGTATAACAATTCCAACTATTAAAACCGCCGTTCCAACAGCTATTAAAAACCACGGTTTATTATCCACCTCAGGCATTTTATCGAGCGAATACTTTACATCTTCAACGTTAGTGTCCTTTCTTTCAGACATCAGAAGCTCATCAGAGGAAATATTAAAAATTTTAGAAAGAGCAATAATATTATCTATAGTAGGTTGTGTTTGTCCTGTTTCCCAAAGACTTATGCTTTGCCTTGAAACCCCAAGTTGTTCTGCCAATTCATCTTGTGACATATTATTTGCTTTTCTATAATTTCTGATATTGTCAGATATCATTCTATCACTCTCCCGCTAATTTCTGTAATTATACCAAATTTTGCTTTTTTTCGCAATACATACTTCTTTGAAATTTGTCAAGTAACACTTGCTTTTTTACTTTTTTGCATAAAATACATTCTGTTGTTGACAATTTTTAAATATAAATTTATAATAGTTGCATACACAACAGTTGCGTATGCAACTATTATTTTTTTTGGAGAAAACAAAATGATAAAAATAATGAAAACCTTAAACAATATAAGCCGCGCGCAGTCGGTATTCAGAGCAGAAAAACTTAAAGACGTTTGCCCTACCCACCACTCATTTATTCTTGCTATATGCAAAAATGCAGGTAAACCTCAGGAAGAAATTGCCAAGGAATTATGCCTTAACAAAAGCACTGTTGCAAGAGCGCTTACTCAGCTTGAAGAAAAAAATCTTATAATAAGAAAAGCAAATAAAGAAGATAAACGGCAAATTCTTGTGTATCCAACCGAAGAATTATTGGCTATACTTCCAAAAGTGCGTGAGATATCTAAAGAGTTCAACACTTTAATACTAAACGGTATACGTGAAGAAGAATTAGCCGTATTTTATTCTGTGCTTTCAAGAATAGAAGCAACCGCTAAACAGATAGCCATAAAAAGCGAGGACACACAATGAAGCATATACTTTTATATTTAAAGCCGTTTAAAAAACGAATGGCAATTGGTTTTTCCATAAAAGTAACGGGTACTCTTGCCGAACTTGTTTTGCCTATGTTACTTTCTTTTATTCTTGAAAACGTAATAAAAAGAGAAAGCGTTTCGCAAATTATTATTTACGGCGCAGTTATGGTTTTATTTGGTATTATTGCCTGTGTTTGTAACATAACCGCAAACCGAATGGCGGCAAAGGTAACAAGCGATTTTTCAAAGGAAATGCGAAAAGATTTATTCAGCAAAACGCTGTATCTTTCGGCAAAAGATACCGACCGTTTTACGGTGCCTTCGTTGGAATCAAGAATTACTACCGATACATATAACGTACACAATTTTATTGGTATGATGCAGCGTATGGGCGTAAGAGCGCCGATTCTTCTTATAGGCGGAATTACCGTAACGCTTATAATGGATAAACTGCTCTCACTTGTTATGATAGCAACACTTCCCATTATATTTTTTACGGTTTACAGCGTTTCAAAAAAAGGTGTACCGCTTTACGTTACTGTTCAGAAGTCGGTAGACAATATGGTAAGAATTGTAAGAGAAGACATTGTGGGAATAAGGGTTATTAAGGCGCTTTCTAAAAACCGTTACGAAAACGAGCGCTTTGACATTGCTAATAAACAGTTATCGCACAATGAACGAAAAGCCGGTATAATAATGAGCAGTGTTAACCCTATTATGACACTTCTTATGAATTCGGGAATTGCCGCCGTTGTGGCAGTTGCGGCTGTAAGCGTTTCTAAAGGTATTTCTTCTTCCGCTACCGTAATTGCTTTTATGCAGTATTTTACACTTATATCTATGGCTATGATGTCGCTTTCCCGTATGTTTGTTATGTATACCAAATGCGCCGCTTCGGCTTCGCGCATAAGCGAAGTTTTAAAAACCGATGATACGTTTTTCGTTGAAGATAACAATGCCGAAAGTAAAAATTTTCTTGAATTTAAAAACGTAAGTTTTTCTTACCTTGGCAAAAAAGAAAACTTAAGCGATATAAGTTTTAATATGCAAAAAGGCGAAAGACTTGGTATTATAGGCGCAACGGGAAGTGGAAAAACAACAATTATAAAACTGCTTTTGCGGTTTTATGAAGCCGATAAAGGCGAAATAATTATTAACGGCAAAAGCATTACTTCTTACTCAAGAGAAGAACTTACTTCGCTTTTCGGCACAGCGCTTCAAAACGACTTTATATATGCCGACACCATTGAAGAAAACGTAAAATTCGGCAGAGATATAGAAAAAGAAATGATTGAAGCGGCAACCAAAACCGCGCAGGCATATAACTTTATAACCGAAAACGGCAAGGGTTTTGATTATATGCTTTCTTCAAAAGGCACAAACGTTTCGGGAGGACAAAGACAGCGCCTTTTAATTGCAAGAGCCATTGCCGATAACCCCGAAATACTTATTTTAGACGATTCATCTTCTGCGCTTGATTACAAAACCGACGCGTCCCTTCGCAAGGCCTTAGACGAAAACCTTAAAAACACCACCGTAATTACGGTGGCTCAGCGCGTTAGTTCGGTTAAAAACTGCGACCTTATATTAGTATTGGAGCATGGAAAAATTATAGGCAAAGGCACTCATGAATATTTGCTTGAAAACTGTAAGGAATATAAAGAAATAAGCGATTCTCAGATGGGAGGTGCTTTTGTTGAATAATACCGATAATAAATCCGCAAAAAAACGGGGCAAAGGTAAAATTATGCTTCGCCTTGGTTCTTACGTATTAAAACAATGGCACTTGTTTATTCCCGCTGTGCTTTTTACTCTGCTTTCTAACCAACTTTCTTTGCTTGGCCCAAAATATTCGGGCGCGGCAATAGATGCTATTGAAGCAGTAGGCGGTGTAAACTTTTCGCTAGTAAAAGAAAACGTTATAAAAATGATGCTGTGCTACGTTGTATCTGCCCTGCTATCCTACGTACTTGCAGTAATTATGATACATTTAAGCCAACGTATAATTTACCGTATGCGAAAACAGGTTTTTGAAAAACTTAACACCTTACCCGTTAACTATTTCGACACCCATCAGGCGGGTGATATTATAAGCCATATTTCTTATGATATAGACACCATAAACAGTACGCTTTCACACGACCTTGTACAGGTTATGACCAGCCTTTATACGGTTATAGGTTCGCTCATTTTTATGTGGCGTATTTCCAAACCTATGATACTTATATTTATTTTTACCGTTCCCGTTTCTATTCTTTTTACAAAATACCGTTCTAAAAAGGTGCGGCCGTTATTCAGCGCTCGTTCTAAAAAATACGGCGAACTTAACGGTTATGCCGAAGAAATGCTTTCGGGTTCGGCGGCAATAAGAGCATACGGCAGACAAGACGTTATCTCCGAGCGTTTTAACAAGTACAATTTCGATGCTATGGATGCCTACTATAAAGCAGAATATAATGCCGCGTTGCTTTTCCCAAGCATTAACCTTATAAATAATATTTCTATTGCTTTGGTTGCTATTTTCGGCGGTATACTTTATATGTATTCACAAAACGGCGCCGTGGCTGTTGGTTCTGCATTCTTTATAACACTTGGCGGTGTTGCGCAGTTTGTTCAGTATTCAAGAAAATTCGCAGGACCGATAAACGAATTTTCAAATATTCTGCACGAATTCCAATCGGCGTTTTCTGCGGCTGAGCGTGTGTTCGCCGTGCTTGATGAACCGTCCGAGCCAGCCGATGCGACTGATTCGGTTGCTATTGACAGCGTAAAGGGCAACATTGATATAAATAACGTAAGTTTTCATTACGTTGCCGAAAAGCCTATACTTAAAAACATAAGTTTTTCCGCAAAGGAAGGTCAGACTATAGCCATAGTTGGCCCTACAGGAGCAGGAAAAACAACAATAATAAATCTTTTAATGCGTTTTTACGACGTTACAAGCGGAGAAATAAAAATGGACGGTTTATCTACGCTTAAAATAAAGCGCGAAGATTTAAGAAAAGCATATACTATGGTTCTGCAAGACACCTGGCTGTTTTGCGGCAGTGTTTACGACAATATTGCTTACGGCAGAGAAAACGCTACCCTTGAGGAAGTAAAGGCGGCGGCAAAGGCGGCAAAAATAGATACCTTTATAGAAAGTCTGCCCGATGGCTATAACACAATTCTTTCCGATGACGGCGTAAACATTTCAAAAGGACAAAAACAACTTATTACTATTGCCCGCGCCATGCTTTCAAATGCGCCTATGCTTATTTTAGACGAAGCTACCTCTAACGTAGACTCGCGTACCGAAATTCAAATACAGCAGGCTATGAACGAACTGATGCGCGGCAGAACCTGTTTTGTAATTGCCCACCGACTTTCCACAATACAAAATGCCGATACAATTATTGTTATTCACGACGGCAAAATTACCGAACAAGGTAATCACAACACCCTTTTAAAGGCTGGTGGATTCTACAGTACATTATATAATTCACAGTTTTCGTAACGTCTTTTAAGCAATAGTTTAACAATTTGCTTAAAAATATATAATTTTCATTTTTTTACTTGAAAAAGTGTTAATTATATAATATAATGATAACAATAATGGGGGAATATGGTGTTCTGATATTTTCTCCTGTTAACTTGGCAAATTATTTTCAATATAAAATATTTAGAAAGAGGTAACAACTATGAAAAATTTAGACCTTGGCAAATACGGCATAAGCGGCGTTAAAGAAATTATTCATAACCCGTCTTTTGAAGAGTTATTTGTAGCAGAAACAGATCCTTCTCTCGAAGGCTTCGAAAAGGGTCAGGTAACCGAACTCGGCGCTGTTAACGTTATGACAGGTATCTACACAGGACGTTCTCCTAAAGACAAGTTCATCGTTATGGATGAAAACTCTAAAGACACCGTTTGGTGGACAAGTGATGAATTCAAGAACGATAACCACCCCTGCAGTGAAGAATCCTGGAAAGCATTAAAGGATATCGCTGTTAAAGAATTATCCGATAAGAAACTTTACGTAATGGACGTTTTCTGCGGCGCTAATGCAGACTCCAGAATGTCTATCCGTTTCATTATGGAAGTTGCTTGGCAGGCTCACTTTGTAAAGAATATGTTTATAAACCCCACAGCAGAAGAACTTGAAAACTTTGAACCCGACTTTGTTTGCTACAACGCTTCCAAAGCAAAGGTTGAAAACTTCAAGGAATTAGGTCTCAATTCTGAAACCGCTTCTGTTTTCAATATCACTTCCCGTGAACAGGTTATCCTTAATACCTGGTACGGCGGTGAAATGAAAAAGGGTATGTTCTCTATGATGAACTACTATTTACCTCTTGCAGGTATGGCTTCTATGCACTGCTCTGCAAATACCGATATGAACGGCGAAAACACCGCATTATTCTTCGGTCTTTCGGGTACAGGTAAAACAACACTTTCTACCGATCCTAAGCGTCTTCTTATTGGTGACGACGAACACGGTTGGGACGATAAGGGCGTATTCAACTTCGAAGGCGGCTGCTATGCTAAGGTTATCAACCTTGATAAAGAAAGCGAACCCGACATCTATGCTGCTATCCGTCGCAACGCTTTACTTGAAAACGTTACCGTTGATGAAAACGGCGTATGCGATTTCGCAGATGATTCCGTAACCGAAAACACCCGCGTTTCCTACCCCATTGATCACATTGAAAAGATCGTTCGTCCTGTATCTGCTGCTCCTGATGCTAAGAACGTTATCTTCCTTTCTGCCGATGCTTTCGGCGTATTGCCCCCTGTTTCCATTCTTTCTCCCGAACAGGCTCAGTACTACTTCCTTTCGGGCTTTACTTCTAAACTTGCAGGTACAGAGCGCGGCATTACCGAGCCTACACCTACCTTCTCTGCTTGTTTCGGTCAGGCTTTCTTAGAGCTTCACCCCACAAAGTATGCTGAAGAATTAGTTAAGAAGATGGAAAAGAGCGGCGCTAAGGCTTACCTTGTAAACACAGGTTGGAACGGCACAGGCAAACGTATCTCTATTAAAGATACCCGCGGCATTATTGATGCTATATTAGACGGTTCTATCTTAAAGGCTGAAACCAAGACTATTCCTTACTTCAACCTTGAAGTTCCTACCGCACTTCCCGGTGTTGATTCAGGAATCCTTGATCCTCGCGACACCTATGCAAACGCTGAAGAGTGGAATGAAAAGGCAAAAGACCTTGCAGGCCGCTTCGTTAAGAACTTTGATAAGTACACAGGCAACGACGCAGGCAAAGCACTTGTTAAAGCAGGTCCTGAACTTTAATTCAATATTCAAATAAAAAACTTTCGGTTAATAGCCGAAAGTTTTTTTATTTTCACCGCCAAATTATGACAAATTTTGATAGACTATATATAGTATATCGTATAATATATAGTCTATAATCTCCCAACAAAAACTATAAAATGTTTTTGTTGGGAGTGATAACATGAATTTTTTAAAAATTTAGAACAGGAAATAAAATGAAAAGCTTTCGGCGTAAAAACCGAAAGCTTTTTTATATCTTCGCTTGTTAACTTTTGTGGATATTTTTTGCCTATAATTTTACATTATATAAACATTATTTTATTTTAAAATCATCGCCATCGCCACAAAGCCATTCCATAGAAACGCCCAAGGCTTTCGCAAGCATCTTTAATTCAGCATCACAGACGTGGCGCTGATTTTTTTCTATGCGCGAAATCATAAGACCCGTAAGATTTTCCATTCCCATTAATTGCACACGACAAGCAAGGTCTTCTTGTGTAATAGGCGGCTTTTGCAACGCTCTACCAAGACGAATTCTATCTGCACAAATATTACCCTTTATTGCAAACAACGATTTTGCCATCTCTTTACTCCAATTAATTATCTTCTTTAAATAAATTTTATCATTTATATTGATTTTATTCTAAAAAAAGATATAATGTTGGTGTGGGACGATAATTTTTATCTCGTTAAGATAATGAGGTGCTTTTATGATAGTAACTTTTTTTGGACATAGAGAAATTTACGAAAAATATGATGAAAAACTTCTTTTTACAATAGAAAATTTAATAATAAATTACGGTGACGATACGTTTTATGTTGGACATCAAAGTGATTTTGATGCCACAGCATATAGAATATTAAAAAATCTAAAAGAAAAATATTCCTTTTTAAAATTTTCTATTGTTTTGGCGTATTTTCCCAAAAACAAACCTACTTATGAATTCTTCGATTATGCCGATGCTTTTTCCCCAGAAGTCCTTGATAATACGTTTTCAAAATATGCAATAGATAAACGAAATAAATGGATGGTTGATATTTCTGATATTGTTATAACCTTTGTTAAGAGAAATTACGGTGGTGCAGCAAAATTCAAAGAATATGCCCAATATAAGAATAAAACAGTAATAAATATAGCAGATTGAAAAACATCCGCTATATTTTTATAAAGCCTTGCTAAACTGCTTCGGCTGTAAAGCTCAAGCCGAATTTACACCTTTTTGAAGCAGATAAAGAATAAATTTGCCGTTATCGGCAAAAATATAACCGAGCGGTGTTTTTGTTTAATTGACTTTTTGCCGATAATGTGCTATACTATCAACAGTAAATTCGGAGGCTTAAATATGAAATATTTATCTGTTAAAGAGGTTGCTTTACTTTGGAATACATCCGAGCGTAGCGTTCGGAATTATTGTGCTGCAGGTCGCGTCGACGGTGCTTTCCTTACCGGCAAAACCTGGAATATCCCCGAAAACGCCGAGAAGCCCGAAAGAAGTAATAAGAGCAATCCCGCACCGCAGACATTACTTGATGTTTTGCAAGAGGAAAAGCGCAGTCAGATCCACGGCGGAATTTATCATAAAATACAGATTGAACTGACCTATAACTCCAATCACATCGAAGGTAGCCGCCTTACCCACGATCAGACACGCTACATCTTTGAAACTAACACTATTGGCATAACTGATGAGGGTGTGCGTGTTGACGATATTATTGAAACCGCTACCCACTTCCGTTGTATTGATGAAATTATTGAGAGTGCAAAATCGCAGTTAAGCGAAAAGTTTATTAAACATCTGCATTTTATTCTCAAGACCGGAACAAGCGATGCTAAAAAGGATTGGTTTGCCGTTGGTGATTATAAAAAATTGCCTAACGAAGTCGGTGGTAGAGAAACCACCATGCCCGAAGATGTATCGACAGAAATGAAAAAACTTCTTGCTAATTATAACAGCAAAGAAAATGTAACACTCCACGATATTATTGAGTTTCATGTGCAGTTTGAGCGTATCCATCCGTTCCAAGACGGAAACGGCCGTGTTGGCAGGCTCATTATGTTCAAAGAATGTTTAAAGCACAACATTGTACCGTTTATCATTGAAGATAAAATCAAAATGTTCTACTATCGCGGACTAAAAGAATGGAATCAGGAAAAGGGTTATCTTACTGATACCTGCCTTTCCGCGCAGGATATATTTAAAACTTATTTAGATTATTTTAGAATAGCCTATTTAAAACAGGAAATTTAATAAAAAACGTTCACTTAGGGAGAGGCGCACTTCGCAATAACAACATCCAAATGCTTTTTTTACTATTTAACATAATTTTTCATTTCTTTTCATACAATTAACTAAGTCCTTTTGGGGAGATGGTTGTATGAAAACAAATGTAAAGGACCGCGCGGTTGTTTTGGGCAGATTTATAACCGAAACGGGCGCTACGGTACGCCTTGCCGCAAAGGTTTACGGCATTAGCAAATCTACCGTACATAAAGACGTTACCGTAAGGCTGAAGTCAGAGGATGCCACTTTGTATGAAGCGGTAAGGTGTGTGCTTGATAAGAACAAAGAAGAACGCCATATAAGGGGCGGAATTGCCACAAAAGAAAAATATCTTGCTAAAAAAAGATAACTTAAGGAAACGAAAAGGAAGACATTTTTAATATGTCTTCCTTTTTATTCTGTTTGCATTATTGAGGTTACTATTCCGCTTGGCAGAACGTCTATTATTGCATAGGTGTTGCCGCCTTGTCTTGAACAGGTAAGCGAACCGGGATTCACAACCGTAACGCCGTTATCATAAACTGATAAAGGCGCATGGGTATGACCAAACAAAACAAGTTTACATTCGCGTTGGCGGGCGGCTTCGCACAATCTTTCTATTCCGCCTTTTACACTGTAGGTGTGACCGTGTGTAAAAAGTATTTTTACCGAATTTATTATGCACATATCGGTGTTTTTATAAAAAGAAAAACCGTCGCAGTTTCCCGAAACAATATAATAATTCTTTTGCTTATATTCTTCCTTTATTGCTTCAATATCACGGGTTAAATCGCCAAGAAAGAAAATATTGTTTATATCGCTGTGTTTTTCAATTACTTTTGCTATGGCGCCTACTTTTCCGTGAGTATCTGAAATAACAAGAATTCTCAAAACAGCCACTCCTTTTATACTATTTTAACACAAACAGGTGGTGAAATCAATGAGCGAATATAATATTAACGAACTTCTGAGCGTTACCAAAAGCGGTAAACCCGAAGACTTATTTAAAAAACTTACGCCCGAAGATGCCGCGCGTGTGAAAAACGTACTTGCCAACAAAGAACTTACCGAAAAACTTCTTAAATCGGAACAGGCGCAAAAACTTATTAAAAGTTTTATGAAGGACGGAAACAAAAATGGATGATTTAAGCGAAAAACTTAACAGTATACTTTCAGACAGCGAAAGTATGAACCGTATACGCGAAATGGCAAACAGTATTTTGGGTGAAGAAAAAAAGCAGCCCGAACAAAACAGCGCATTTGACGGAATTGATATTTCAAAAGTTATGGGCATTATTGGCAAAATGAAAAGTATGGGAAACACCGACCGCGAAAAACTTTTACTTGCTTTGCGCCCTCATTTAAAAGAAGACCGTAGAAAACGCCTTGACAATGCGGTTAAAATTTTAAAACTTATTGAACTTGCTCCGCTTTTGAAGGACAGCGGAATTTTTAATTAGCAAAGGGGAAGGGTTATGCAGGATTTTGAACAGCAACGAAGAGAAGCCGAAGCGCGTGTAAGAGAAATGAACCGAACTTACCGACAAAAAGCAGGTATTGAGCAAAACAATATTAAGCCGCAAGAAGTTAAAGAAAAAACACCTGATAACTCTGCTATACGTCGCCCCTCTGACCTTTTAAAAATGCTGCGACTTGATAACTTAAAAGGGGACTCCGATAGACTTTTACTGTTAGGAATTTTTTTGCTTTTAAGCGGGGAAGATGCCGATGAATTACTGCTTTATGCATTACTGTATATTATGCTTTAAATATAACATTTTTGGTTACAAAACGGTAACAAAAAACCGTTTTTTCGACATTATGTTAACTTTGTAACTAAAAAAGTTATTAAAGTTATGCACCGTGATATTAACAATATTTAACCCAAACAGCATCAAATCCACTCATTTTCGGGTTGCATTGTTGAAAACTCGGTGCATAACTTTTATAATTCATAATAATTCATAAAACGAATATAAACATTATGTAAAGCAACTTAAAACAGACAAATTTAACGCTTTTTAATTGAATATTTACATTTTACAAAAAATGTGTTAAAATTAGTTGTAATTTGTTTTTAAGGATGTTTGATATGCAAAGAAAAGCAACTGTTTTAATAAGTATTTTGCTATGTTTTTTGCTGTGTCTTGGCGGCTGCGCCAAAGGAGAAGAACTCACCTCTGAATCCTTGTGTGATGAACTTGTTGATATAGTTTTTTCGGGAAAGAGGACAACCACTTTAAGCAAAAGCGAACTGCAGAATTATTTTCCTTTTGAAAATGAAACGTTAACCGAATATAAAGCTGTAATTTCTACCGATGACGAAACCTATGATATGGTTGCGGTTTTCAAACCCGACGGCAAAGAAAACACCAAAGTAATTTTAAGCGGTGTAAACTCGGCAGTTTCAACAGCGGCTTATTTAATTAAATCGTTAAGCGAAAATCAATACAATAAAATAACTAATCGCTTATTTTACGAAATAGACGGTTTTTACGTTCTTATTATTGCCGACGAATACAAAGCGGCAACCAAATATTTAGAAGAATTAGGCGCAAAAAAAGTAGTATAAACACAAAAAATCTCTGTTAGACTAATTGTCATAACAGAGATTTTTATTTTATTGTTGTGTATTATCTTCGTTGCTTGACGGTTGCGAAGTCTGAGAATTGTTCTCTTGAGAAGGGTTATCCTGTGGCGGATTATCTTGCGGCGGGTTTTCTTGTCCGCCGTTATTCTCTTCGCCGCCGTTGCCATCTCCACTGCTGCTTGAGCCTGACGAGGAATTTGAATCTTCGGAACTTGAACCTGACGTGTCTGTGGAACTTGAATCTTCGGAACTTGAAGAATCCTGCGAGGCAGAAGAATCGGTTGAATTTGATTCTGAACTATCGCTTGAACTTGAATTTTCATCATTTGGTTCTTCTGAAGAACTGTTGTTATTATTTGAACCGGAAGAACCTGCAAACCACGAGGTTTTATCAACGCCGTTCTGCGCAATATAATCTTCAGGCGTTATTCCTTCATAGAAGAATGCGCGAAGTACCGTTCCTGCATACTTGTAATTGTAATAAACCGTAGACGCGCCTGTTCCTCTGAAATCGGCATTTATAATATATTCATCACTTGGAACTCGGGAAACTTCCATTGTAGGCTTATCTACAAGATATCCTGCAAGTGATACCAATTCCTTATTTGAAAGCGATGTTTTAACGTGGGGAGCAAGTTGTTTTATTAAATTGGGATAGGAAGCAATATCCATAGCCAACGCTTTTTTGAACAGTTCCTGCATAACGTAGCGCTGACGTTCGGTTCTGCCGAAGTCATTATTAGAACCCCATACGTTTCTGCCAAAACGTATACGCGCATAAGAAACACCCTGAATTCCGTTTAAGTGCATTGGTCCTGTTGTGTGTATATAATGAGGAGTAGGATCAATTTTAAGTGATTCACAAACTTCCTGTATTATAGAGTTTATATTTCTGTAACTCTTGGGATCAATTTCATCGGGTGTAATTTCGGCATCAATTCCGCCAACCGCTTCAATAATATCTTTCATTCCAAAGAAATTAACGGTAGCGTATTCTGAAATATCCAGCCCGAAAATCTGGTTAAGGGTTTTAACACAAAGTTCGGGACCGCCAAGCGCATACAGTTCGGTTATTTTTGTGCAGCCTTTTTTGCCTTTATGCTCATAAGGAACAAGGCTGTCACGCATTACCGAAACAAGACGGATTTTGTTGTGCGTTTTGTTTACGCTTAAAATCATCATAGAGTCGCTTTTTCCGGTAAAATCACCAACTTTACGGGTATCTATACCAAACAAAGCAATATTAACAACGTTTTTATCTATAACGTCGGTAAAAGCAAGATTTTCAACGTTAAAATCGTCGTCACGGTCAATTCCGTTCAACAAAGACAAAAAGTATGCGGCGGCGCTTGTTAACGCAACAACTATTGCAAGAAACAATGCAACGCCTGAAATAAACAATGCCTTTTGCCACGTTTTTCTTTTTTTCCACCACTTTTTAAATGATTTCATCTTTTTTTGGAACCATTTTCTAAAGCCTGTTTTTTTCTTTTTTGGAGAACCGCCGTCCCCTGAATAAAAACTGTTTAAATTTATACTTTCATTATTTCCCATTTTAATTATCCCCATTAAAACAATTGTTTATAAATATCGCCTTTTTTAAATCCCGAAAGTTCTGCAGCGCGCTTTGCCGCAAACGAGGCGGCTTCGCCCTTTTCGGTCCATTCTTTTGCAAGTTTTACGGCATCTTCAAAAGTATATTCTTCTTTAACTTCCTTTGCACCTTCAACAATAAGCACAAACTCTCCGCGAGGAGTATTTTCGGTAAAATACTCAACGGCATCGCTTAAATTGGTTTTAATAATATCTTCGTGCAACTTAGTCAGTTCTCTTGCAAGAGTTATTTCGCGGTTGCCCAAAGTTTCAAGCATATCTTTTAAAGTATTAAGAAGTTTGTGCGGCGCTTCGTAAAAAACCATAGTGCGCTTTTCGTTTGCTATTTCTGCAAGGTGTCTGCGACGAGAGGGTTTGTTTACCGATAAAAATCCTTCAAAAGTAAATCTTCCCGTTTGCATTCCCGAAACGGCAAGTGCGGTTATAACCGCGCTTGGGCCTGGTACCGATTCAACCTTAACGCCCATAATGTGCGCCTGTCTTACAAGTTCTTCGCCGGGGTCAGAAATACAGGGCATTCCCGCATCGGTAACAATAGCGCAGGACTGACCGCCTAAAATTTTATTAAGAATTTCTTCGCCGTGGTCTTTCTTATTATGCTCATAATAAGAAATAAGCGGTTTTTTTATATTAAAATGAGTAAGCAGTTTTAAAGTAACCCTTGTATCTTCAGCGGCTATAAAGTCAACACAAGACAGAACTTCTATTGCCCTGGGCGACATATCGGAAAGATTACCAATAGGCGTTCCCACTATATATAGTTTTCCCGACAATTTAAAGTCCCCCCTGTTCTTTGACAATAACAATGCATTTTATATTTTAACACAAATACTCAACAATTACAATTAATAATTTGTTAAAAAGAGTTGCTGTAACTCTGCAATTATTTGGTGAATATAATGATATTGGCTGTTATATAGGCTGACAGCCAATAAAGGAACACGCTGTGTTCAAAAGGAGAAATTAAATGATACGAATGGCAGATATGCAAAACAGCGACTGCAAACAAGCGCTTACGCTTGTTTTTATAGAAGATCAGGAATTTGAAAATCTTTACGACGCGCAAACCGCTTTTTCACGCGGAACACTTTTTGAAGACCTTGATAAACCTCTTAAAGCCGGTGAAATGCGATGAGCGAACGTGAACATTTAAGAAAAAAGATACACCAATACGATTTTTCAATTCTTGAAGCAGAACTTTATTTAGATACCCATCCAACTTGCCAGAAGGCACTTGCGGTGTTAAACGAACTTCGCGTTCAGCGAAAAGCCCTGGTAAAAGCATACGAAGAACGCTTTGGCAGATATGTTTTAACCAAAAAAGATGCAGGAAAAGACGGCAAGTGGGAATGGATAAACTCGCCGTGGCCGTGGGAAACAAAGGAGGAGTGTTAATAGTATGTGGACCTATGAAAAGAAATTGCAATACCCCGTAAACATTAAAAACCCGAATCCTAAGTATGCGCAGATAATTATAAGTCAGTACGGTGGACCCGACGGTGAACTCGGTGCTTCCATGCGCTATTTAACCCAACGCTACGGAATGCCTTACGATGAAGTAAAAGGCATATTAACCGACGTGGGCACCGAAGAACTTGCGCACCTTGAAATGATATGCGCTATGGTTTATCAGCTGACTCGAAACCTTACGCCCGAACAGATTAAGGCAAGCGGTTTTGACAAGTATTTTGTAGACCATACCGCAAGTGTTTACCCGATTGCCGCATCGGCGCTTCCGTGGAGAGCAGAGTATATTCAGAGCAAAGGCGACGTTCTTGCCGATTTGCACGAAGACTTAGCCGCCGAACAAAAAGCAAGGGTGACTTACGACAACCTGTTGCGCCTTATAGACGACCCCGATATAAGAGAACCGTTAAAATTCTTGCGCCAACGCGAAATCGTACACTACCAACGCTTTGGCGAAGCTTGGCAAACAAAGTGGAATGACTACGGCGGAGCAGCTGACAAAACCGCTTGAAATAAGGCTTTTTTAGTACATAAAAGGAGGATTTAAAATGAAGCTGTTTAAGTGTATTGTTATGCTGATTTTAATATTAATTACTGTTCGGACAGGCTATTTTGCACTTTTGTATAAGGTCTCAACATCAACAGGAGCTTTTCTTATCTGTTTAGGTATCACCTTGTTTGTTGCAAGTGATGGCGGTCTTAAAAGAAAATCAAATTGAATAATTGCTATCTTGATTACGGCATAGTTATAATTAACCTACAAATTTTCAAATTATTGTTGATTTGTAGGTTAATTTGTGATATACTATTAGTAGTCAGGAGGTAGCATTATGACTGATATTATTTTTGAATACAAAGAATTACTTGCAACAAAACTTGAAATTGAGCAAAAGCTTAGCGTTTTGCCAAAGGGATATATTTCTAAAAAGACGATTGGCGGTAAGCAATATTTATATTTGCAAACTCGCAACGGCGATACTGTTGAGAGCAAATACATCAAGGCAGAAGAGGCTGAAGAAATAACAAGTCAGCTCACTTTGAGAAAAGAATACGAGGCAGAGCTGCCTGAGATTTTAATCAGACTTGCTGATATTGAAACCGCCGCAGAGTTATTGGATAAAGCGTTACTTCGCAAATTAAAAATGTTAAAGCTCACAAGCGGTATGGATAGCATTTCTATTGACGAAAAAGAGAAGCGAATTTCCTTTTCCGATGCTATGACCTCAATCGAGGGCGTTCCCGTAAGTGATAGAGTAAAAAAAGACCTTGCCAATTGGAAGAATGGCAATATTACATTCTTGTCGGTCTTTGAACAGACACTTAGAAGATACGGTTTTGTAACGGAGGTATAACAAATGCGTGACCCTTATTTGTATGATGATGTTAACGTGCTTAAAAACTTAGCAGATATAAAAGATTCAGAATTGCTACGCAAAGCAGAGGCTGACATTACCGGTCTTGCTATGGCAGCGATTTATGATTATAAATATGATAAGTTTAATACCGAAACTTTGCAGGATATTCACCGCAATATATTCGGTCAAATATTTGATTGGGCGGGAGAATTTCGTACCATTCAAATGGTGAAATACGAAGACGTCCTTGGCGGTGATACCGTTCGTTATGCTTATCCCAAAGAAATCAAAAAGCAACTGAATGAAACGATGAAAGAAATCGCCAAGCTCAAAAGAACCGGCGACAATGATAAGGATATAGTTTTCAAACTTGTTCGTATTATCGCAAGTATTTGGCAAACACACCCCTTCCGTGAAGGCAATACACGAACGGTTATAGTGTTCGCTGTTCTGCTCGCAAAATCATTGGGTTTTGAGGTTGAACACGAACTCTTTAAAACAAATTCGGCATACGTGCGCAACGCTCTCGTTTGGGCATCGCAAGGTATATATTCAAAATATGAATACCTTGAACGCATCTTCTTCGATGCAATCCTCGGCGAAGATAACGAGACCACCACCCCCACCGAAACAAAATCAAGAAAATACGACACCATCGGTGAATACAAAGTTAAAGACTATAAAGAAAGACCACATGAATATATGGATGAATAATATGGCAATATGAAAAATAAAGATATTTATTCCGCTATTAAAGAGCTGAAAAATAAATCAAAGAAGATAAATAAGTAGAAAGAGGATGTATTATGAAACTATTAGTGCTAGGAAATGGCTTTGATATAGACCACAATTTACCAACAAGCTATTATGATTTTTTGAATTTTTGTTGTTGTATAGTTCAAAATGCTTCCCTTTATGGATTTAAACCTTTAAAACAAACGCAGGAAGAGTATTTTAAAGTTCTTGAAAACGATAATGAACTAAAAGAAAAATTTTCAAACCTAATAAAAGATAATAATTTATTTCATTACTTTTTCATAAAAGAAAGTATTCTTAGCAATGGATGGGTAGACTTTGAAAAAGAACTTGATTATATAACAGGTGAATTTAAAGCAATTGAAAAACAATTAAACGAAACAAGCAACGATTACTATACTGCGGATGGAAATCACAGAATACACAATTTAATTGAATGGCTTGGTATAAATAAAAAGTATAACATTCATAGCGGTAAAATTTCAAAAAATTCACTTGAAGTTATAGGGGGACTATTACATAAATCTTTAGTTGATTTTTCATTGGCTTTAGAGTTATATATATCAACATTTATAAACACGACAGAAATAAATGGCATATCTCCTAATATAGTGAATTTTGATGCTAATAAAATATTAACATTCAATTACTCTAACACCTATGAAAGAGTATATGGAGATACTCATTGGAATGAAGATATTGAATATATTCACGGAAAAGCTGATTCTTACATTGAAAAATCGAATATTGTTTTAGGTATTACATCAAATACAGATTTAAATGATAAAAATATTTCATTTATTGAGTTTGAAAAATATTATCAAAAAATAATGAGAGGAATACAAAATAATTATAAAAAATGGATCTCAAAGGGTTTAGGCAAGGATGAAAAAATTGAAGTTATGTTTTTTGGACACTCTTTGTGCGAATCTGATAGAGATGTTATTTTAGATATTCTAAACTTGGAACATTCGATAATAAAAGTTTGTTATTTTAATCAAGAATCTCTGCAACAAATTGTAAAAAATCTAACAGAGATAATTGGAAAGAACAAACTTACTGAATATATTTGGTCGGACAATCCAAAACTAAAATTTCTCAAGCAGGATTTTCACAGTAATTCAGATGATGCTGGCATTGATATAATGAGAGATTTACATAAATTATGGCAAGTGCACACATTGAAACAGACAGATTTTGATGAATTATTAGAAAAAATAGTGCTAAAAATTAACATGTCGGATTTAAATTATTTTTATTCCCAACACAATGCAATAAGTATGTATGATGTGCTTGCAAATTATGACATTATGAATTTTAATACAAAATCTTTCTTCGAAATATGTAAACAACTAAAATTCGAAATCAAGTATAATCGTCCGGTTTTACACAAATATGAGGAATGGAATGACTATTCCGAATATGATGGAGTAATTGAGTGTTCTAAAAAAACTAAAACCTTAATCGACAAGATTAATGAGCACAATAAAAAGATTTTCCGTGAAACACAGCATTTGAATCCCGTATTACATGTTTTAACAAATTCATCGCCAAACGAATACTCGACAACACTCTTAGGAATTTTAAATAATCCAGATCCTTCGAGTTTGTATTGGAAACATATCGAAGAAGCAGTTTATTATATGGGCGAAAACCAAGAATTTGATAAAGCTATTAATGAGCTTAAAAAGAGTAATTTATCGCAATTATTACGGTTGAAGTTTAATCATTTTTTAGATATTTATTATGAAAATCAGAGAGATATTTATATACAAAAGCAATATGAAGAAAACGAAAAAAATAGTGCTGAGTATAATTGTTAAATACATTTATAAAAATGAGCAATCTTAAAATCGAAAGATTGCTCATTTTATTTATTTCTCTATTTGAAAATATTTTTTATCATTCAATTGGATAACAACCGGTTGTTTTAAGCCTAATGCTTTGCCCGTTACTATTGCGTGTCTTTCCTCAAGTGTTGGTAATGTGCTTGAATAATCACTTCCTATATAATTTTCCAAGAACGATTTGCCGGTATCATCATATACTCGCATAGCAAAAATAGAATTGCATTGATTGAGAATGCTTTTGGTCACATTTGCTGTTCTTTGGGTGACGAGGATACAACCCAAGCCGTATTTTCTTCCTTGCAATATCACCTTTGATGTTCCGTTTGTAGCATTTTGGTCACCGGAAGAAGAAACGGAATTCCATTCTGGCACTAAAGAGTGCGCTTCTTCCAAAACAACACAACACCTTGCAACATCTACTTGCCCCTGTTCCATACAATATTTCAATATTTCTTCTGAAATAATTCTTGTTTTTTCAACAGATGTGAGTTCAAAAAGTTCTTGGACTTTAAAAGCCGATGCTGCTCTTGTTACTGAATGAGAATCAGGATTGAGAATTAGTACCTTTTTTTCTGAATCAAAAAAAGCTTTAATTAAAAGGGCAATATTTTGTTTATAAGACTCTAAATTTCCCCATTCGGAAGGACGATCGCTTGAACCTGTTTTCTCTGATTCTTCTTTGATTTTATCAATATACTCTTTTTTAAAATCATTTATAATCAACTCTTTATTGACATAAGATAGCAACCCTTTTTCAGTATGATATTGATTTGTGATGTCTATACAAATTATCTTGCAGTCTGATTGATTAAGGATTTTGCTAATCAGTTCAAATGTTAGACAAGACTTACCTACTCCTAATATTCCTAATATAGCAGTGTTATGTGTTACTAATTTATTAATATCGCTAATCTTAATTTTCATATCGCTATTCGGCAACCTGCCGATTGATGTTTGCGCTATTTCTTTTAAATCAATATTGTCGTTTTCATCAATTAGATATACCATTTCATTAATATTAGGAACCCAAGGAACTATACTTAATTGATTGTTTTCGTATGAATAAACGCCTAACTTCCTTGCTTTTCCGCAGATATATCCATAATTATTCCCTTTTTCCTCGCTAACTTCTTTTGTTAATCCGTTAATTATTTGATACAAGACATAGGTGTTTTTAATCAATACTTTGATTATTGTACCCTCTTTAATTCTATTATTGTTTGCTATAATGGAGAAATTAATTATATTTATATCAGAATTTGGCATGATAAAACCAACCAAATTTTTACGGTTAGTAAGCACATCGTTATTTTTAACTGCTTCTGATAATTGATCAGATAGCATTGTTTTGTCAATTAAATATACATTATTAGTTGTCGCTTTGCGCATAAAATTAAGGCTTGTTTTATCAACAATAATTGTTTTGCCATTTTCATTTAGCAAAATAATATCGACCCATAAAGCATCCAAATGTTTTGATATATTGCTGACAACTCCGATTTCAAAATTGCCATCTATGCTTTCCACAACAACCAATGACTGATTTCCTATTTTGCTTATATTTTCCTTTTTTATTTCAACAGTTCGTAATACACTGTTAGTTGATTTTATTACATCACCAATATATTCTATTTGCTCTTTTTGATTTAACGTTTTAATTAAGGAGCAAACGAAAGCAACAATATTTTCAGCAATATGTAAAAACATAATGCAAATCCATATAGCTATGGAAACTATTAAGTAATTCAATTTGTTTGTGTTAAAAAAATAAGAGTACGCTGAAATAAGGTAAATTATTGAGAATAAAATTTTTGCAGATCCAATTTTATTTACAAAGAAGTATACCGCTCTTGAAAAATTACTATTGATATCTTTTGTAGCCATAGCGACAATGCTGAGTATCATTAATATTAAACAAAAACTAAATATATACCAGTATAGTGCAAAGCCCGGTTTGTTTTGAATGCTTAGCATTGCCAGCATAGTTGCAACAGAATTTGAAAGACAGTCAGCAGGGGTTGAAAAAAATGGTTCCGTAACATACTGCCCCATTATAATTAGCAATATTCCAGAATAGAACCAAATACTTTCATCTGTTGCGCCTATCAATAATTCTTTAATATTACCGCCTAGAAGCGACACGCATACAAACACTAAAATTAAATATATTGTTGCAACTATTATTCTTTGTGGCTGTTTCAATTTAATATTTTTATACAGCATAACATTTTTGCCTCTCTTTATATTTGAACTATACACATTGAATATACCACAATTTCATATAATTCTCAATGTTATTGTTTTAAAATTCTTGAAAGCTAATGATTTGCTGACGGAATCACTTGTTACTTGATTTATTAGATAAAAGGTGATAAAATACTTATGCGACACAGTTTAATATTACTCTGAACAGGCATACTATTGGTAAAAATGTATGCCTTGATATCATTTCCTGTTTGGAGTGAACTGTGTCGCAACAGAAGTCGGGCTACGTTTTTCGGCGCGTGGCTTTTGCCGCGCGCTTTTTTATATTGTTCTTATTTCTCTATTGTGGTATAATTAATCAAAAGCAGATACCTTGGAGGCGTTTTAATGAAATTTATACATTTATCCGATCTTCATTTAGGAAAACGTGTTAATGAGTTTTCTATGTTAGAGGATCAAGAATACATACTCACAAAAATAATTAACATTATTGATGAACAAAAACCTGACGGTGTAATTATTGCAGGCGATGTGTATGACAAATCGGTACCTTCTGCCGAAGCCGTAGAGCTTTTTGATGATTTTTTGGTTCGCCTTGCAAAGCGTGATTTAAAGGTTTTTGTCATAAGCGGTAACCACGATTCTGCCGAGCGCATTGCTTTCGGTGGCAGGCTTATGGACAAGAGCGGTATTTATATGTCCCCCGTGTTTGATGGTAAGGTTGAGCCTATAACCTTAAAAGACGATTTCGGCGATGTGAACATTTATATGCTTCCCTTTATAAAGCCATCTAACGTGAGAAGGTTTTATCCCGAAAACGAGATCGTTACCTATACCGATGCGGTAAAAACAGTTATCGATAATATGGAAATTGACACATCTATGCGAAATGTTTTGGTTACGCACCAATTTGTAACCGGAGCTGTTCGCTCTGAGTCAGAGGATATTTCCGTTGGCGGCACTGACAACGTTGATGCATCGGTGTTTGAGTGCTTCGATTACGTAGCGCTCGGTCATATTCATAGAAGCCAAAGGTGCGGCGGTGGTGAGTACATCCGCTACAGTGGCACACCTTTGAAATACTCCTTTTCAGAAGCGAAGGATAACAAAACAGTAACTGTAGTTGAGATGAGTGCAAAAGGCAGTATCTCCCTCGACTTTATTCCTCTTGTTCCCAAGCGTGATATGGTGGAGATTAAAGGAACTTATGATGAACTTACCCTTAAAAGCTTTTATGAAAACACCACTTATCAGGACGATTATATTCATATTACATTAACAGACGAAGAAGATATCCCCGATGTTCTTACCAAGCTTCGCGTTATCTATAAAAATATAATGAAGCTTGATTACGATAACAAACGCACCCGCACAATGAATGAGATTGGCGGAGCGGAAAATGTTAAAGAAAAGACCCCCTTTGAACATTTCAGCGAGTTCTATGAGCTTCAAAACGGACAACCTCTGAGCGAGGAGCAAACAGAATTTGTAAGCGACATTATAGAACAGTTGTGGGAGGGCAAATAAATGAGACCTTTAAAATTAAAAATATCAGCTTTTGGTCCGTACTCCGGAATAACTGAATTTGACTTTACCAAACTCGGCACGGGTGGACTGTATCTTATAACGGGAGATACGGGTGCCGGAAAAACTACAATTTTTGATGCAATTACATACGCGCTTTACGGTGAAACCAGTGGCAGTAACCGTGAGGTTTCTATGTTGCGCTCAAAATATGCAGATGAAACTACACCAACCGAAGTGGAACTCACATTCAGTTATCGTGATAAAGAATATACCGTAAAACGCAACCCCGAATATGAAAAGCTTAAGGCACGTGGCGAAGGCACCACAAAGCAGGTCGCAAATGCCGAAATCATATACCCCGATGGCAAGGTGATAACCCGCATTAAAGACGTGGATAATGCCGTTAGAGAAATAATTGGAATAAATAAAGAGCAATTCTGCCAAATCGCTATGATAGCGCAAGGTGATTTCTTAAAATTGTTACTTGCCTCCACAAAAGAGCGAATTGAAATATTCCGCCATATTTTTAAAACCGAATTGTTTGGAGATTTACAGGAGCGCCTTAAGAGAGAGTCGGGTAAGCTTTCAGATGAATGCGACACTATAAAGAAAAGCATTTCTCAATATATCGGCGGTATAGTTTGCAATGAAGATAATACCGATTATATCGAGGTATCAAAGGCGAAAAATGGCTCTCTTCCCACGGAGGAGGTTATAAAACTTCTCGAAAAACTGATTGCCGACGACGAAAAAACTGAAAAAGATATTGCTGCTCAAAAAGAAAAGCTACAAAAGGAATTGGATGAAATCAAGGCGAAAATTAATAAAGCACAGGATGTGATTTCCGCTAAAGCGGATTTAGAGAAAAACGAAGCCGCTTTTGCAAATGAAACCGAAACACAAAAAGAGTTAACTGCAAGGTTTGAAGCAGAAAAATCCAATCAGCCTAAAATTAAGGAATTCGGCGAAAAGGCAGCCGAAATAAAAGCGCTTTTGCCTGATTACGATGAGCTTGAAACAAAAGAAAAAACCTTCAAGCTTAATAAAATGTTTATCGAAAGTAGCACCGAGATTGTTGCTGAAAAAGAAAACGAAATCAAGGCAATCAGTGATGAAATCGCAAAAATTTTCGAGGAAAGAAAAACCTTGGAAAAAGCAGGCGAAGAAAAGCTGAAGCTTGAAGCTGACAAAAAAGCGCTTACCGATAACGCCGATAAGCTTGACAATCTAAAAACAAACATTACCGCGCTTGAAAAAGCTGAAATTGATTATTCGCAGGCTTTAGAAGATTATAACAATAAGCAATCTGCTTTTGAAAGACTTGATGGCAAGTATAAGGCTCTCAACAAAGTGTATTTGGATGCTCAAGCAGGCATTTTGGCCGACACATTAGAGGCAGATAAGCCTTGTCCCGTTTGCGGATCTACCTCCCATCCTAAAATCGCAATAAAACCTGAAAACGCTCCCACAAAAGAACAACTCAAAAAGTTGCAAGGCGAGGTGGATGCGGCAAACAACGATGCCAATTCTGCCAGAACAAAGGCAGGTAACCTTAAAGGTGCGCTTGATGAGAAAAAGGAAAGTGTTTTGAGTGAAATCAAAGCACTTTTAGGTGATGTTGCTATTGCTGACGCCAAATCGCTTATCGTGGTTAAACTTTCGGATATTGATGCCCAAATAGAAACGATTGACAAAAAGATTTCCGAAGCCAAAGCGAAAATAGAACGAGCAGAGGAAATCGACCGCATATTGCCCGAGAAAAACAAAGATCTTGAAGCGCTTAAGGAAGAACTTTCTAAATTAAATGATGAAATAAAGTCCAAAACCGCAGAAAGCGTGTCTTTGGAAAAACGCATTGGCGAACTTAAGGCCAAGCTTACTTTTGCTACTAAAGAAGAGGCAGAGGCGAAGATTGATGAGTTTACCGAGAACGTGGAGCAGATGAGCAAAGATTATGATTCTGCACTTAAAGCACTCAACGAAAGCAAGGAAAAAATTGCTTCACTTAAATCCGCAAAAGAAGAGATAGTAAAACGGCTTGGCGATAAAACCGACGTCGATCTTGAACAAGAAAAAGAAAAACTAACGGCCCTTGAAGACCGTATGGAAGGCTATGACCGCAAAGCAAAAATTACTCACGCTCGTATTTCTGCTAATCAAACTGCCCTTGATAATATCAAAGCGCGTTCGGGCGATTTAATCAAGACAGAAAAGAAATATTCTTGGGTAAAGGCCCTTTCAAATACCGCAAACGGCAATATTACCGGTAAAGAAAAGGTTATGCTTGAAACCTATATCCAGATGAACTATTTCGACCGCATTATCGCTCGCGCGAATACAAGGCTTATGATTATGACCGACGGTCAATACGATCTTATCCGTCGCAAAGAAGCTCTTAACAACAAAGGCCAGAGCGGTTTGGATCTGAACGTTATCGACCATTATAACGGTAGCGAGCGTAGTGTTAAATCCCTTTCGGGTGGCGAATCCTTTAAGGCGTCGTTGGCTTTGGCACTCGGCCTTGCCGATGAAATTCAATCCTCTGCAGGCGGTATCAAGCTTGATACTATGTTTGTTGACGAAGGTTTTGGTTCGCTGGACGAAGAATCTCTCGCCGCTGCTATGAAAGCACTTACCTCTTTGGCTGATGGCAATCGCCTTGTAGGTATCATTTCCCACGTCGGTGAACTCAAGCAAAAAATCGATAAGCAGATCATCGTCAAGAAAGACAAAGTTGGCGGCAGTTATGCTGAAATTGTGGTGTAAAAATGGCCCACCACCCACTAAAGTCCGTTTTATGGGACAGTGCATGTGATATAATTATATCAACAAAGGAAAGGTGGTAGTAAATATGGAAGAAAAGTTGAAAGTACTTGATGATTTGGTTGATCAGGCACTAGACATTCTCTATGAAAATGATATGCACTTGATTATGAATCGTGCAGTCACCTCTCGTGGAAAAGACGAGAGACATCATGTTGGAGAGCGTTCTATTGTATTTAGGTTTGCACATTATCTGCAGAATCTTATCGACGCCAATGGTAGTTTCCAAGAATACAATCTAGACTGTGAATACAATCGAAATGGAGCGGAGTGCAAAGCATTACCTTCTTTTCCAAATGGAACATATCCAGATGTAATCATTCATAAAAGAGGAAGCAATGATCACAATCTTCTTGTCATTGAATTTAAGACTTATTGGAATCGTGATATTAGTGACGACAAGAAGAAATTATCTGAGTTTACAGATCCTAACGGCAGATATAATTTTAAGAAAGGAATTTCTTTTCTGTTAGGTGATAAACGAGAAAATGTTCAAAGACTTAATTGCACATATCTAGATAAGGGGTGATGACGATGTTTGAACCTTGGCAATTAGCCGCAATGGACGATGCTGGTTATAACAGCATCCGTGATGAACATATCGACCGGGTGGCAGAGTCGTTACTTGCCACCGGTCTCACCGAAATTGATCGAGCTACATTTGACTATCATTGTCATAAATGCGGCATTGATCCTGATAATTTTACTCAGGAAGATTTGGAGAGACTTCAAGAAAATCTGAATGATTAGGTGAGTAAGATGTGCAAAAATAAAATGCAGTATATAAAATTTGACGAATTTGTAAACAATTCTGGCGTTAAAGAATCAACTATTAAGCGCAATTATAAAAAAATTCCTGGTTTATTGAAAACTGAAAAAGGCTTTAAAGTTATAAGCGGTACACGCTATCCATACAATGTTGGCAATAGCAACTTGAAAGATTCTTCATCAAAAAGATATGTGTTGCTTAAAGCTATAAGCAAATATCGATATATTTCACACAAAGAATTGCGTGTTGAGCATAAACAGTTTGAAGATATGTTAAGAGAGTTGCTTTCCGCAGGGCTAATTAAAAATAACAATCTCTCTAACACATATGGTGCTAATGCTTATGATTGCACTCCTATAGGTGATGAATTTATTAATAAAACAAACAAATCAAACTTAATAGAATTCTTAAATGCTGCAGCTGCTACTGCTGGTACGTTTACAGGGGCGGTTTTGTCACAAATTTACGATGTAGCATAAGGAGGCTTAGTATGGCTATCATTCCAAAGGGACAAGAGCCCGCAAATGTTAAAAAGAGAATAGATACATTATTCCCCAAATTAAATGGAGCTTATCCTGATAAAATTATTGTTTCATTGCAAAGGGACCACAAAAAATGGGATGAGACAGCACGCGAGATCTCAAAACAATTGGGTTATGAGAATAAAAATGATTTTTTGACTGCTTATGGCTATAAAATCGAGAAAGCCGCAAGCGGCAGACCTAGCACAAGCAATGAGAATATAATTGAAGAATTAAAACATAGATATCCAAATGGTTCTGGGTTCACGAAAACAAATGATCTTATAAATGCAAATCCTGATTTGAAATCAAGTTTTAAGACTCTTGCCAATAATGCAAATGCGCTATTTGGAATGTCACTTGCTGAATATTTAAAAAGCGTTGGGATATTGTCTCGCAAAGTAATTATTGATAAAGATGAACTAAAACGTGAAAAAGAAATTAAACGTTTGGATAAATATAAGGAAAAAATCAACGAAGTTGTCACGATTTTAAAAGCAAGATATTCGCCAGAAAAGCCTGTTCCAAAAAGCGTGAAAGAAATAAAAGAAAATAATCCCGATTTGATGATGGAAAATTTTGATAGTTGGTGTAAAATTGGATATTCAATGAGTGCGGCAGCTTATTTAGAAAGTGTTGGAATACTTGATAAAGAAAAATTGCGTGTTCAAAAATTAAAAGAGATAGCGGCAAATAAACCGCCTAAAGGCGTTTTAGAGTTTGCGAATCGCAATTTCGTCACTACAAATCTTTGGGGTGATCAAGGAGAGAAGATAGCTCAGCTATTGGAAGCAACAGGCGGAATATATAAAAGTCACATTTCGGAAAATACAGACTATTTAATTGCGGCTTCAAGATTTACAAAAAAATACCGTATGGCACAAGAATTTAATGAACAAGGGATTCCTGTTCAGGTGATTTCATACTATAAATTTTGGAAAATAATTGGCGACAAATATGATGAGTTGGGAAAAACAATATGGAAAATAAATTATTCAGAATAGAAAATAATATTTTAATTGAATATTATCCCCAAGATACTAATAAATTTTGGTTCAAAATAAAAAAGCACATTGTTAAAATTCCTGATAATGTGATAGAAATTGCTGATAGAGCATTTGAAAAATGCATGGATATAAAAGCTGTTATTATACCTAAATCCGTAAAAAGAATAGGGGCCTATGCTTTTCATAATTCTCATATAGAAACGCTTATAATTGAGGATGGCGTAGAGGTGATTGAAGAACGAGCATTTGCTTCTTGTAAGTTTCTATCAAATATATATTTAGGATCAAGTATTAAAATATTAAAAAAAGGTGCATTTCAGTGGTGTGCTAATATTTCAACTATTCTATTGCCAAAAAATACAGAAGAACTATATGATGAGGTTTTTGAGAGCAGTAACTTTTTATTAAGTGTTTATATGCATCGAAAACTTGAATATTATGGTGTTCAAGCCTTGCCACCATTTCATTATTTGCCTTTGAACGGAATCTTCACATTAAAAGAAAGTTTTGCAGAGATGTATGCAACTGAAATGTGTAAAAAAAGCACAATAATAAGTGATGAAGATTTTGAAAATGTTAGAGAAGCGATTTACAATCACTGTATAGCTTCTCTTGATGTTAATTTGACGCGTAGGCAAATTAATTTAATGCTATTTAAGGCAGATGATCTTTATCTTGATGATGAAGAAGATATAAAATCTATTACACAATATAAAATTTTACTTGTTAAGAATGATGGTGAAGCTTTAGTATCAGAAGGTTTGTCGGAATTGCTTCTTGGTAATATGAATTTGAATTCAGTAGAAACGACATCCCAACTGCACGAAAAATTGCTTTATCAGATATGCGGATGTGAATTAGATGAATGGGAATGTTTGCTTGAAGATGATAGTGAAATTTTTCATTCCATTGAAGAAATACAATTTTTGAATGAAGTTTCTAAGATTAAGAATTTAAATGATATTGCATATATAGAAATGCACGCGTATACATATTCTAATTGTCAAGATTATAATATGAGATTTGATTGGGATTCAAAATTGTATTTAAACGAACAAGTTTTAAAATATGATTTTAATCAAAGAAAATATTTAATAAAAAAATGGATCTGATGTTTTGAACATTGGTAATTTAAAACATGAAAATAAAACTATATAACGGATTTAATTAACAAATTGGAAGGAAAGTAGAATACAATTTATTGCAGAATAAAATTTAATATTGTCTACATATAAAACAACTACCCATACATATCACGCCGAAGTGCTCGGCTTAGGTGTGTATGGGTATTTTTATTTCCGGAGGTATTAAAATGAAGAAAAGAAAAAGATGTACAATGTGCGGAAAAAGATTTGAATTGCACGACAAGTTTGCCGATTTATGCTTTGAAAAGCAAATCGGCTATGGTTCGGTTTATGACAGTGAACGGCTACAACTTAATTTGTGTTGTGAATGCTTTGACCGATTGGCTGATATACTTAACTTTATTTGCAAAGAGAACATATTTCAGTAAATTACAAATGGCGGAGAGGGTGACCTCTCCGCCTTAACTTTTACCACAAAGCTGAATGCGGGTTTATCTATATATTAGTTCGTTATTTACGATTTCGGTGACGCGCTCTAGGATGTTATTCATTCTGCCAACCAACTCCAGTTTGATTTCTGCTTTAAATTTTTGTTATGGCAAATTAATTCAAGCTTTGTTGTATGTGAGTTTGGGAAGCAGTAGTTCATTTCTATAAACGCCATACATGACACATACGGAGAGCCAAGAGTATAATATTTTAAACGCTGCTTTTTCGTTGATATTAAGCTGTGTTTTTCTATTTTCGCTCAAAAAAGTATTCCAATAACGCAAATATTCGCTGCTTTTTATGTTTTTTCACCTTAATTAATGTTTTCTTGAAAGTCGTATATAACCTTTTTTACATTTTTAGCAAAGAGTCGCGGAGGTCGCGGCTCTTATTTTTTTGTGTAAAAGAGGTATTTGTATGTTAGACAGAACAGAGTATGAAAATTTTTGGTACGCGTTCCAGAAAAGGTTGGACAAACTCTTGGCTGAGCGCAATATGACCTACCGAGGATTAAGTATTGAACTTGGCAAATCTCCGGGATATATCTACGATATTGTCAACCGAAGGATTGATCCATCAGTTATAGCATTATTTGAAATTGCGGCATATTTCAACTGCTCAATATGGGATTTTTTAGATATTACCAAGTAAAAACTTCGGGGCGTTGTTTGTCAAACAACACATCAGGCAAATCTATTGACGGTAAAAAAATCACGTGTTAAACTGACTATGCTATTTTTAAAATAAAGCAGGAGTGTATTCAAAAGATAACGAAAAATGCAATGTTCCAAAAGGGTTAATTGCGCTTGTTTGTTATGCTTAGCTCCCTGCGTATAGGGCAAAGGCAAAAGGACTGCAAGTTAGCACTTAACCTTGAGGGTTAGGTGCTTTTTTGTTATCTTTTTGCCTTCTTTTATGTTTTGTTCTCCGCTAAGTGACGGGTTCAAAATAAACGCATAAAGGAAGGTGGTTCAAAATGATTGTATTTGACATGGGAAGTCAGTTGCACCAAAGGCTTGGTGCCGAGTACAGCAGTCTGAAATCTGCGACAGGCTGTAAATCACTTGCAGAAAACCTTTAAAGTCGGGTTAGACTTTATCAGCTGATGCTCTAAGGCTGATTATCCGTAGGACCAAAGAACGGGAAATACGGAACTAAAGAGCTATCACTGTTACGGCAACGGACAGAGTGATATATGGAAGATAGGCGACACATTTTTAATCGACCTATTACGTTGCCTAGGTTTATGATTTCCGCAAAAAATTAGAACCCACTTTCACGCGGTGGTCTGAAGAAGGTAAGTAGGAAAAGTCGTGATATACAAAGCCCTTCACAAAGGCAATGTGAATTAAAATGTGCGGATAGCAGATCCGTTACGAAACGAGGATTGTTTGACTGCAAACCTGCGCACACGGCGGACCGGATGGTACAGTGTGACAAAACCACTAGTGCACAGTGGGCGAAAGAAGCGAAGTGCAATATACAGAACTGCTTTCACTTATGGCGATCTGTGAACGAAAATAAGTGCGTAGCCTGCATAGACGAAACGGACATCAGCTTCGATTGCAGAAAATGCTTGTATCAGCAAAGACGGATTTCTGACAATTTTCCGTTTTAGATCCGAATGTTTTAGGTAGCTTTTAATCGTTTGAAAAGCCCTGCCGGACAATCTGTGGTTGAGGGATTGCATATTGACCGTTCGATGAATGGGACTATATTCGGCATTGTGCAGTAATTTATTTACACTCTTGTTTCAAGAGAACGCACATAAGGAACCTCATTATTTTTCTATTTAATTTTCTGTGTTGGGTACGAGGTTCCGTTGTACTCACCCTTATGGGAACAATTTAATAATGATACTAATTTTGATATGCTTTTCAATTAAAATGACTGTCTTTGAGGAATGATGATGACTCTCTTTTATGGGAGTGCAACAGTTTCTTTAGGACTGAAGGTCATAAAGAAACTGTTGCACTCGGATTCGAGTGGAGCCTGTTGTCAAGGCGCTAAAACAAAACAGTATAAAAGAATCAAAAAGAAACATTACCTGAATACCAATGGGATAACTATATCTATACGCCTTGACAACGTCATTTTTCGATGATGAATGATTTACATTTTGAAATTATTTTTTAAGAGTAATTCAAGAATAGTTTTAGGTTTTTTCACGCCTGCGGCTAACCTCTAAACATATAATAACTTTCGTTTTTTGATGACGACGGAAAAGATGACTATCGTTTTTGTAAGCCGGCTCACATAGGCTGTGAATCGGCCTATGTGAGCCAAAATTTTTTGAGTAATAATTTTCGTCAATAAATTTTGAGGTTAAGAAGATACATAACAAATTAAATTTTCGTACACAAATTTTATTCCCCTATAAAAGCTGTGAACGAAATTTTAGATACAGGTGCAAGGTTTTGGGAGAGCAAATCTGTGTACCAAAAATTTTTGAAGAAAGGAGATAAGTCATGGCTGATAAGAAAAGAACAAACGAAGATCAAATATTTGATCAACTGAATAAGGCGTACAAGCGTAATAATACCAAGAGCTTTGTGACTCAGAACGACTATTATAAATATGCCAAGATAATGGGAAGCTTTTATGCGAAAAATTTTAACGGTCAGAAGTTCGTTAATATTTCGGGTAAACACCTTCGTGCATACGTTGAAGATATGAAGCAAAAAGGTCTTGCACCCACAACTATGAGAGCAAGACTGTCGGGCATACGCTTTTATTATGAGATTATGGGCGGCAAGAACCGTCTGCCTGATAACGAATCCTTAGGATTGGATAAGCGCAGACTCGGTAAAGAAGACAGAGCGTGGCTAAAGGAAGAGATTGCCGGCGGATTGGTACTCGCCGAAAAACACGGCAGAATGGATGTGTATTACAGCATTAAACTTGGCGCAACCTTTGGTCTTAGACGTATTGAGTGCTGCCGCATTCGACTTGACTGTATAGAACGTGCCTTGCGCTACGATGAACTTACCGTTAAAGGCAAAGGCGGTCAGCGCCGTGCAATACCCGTTGTGACGAAAGAGCAAAAGGAACTGCTATTAGAATTATACAACTTTGCGAAGAAAAACAAGTTGCAGTCAATGGAGTATATTATTAGTCCCAATGGTAAAGGCGGCGTTAAGCACGAAAAGGAATCGTTGGAAAATTGGATGACTGCCCACAGAGATAAGTTTACGGTACAAAACCGCACCGAGCAGACAAAGCCCGGCGAAAAGCCGAAAAAAGATGTTTTAACTTGGCACGGACTTCGTTATTATTACGCACAGAATGAATTTAAGAGACTGAAAGATAACGGCTTTTATAAGCCGAAACACAAGACCAGCGAAGCACTTGGTCATCACAGACCGGATATTACGAACACCTATCTTGCAGAAAAGCCTGTAAGAAAGCGCAAACAATAACGTTGAGTATTCATAGATGAAGGAGCTATTTAATTTATATACGAAAATCTTTGATTTTCATTTGTAATGGGAAGTATAGGTCAGGCGCCATCTCTCCACGATGCCTGACAGATAAGATAAGAATTCTAACAAAGCGCGTTTTGGCATAGAGGACAAGACGCAAATCATATTTTAATAAAAGAAAAATAGTCGCAAAAGGAAGGAGACGGACTGCATGATAAGTTACGTTGCACAGACATGGGAGGAGAAAATCGGCAACAAAATCGTGTCGATTACGAATTTAACCCCTCAATTTTCTGTGGACGAAAAAAGAGATGTAAAGCTACAAATAGAAGCAAAATTATATGATGTTTTTTGCAAATATATGTCCTGTAAACCTTGAAGAAAAAGGGCTGTTATGGTATAATATATATGTCAGCAGCTCCGCTTCTTTTTGCGAAGAAGGGAGTAAAAATTGAATCTTTTTGACGCAATTTATGCAAGACAATCGGTTGACAGG
>JAZUPW010000003.1:0-48572 GCA_045605385.1 Acutalibacteraceae bacterium
CAAAATCTTTGATTTTGCGACAAATTTTTAGTAAAAATTTGTCCTATCCCATTGCAATGAATGTTGTGCAAAATTAAATATTAGAATTTAATTTTGCGAAAGCCACTTTTTGAGTGGCTTGTCGGAACGCTTTTAAGCATTTCGACTAACTACAATCATTATAGCATTTATTTTGTTAATTGCAATAGAAAAAGTGCATTTTCGTTCTATTATTTTTCCTATGGACATACTCTTTTAAAGAGGTGAGAAAAAATGGGCGGACTTGATAACGAAAAGCGCTTTGATTCAGCCCTTTACGGTGTGTGTCCGTCGGTTGCGGCGGCACTTGCTAACATAGATGTTCATATAAAAGTAAGCGTTCAGGAAATACGCCTAAGAGCAGGCAAACCTCTTGCTCTTACCGTAAAAAACGAATGCCTTTACGTTAGTAAAAACGGCGAATGTTTGGCTACAAGTGAAAACGCATTAATTTTAACAGCAAGGGATATAAGCGAAAGTTTTAAACAACTTATACGCGGTTCGGTATACTCGCATTTAAACGAAATTAAAGAAGGCTATATAATGATGCGCTACGGTCACCGCGCAGGGATTTGCGGAAGTTACACAAAAACAGGAAATATGAGCAATATTTCTTCAATTAACATAAGAATTTCACGCGAAATAAAAGGTTCGGCAAATACGCTTTTGAATGCATACAACGGCGGAGGCGTACTTATTGCAGGGCCTCCCGCTTCAGGAAAAACAACGGTACTGCGCGATTTTATACGCGGTATTGCTTCTTCAAATTATAAAAATTCCAAGCGTGTTTGTCTTGTAGATACAAGGGGTGAAATATCGGCTTCCTTTTTAGGCGAGTGTTTTAACGATTTAGGCGATAACTGCGACGTACTTATAGGCTTTGAAAAAAGCAAAGGTTTTTTAATGGCAATAAGAACAATGTTTCCCAATATTGTTGCCTTTGATGAAATAGGAACAACCGAAGAACTTGAAAATATAATGCAAGGGTTTATGTCGGGTGTAGACGTTGTGGTTACCGCGCATATAGGCAGTGAAGAGGATCTGCTCAAGCGTGAAATAACAAAAAAATTACTTCAAAGCGGTGTTATTCAAACTGTTGTTCTGCTTAATGGGTATCCGTTTGAAAATACGGTTATAAAAACAGCAGAGGAGGTTTTAAAACAATGTGGGCGGTAAAACTTGCAGGGTGTCTGTCGGTTATACTTTGTTTTGGGCTTTTAGGCAGAAAAAAGGCGGATAATTATTATATAAGAGTTAAAAGTTTAGAAAGTTTAATACGTTTCGTTACACAAACGGGCGAAGAAATACGCTTAAGCGAAAATGAACTGCCCGAAATTTTAATCCGTACAATACCAAACGGTATTTCTCTTGAAGGGGAATATGTATTTTTTGAAGAAAGTCTTTGTCTTTATGAAGAAGAAAAAGATATTGTAAGAGAATTTATATCCGTTCTTGGTATGAGCGAAGCGGCATATCAGTATAAAAGATGTATGGCTTTTAAGGAAAGGTTAGAAGAAAAACGGAAAGACGCTTTAAGCGAAATAAACGAAAAAAGCCGACTTTTTAATATGGGAGGATGGATGGTTGGTATTGCGCTTTCTTTTTTATGGTGGTAGAAAGGAAATATTAAATGGACGTTGATTTTATTTTCAAAGTTGCCGCAATAGGAATACTTGTAACGGTCCTTAATCAGTTACTTGTGCGTTCGGGGCGTGAAGAACAGGCTATGATGACAACCCTTGCGGGACTTGTTGTGGTAATGCTTATGATAATTAACTGTATTGCCGAACTTTTCGATACCGTAAAATCGGTGTTTGGCTTATGACAATGCTTTTTAAGGTTTCGGCGGTAGGAATAATTACCCTGCTTTTTAATTTGCTTGTTAAACAGTACAAGCAGGAATACGCTTTTGCCGTAAGTCTTTCGGGCGGCGCTGTTATAATTTATATTATTTGCAAAGAGGCTACAACCTATATTTCATTAATAAAAGGATATTTTTCCGATGCCGCTTTAAATTATGAAACAATAAGTGCGCTTATTAAGGCGGTAGGTATTGGTTACATAACCGAATTTTCTGCCGCAACGGCGCGGGATTTCGGACAAACGTCGCTTAGCGCAAAAATAGTTTTTGCAGGCAAACTTACGGTTGTTGCAATGTCGCTTCCGTTTATAGAAAAACTTATAAGCCTTGCGGTTTCCTTTGTTGGTTAATTTAAAATGAAAAGAATAGTAATATGTATTGTTTTATTAATGCTTTTAATTAATATTAATGTATCGGCAGAGTACAGTGCCGATATTTACGGAAATATTGTAGACAGCAGCGGTGTTAAAGAAGCAACGGACACACTTGATGGTAAAACAAAACAAATATTAGAAAAAAACGGTATAGACGTATCAGACATAAACTGGACGGAACGTCTTGATGCTAAAAATATATTTTCGCTTATTTTTGATTTTATAAAAAGCGGAGGCAAAGCGCCTTTTAAAATTGTTGTACAGTCGCTTGGAATAATTCTTATATGTACATTAACAACACATTTTTCGGTGGGCGGAGTAAGTAATAAAAGCGTTCAGTACGTTGGTATGCTTTCTTTTTCTTTTGTGGTGGGCAGTGCGCTTTATTCGCTTATAAACGTTTCAATAAATCTAATAAAAACGGTTGCTTCGTTTATAACGGCATTTGTTCCTGTTTTGGCGGCGGTGTTGGGCAGTTCGGGCAGAACCATAACAGCGGCATCAACGTCGTCGGTGCTGCTATTTGCCTGTTCGGTGCTTTCGTTTGCGGCGGCATTTTTTCTTGCTCCCGCTATGTCGGCATATCTTGCCGCGGCACTTTGCGCAGGTATTTGTGAAAATAAAGGAATAATGCGTTTTGCCGTAACTTTCAAAAAGATTTCAATGTGGGCGTTTTCACTTATCGTTACGGTTTTTTTAGGGATTTTAAGTATAAAGGGCAGTGTAAGCGGTGTACAGGATACACTTTCACTTAAAACTTTAAAATACGTGTTGGGAAGCACCGTGCCTGTTGCAGGAACGGTTTTAAGTGAAACCGTAAGCAACGTTGTATACAGCCTTACCCTTTTAAAAAAATCTGCAGGAATGTATGCCGTAGTTGCTGTAGCAGTTATGTCGGCGCCTGTGCTGTTAGAAGTTATTATGTACCGCATAAGCATTTTTGCAATAAGCGTAATTTCTTCACTTTTTGAATGTAATTCATTTAGTGAAAGCATAGAAATTTTCGATAATATGCTATCCTTGTTATCGGGACTTTTAATGCTTATAATTGCGTTGTTTATAATTGCGCTTGGCATAGTGGTGGGTATATGAAAAGTTTTCTTGTAAGTTTTATTTTAATTATTTCCTTTGTTTCGGTTGCAAAATGGTTGTTAAGCGAAGGCGAAATGCGAAAAATTACCGCATTTTTTTGCACTTTAGTGCTCGTTTTTTCATTATTTTTTAATAAAAACGGCGCAAAATTGCCAAGTTTTAACCTAAAAAGCGCTGATTATGATATAAAAAATGCTTCTTTTTCGCAAGAAAATGAAATAATAAAAGTATCAAGCGTACCCGTTATATCTGCAATTCTTTATGATAACGGCATAAATTACAGTAAAATAGAATTAAAAACGGATAAACTGTTAAACGGAAGCATAGTTATTAGTAAAGTAATTGTATATGCGCCGTCAGGCGATGCCGAAAAAATAAAAGAAGTAATTTTAAAAAACACAGTAATTAAGAGTGTGGAGGTAATAAGTGATTAAGAAGATATATAAGCAAATAAAAAAGTTGTTAAAAAACGGTAAAACCGTGGCTGTTTTAGGAATAGCGGGTATATTGCTTATAGGACTCTCTTCTGTTTTTCCGCAAAATGAAAAACAGAAAGCAGAAATAAACTCTGCCGACGTTTATTACGAAGAATACAGAAAATCGCTTGAAAAACAAATTAAAAGTATTGTTGTAGGTCTTACGGGTGAAAAGAAAACGCAGGTAGTTATAACACTTGAAACAGGGGTGCGGTATTCTTATGCTAGTGAAACCGAAGAAAATACCAATGACACAAAAAACGAAGGTAAAAGCGATACAGCGGTGGAATTTAAGAAAAATTACATAACAATTAAAAACGAAAACGGCGGTGAAGAAGCGTTAATAGTAACCGATTATATGCCGAAAATAAGGGGCGTTGCCGTTGTGTGCAAAGCCGCTGAAGATAACAGTGTGCGGGAAAGCATAAAGAATACCGTAATGGCGGCGCTTGGCATAAATGAAAGTAAAATTTATATTGCGCCGCCGACTTAAAAATGCGTGTTTAGTATTTATTATTTTAAGGAGAATGTTTATGAAAAAAGGTAAAGTTCTTACGTTAAGTCAGGTTGTTGTGGCTGCTATGGTGCTTGTTTTAGGCGCGGCTATATGGCTTAATACAAAATATTCGGGCGATATTACTTCTAAAAAAATTAAGTATATGGGTGAAAGCACACTTGTTAACGAAGACGTTTCGCCCGATGCAGTTCAAACAGGGGCAAAAATAGAAGAAGATTATTTTACCGCAGCTATAGCAGACCGCGATAAAGCATATAAAGAAGCGCAACAAACGGCAGAGCAACTTCTTAACGATATTGAAGCTGAAAATTCCGTAAAACAGGGCGCGGCAGACACCTTGGCGGCTCTTGCCGAAAGAAAAGTAAGTGAAACAAAAATAGAAAGCGTTTTAAAGGCAAAAGGCTTCGAAAAAAGTCTTGCCGTAATAAGTGACGGTTCGGTTACGGTAATAGTAAAAGCAAAGGAATTAAGCGCAAGTCAAACGGTGCAGATACAAGATGCCGTAACAACTCTTGCAGGGGTTAACCTTAATAATATAAAAATTGTTACAGTTGACAGTTGAGAATTTTAAAATTATGTGTTATAATAATAAAAAATAAACGTGAAACCTTAAAAGAAAGGATAAATAAATATGGAAAACAATAATCTTACAGTTAGTCTTGAAGTGTTGGAACAAATGGCTGCTATTGCCGCTAAAGAGGTTGAAGGTGTTGCTGACGTTGCTCAGAAAGCCATTGATATTAAAGGCGTTGTTAACAAGGGAAAATTATTAAAATCTGCGGTTGCTACCGAAAAGAACGGCGCTGTTTCTATTGACGTTTATATAAAGGTTAAAGAAACAAGCCACGCAAAAACAGTTGCCGAGGCTGTACAGAAAAACGTTAAAGAAAAACTTCAGAATATGACAGGCAGCGCAATTACAAGAGTAAACGTAATTGTTGCCGATATTTGTTTTGAAGAAAATAACGGTTAATTTTTTAAAGTGAAAAAGGGCTGTCTTGCTTTTTCTTGGCGAGACAGCCTTTTTGTATTCATTTTTCTTTGTTTGCGTACATATTATATATAAAAAAGAAAAATGAAGGGTTGGAAAGAAAAATGACAGGATATTTTCCCGAAGGTTACAACAGCGATAACTTAAAACTTAAGGCGAATTTTTTCACGCCTGTTTTACTTGCCGAAGCCGCCGCAAAAGGCAGTGTGCTTGAAGCAACGGCGGTTATGTGTGATGCAGGGCATAATCTTATTGTTGATTTGGGTTGTATGAAAGGTATTATTCCACGTGAAGAGGGCGCTATTGGTATTGCCGAGGGTGTTACACGCGATATTGCTATACTTTCGAGAGTTGGCAAGGCGGTGTGTTTTACGGTAGAGGCATTAAAAAGCAACGAACAGGGTGAAATGTACGCTTTGCTTTCAAGACGACGCGCACAGGAAATGTTTAAAAAGGCTTTTTTTGAAAAGGTTTCTGTAGGTGATATTTTTCCTGCAAGAGTAACGCACCTTGAAACCTTTGGCGCGTTCCTTGATATAGGCTGCGGTATAATTGCGCTTTTGCCTATTGATGCTATTTCGGTTTCGCGTATTTCTCACCCTTCTGACAGGCTGTGTGTAGGTAAAGATATAAACGTTATACTAAAACACATTGGTGAAGACGGTAAAATAACGGTATCGCTTAAAGAACTGCTTGGCACCTGGCAGGAAAATGCCGATATGTTTTGTGTCAGGCAAACCGTTTCGGGAGTTATACGTTCGGTAGAAAGTTACGGAATATTTGTTGAACTGACGCCGAATTTAGCAGGACTTGCCGAACCGTTTCCAACAGCCAAGGCGGGACAAAGCGCCAGTGTTTACATAAAAAGTATTATAAGTGAAAAAATGAAGATAAAACTTATAATTATAGACAGTTTTGAATCTTCTTTTACGCCCGAACTGAAATATTTTTATAAGGGTACACACATTGATAATTTTAATTATTCTCCCGAAAACTGTTCTAAAAAGATAACAACAGTCTTTTAAGCCTTTTTTATTGACAAAGAATAAAATAAATGATAATATATACACAAAGTAATATGGGAAATGGTGTCTTATGAAAAAATTATTTTGTGTTATAATTTCTTTGGCATTAATGTTTTCAGCCTTTGCCTGTATAGGTGTTAATGCGGCTGCGACAACTTTTTCGCTTAATAGCGCACAGTGCAATTACGGAAAATCTGCCACTTTGGATTTAAGTGTTGCCGATAATACAGTTTTTGCTGCTGCGGTAATTGATTTAACTTACAATGCAAGCGCTATTCGTTTAAATAGTGTTTCATCGTCTTCTTTTGAATGCGACTTTTCGGTTAATACTACCGGCGCAAGAATAACACTTTTTGATTTGGATAATACCTCTGCTGTTTCGGGTGTTATTGCTTCGCTTGAATTTGTTTCAATTAACGGTGCCGATGATTATATAGTGGATATGTCGGCTGAAATAGGTAATATCTGCGATGCAGACGGTAACGAAGTAAGCGCAACATTTACAAGCGGAACCATTACCGTTTTTTGCGACCATTACTACGTTTATGACCACACTACCGATGCAACTTGTGATAAATTGGGCGAAATAGTATATGTATGCCGTAGATGTAACAGCGAAAGAATTACATATATTGAAAAGGTTGCCCACACAGACGGTCCGTGGGTTACGGTTAAACAGCCCGACTGTGTAAATAAAGGACAGAAAAATCATATCTGCGCTGTTTGTGAAAGCGTACTTGAAACACAGGAAATTGCGGCTTTGGGACACGTGTTCGGTGAAGAACTTGTAGACGTTGAACCAACCTGTACAAAAGATGGCGTGAGTTATAAACTTTGTAAGGTTTGCAACCACGAAGAATACGGTGTTATTGCCGCTGCACAGCATTCAAACGCAGTTTGGAGAACAACTTCTCCTGCGGGTTGTGAAGCGGGCGGTATTGCTTCGCTTGTATGTGAAGATTGCTCGGAAGTACTTGATACCAAAACTATAGATGCAACAGGTCATCTTTACGGTTGGGTTATAACCGAACAGCCAACCTGCAACAAAGAGGGTGTTAATTCTTACATTTGTCTTATTTGCGGTGAAGTAGAAAAGACTGAAACAATAGAAAAACTTGAACATACCGAAGGCTTTAAGGCGGTTACAAAAGAAGCAACCTGTACAGAAGACGGTGTATTAACAACCTATTGTGACGTTTGCGGTGAAGTTGCAAATACATCGGTTATTGATAAAAAAGGACACACACCGAACAGACTTACCGTAATTACTGCGCCCAGCGCAAACAGTACGGGTGTTGGTAAATACTATTGTAAAGTTTGCGGCATTGAAACAGGAAGCGTTACACTGGATAAAACAAACGCTTCAATTACAGCGGGTAGTGTTAGCTGTTTTGTTGGAGATTCTATAAAGATTCCCGTTACAGCACAGAACAACCCAGGTTTTTCGGCCGGTGTGTTGAGAATAACTTACAACGTTAAAGACCTTGTTTACAAAGGCATTGAAACGGTTGGTGTTTCTGATATAATGGTTAGCGTTACAGCAAACGGTGAACTTACGGTTCTTATGTGCCCCGACAATGCTAACGTTACGGCAAACGGCGTATGGTTTAACCTTTTGTTTGACGTTGCCGACGGCGCGGAAACCAACACAGTAGCGCTTAATTACAGACCAAACGATGACTTTGCCGATGCCGACGGAAACCACGTATTCTTTAATCTTACTTCGGCTGAGGTTGAAGTTAACAAGTATATACTTGGTGACCTTAACTACGATAAATCTGTAAACGCGGCAGATTTGGCGGCTATGAAGAAAATGGTGGCAGGACTTGCTGAGCCTGATTACGATATTACCGCTGACGTTGTGGTTGACGGCTTTGTAAACGCAGCAGACCTTGCGGCACTTAAAAAGTATATAGCAGGTTATATAACATCTTTTAATTAAAAATTTTTCGGAGTCTTTTTAGAAGGACTCCGAAATTTTTTATATAACAAAAATGTAACGATTTTAACAAAAAAAAGCACGATTTTGATATTTACTTTAATTTTTGTGTGTGATATAATTTTAAAAGGTAGTATATTTTTATAAAGGAGAAAGTGTTATGAAAAAACTTACAAGCGTTTTGTTGTGTATTGTTTTGTGTTTTTCAATGATTATTGTGCCTGCAGGTGCAATACAGGGCACTTACGTTACCTATTACGTAGGTGAAACACAGGACGGCGATGCTGTAACGGGACTTAATGAGGGTGACGTGTATTTGCCTTCGCGTATGCCTGTTAGCGCAACCCCCGACGGCAAGTATTTTGTTGGTTGGGCAGATGTTGACGGTAAAATTGTACCAAATGAAGGTACCACACTTGCTTCGGGCGAGAATAAACTTTATGCAGTATATAAAGATTATTATCCTCAGGTAAGCGCTAACCTGAAAAATGCTACGGGTTCTACGCTTACCCGTAATATTGGTTTTATGAAAAACGGTGAATATTACGGTCAGGTTACTGCGCGCAGCAGCGGTGCGGCGGCAGTTAAATTTGTAGAATCGGGCAGTGAAAATTATTTAGAAGTAACACCCGGCGCATCTAATTCGGGCGGCACGGTTATTCCTCTTTCCGATGAAAACGGCGACGTTATTCAGGCAAAGTGGAACACAAAGTATAACGTTACCGTTGTATACCGTATTCCTGAAAACGAAAACGTTGCTGCGTTGAAACTTGCTTTCGGCGGTCAGATAAACCGAACAACCGATAAATACCATCAAGCCCCCTACTTTGTTAACCAATACGGTAACGAGGGCGGTAACATTAAACTTGGTAATTATTGGTCGGTAACCGCAGATTCGGGTCTTACGCAAAAATGGCACGATAACGGCGGATATCAGTACCGTTTCGGTGAGGGTGTTGAAAACGCCGCTACTACCGACGGTTGGAAAAGCGTTACCTTTACGGGTACTACGGGTGCGCAAAGCGATAATCACCTACCGCTTTTCGGCCTTTACGTGAATATTGGACCGAACACGGCAAAGCAAAAGGTACAGATTAAATCTGTAACCGTGACTGATTTATCGGTTACCTCGGTTGAGTATATTGTTGACGGTATGGTTGACAGCAGTGTTGTTATAACAGACGGCGCTGATACTTATACACCCGACAGAATGCCTTCCGTAAGCGCTCCTGACGGCAAGTATTTTGCGGGCTGGGCTGACAAGGACGGTAATTTGGTTACAACTTTGACTTTAGACAGCACGGTTAATAAACTTACGGCTGTTTATAAGGATTACCCATTGCTTTCTTATGCTTCATTCTCATTTGATAAACTTGGCGCGGGTTCCAGAAAACAGGTTTTTGCCCCAACGTTAGTTGACGGTGTTTATGACGGCTCTATTAATTCCTACCTTGGCTCTTATTATTCTCACGGTGAAGCAAGTGAAGACGGCGTTACATATTCGCGCCTTTACAATACCACCAAATGGAGTTATTCGGGCACACAGCCTGTTTATGATAATGACGGCGCAGCGTTATTTGCAAAAAGTAATACTAAGTACGAAATATACGTTACATACCGTACTGTGGTTTCAAATGAAAATAATACTGTAACTCTGGCTGTTGGCGCAGGTATTGATAAGGCTAATATAAACAAGGGCGGTCAGAACAACTGGGTACAGTGCGTAAGTAAGTCTTCCCCCAAAAACGATGACGGCACAACTCACAAATACGGCGCCTGGGAGGACGGCTTTGGCGGTACTGCTATTAAAACACCGCTTCAAAAGGATTGGACCACCGTTAAATATGAAATGACAACAGGTGACCTTTCCAATACACTTCCCGTATTTGTTTATATGGCTAAGTTGTCCGGCGGCGATGAACTTCACATTAAAGAAATTATGATTAAATCAGAGGATTACGTTGAACCCGTTAAAGTTGATTATTATGACGGTGATACCCTTATTGCTTCTGATACAATAAACATAGGCGGTTATGCAAGAGAAAGCATTGAGGTTGACGGTAAAATATTTATTGGCTGGTATGCCGACAAAGAACTTACTGTTCCCGCTTCACTTGCTATAACAGGCGAAACAGTGCTTTACGGTAAATACGTAAGCAAAGATGAAACCGTTAACGTTAAGTATATTTATAACGGTGAAGTTTTAAAAGATGCTCCCGCTACCCTTTATTCAAAAATATGGAACGGCAAAAATGCTGTAGAGGGCAAAACACTTTTCGGTTGGTATACCGATGAAGCCTTAACACAGCGTTATACAATTCCTACAATAGAAATGGAAGACCTTGTTCTTTACGGTGACTTTATTGATTACACCACCGATTATGAAGAAACAAGTTGGCCCACCAAATTTTCTGCAATTAATTGCTACAGCGAATATGAAGACAGAATTCTTACAACCTTTGATGCAGGCGGTTGGAACTGGGGCGATGCGGCAAAGATAACTTATAACAATTGCCTTATACTTGCTAACCGCAACACATGGGGTCAAGGCGGCGGCGTTATTCTTCACGATGCAGAAACGGGTGATATTTTAATTCCCGAACCCTCAAGCCTTTATGAAGTAAGCATTGAATATACAGTGCCGCAACTTGATGCTACAAGCGTTGCGTTGTCGTTAGGCTTTGGTTATAATAAGGCAAAGGCTTCGGGTCTTACAAATGAAGCACCTTCGGTAAATCAGCAGGTTGGTGAGTTTAAAGATGCCACAACCGAAACACAAACCGCTAAATTTACTTACAACGTACCCGAAGATTCGGGCGATATATTGCCTTGCTTTATAATAAGCGCAAGTTTCGGTGGCAGAAAGGATTCCACTAATACTGCTCCTGTTTCGTATATTGCCATTAGTAATGTTACCATTAAAAAGGTTGAGATTAAGGGACTTTCTTACGGCGGCGCTTCGGTTCTGAAAGAAGAAGTTGCGCAAGAACTTAACGAACAGGCATTACGCGTTTACTTTGATTACACTCTTGATGCCGACGGAAAGTTTATTGATGCCGACGGTATTAAATATAACGTTAAAGAACGCGGTATTATATTTAAAGGTGAAAACATAAGTGATGCTTCGCTTGTTATAGGTAACGTTGGTAAGGAAGGCGTACGCGGTATTCGTAAAACAGGCGGATTTGATAAAGGCTGGAATTATGACGAACAAAGCGGAAAAGTTACCTACAGTATGCGTGTAAGCGGCCTTGATATAAATGATACAAGGCGTATTAAGTTCAGAGGTTACGTTGTTTTGGATAATAATATGATTTGTTACAGTGACGTAAGCACAATAAGTGTTAACGATATAAAAAATGCAATAGATACCGATGCACCTAAAGGCGATGAAAAGGAAAAAATTGCAATTTTACTGGTTATCGGTCAGTCTAACGCGCAGGGCGCAGGCTACAGCGAAGAAAAAGAAATTGTTAAGGTAACAAACGGTATGTGGGAAATAAGCGCAATGCCCACCACAACCGATTACGGCGCAGTTTACCTTTCTAACACGGGCGCTGTTACCAGCCTTTCGCCTGAATATGAATATTCAACCAACTGGGTAGATAATGTGGGCGGATTTGGTCCCGCCTGGGCAGCACGTTGGTATGAACTTACAGGTCAGCGCGTTGTTGTTCTTCAAATGGCGGTTGGCGCAACAGGTCTTGCAGAATGGCAGAAAGACGCTAACTCTAACCGTGAACATTATAAGGAACTTTCTACCCCCGGTGATGACCGCGGTTATAACGGTGAATATTACCTTTACAAACGCGCCGTTAAAGCCTTTAATGAAACCTATGAAGCATTAAGCGGTAATTATGAAATTACCACTGCTTTCTATGCCTGGAATCAGGGTGAAAATGCCGAAAGCAGAACCAACCCCGATGAAAACACCATTTACAGCGATGCTACTTATGCGCAGTATTACGAAAAAATGCATAATGACTTTATGGCAGATTGTCCAGGTCTTGAATACGGCGCAATAACCGCCGTTCGTTCTTGCAGAAATACTTCTCATTCGCAAAATAAGTGGAACGTTGCGGGTGTTACTACCAACGCAAGAAGAGCGCAGTACCGACTGGCCAGCAAGCGTGATGACATATTCTTTGTTTCATGGCATACCGAAACTGCTACAAAGACAGGCCCCGGTTCACTTCAGACTAACGGTATAAGCGAACCTACCTGGGGCGGCCTTTACGACTTAGTACCTTCTTTCAAGGGTTGCAGTTATGCATTCAGCAATATGCACATGACACAGCTTAACTATAATATTATAGGTAAGGAAAGCGCTGAAAATCTGCTTAATTCCTTAAACGGTGTTATGAACTTTGACGGCGTTGCGGTAAGAGACGGTGACGCTAACCTTGTTGGTAAGTTTGATACATTGGGAAGCGGCGAGTTCAGCATTACAAACGATAACACCACAAGAACACAGTATTTGCAAATTCGTCCTGAAGATGCAACTTGTACTTACGACTTCTCGCTTAGTGTTGATATTGAAAACGCAAGAATTGTAATTGATCTTTATACCGACGGCACACATCACGCTTCGGGCGATGATTATATTACCGAGTACGGCGAAATCAACTGGTCGGCACTTGGTGAAAAGGGCATTAGTACCCTTGATATAGTTTGTAATATACATTAATTGAATAAAAGCCGATTTTTAATAGGAATCGGCTTTTATAATTTTTTATTGACAAATAAAAATAGCGGTGTTAAAATTAAGTATATTTAATATTGACAGGGTCAGTATTAATAAAATTTAAAGAAAAAAAGGTGAGTAAAATGAAATTTAATTTCAAAAAGACCCTTGCTGTTGTTTTGGCTGTTGCTATGTCTGTTTGCTTTATGGCAGGCTGCGGAGAAAAAGCCGATTTCACAGCAAACAATACCGAATATGTAATTGGCGTATCCGGTCCTCTTACCGGCGCTGCAGCAGTTTACGGCGTTGCTGTTAATAACGCTGCGCAGATGGCTATTGATGAAATTAATGCTGCAGGTGGTTTAGACGGTGTTAATTTCAAACTTGTTGCTACCGATGACGTACACGATGCTGCTAAAGTTGCTGCTAACTACGCTTCTATGCTTGAAGGCGGTATGCAGTTATCTTTAGGTACCGTTACTACAGCTCCCGGTCTTGAATATGCTAAGCTTTCTAAGGAAGACAACGTATTCTTCCTTACCCCTTCTGCTTCGGGCGACAAGATTCCTGAGTTTGACAACGGTTATCAGATGTGCTTTGCAGACGGTAACCAGGGTGCAGTTGCTGCTGATTACGTAAACGGTTTAGGTCTTACTGAAATCGGCGTGTTCTACAAATCTGACGACCCATATTCAAAGGGCATCTACGATCAGTTCAAAGCAAAACTCGACGCTTCTATTAAGGTTACTGAAACTGTATTCACAGGCGAGGCATCTGACTTCTCTGCTCAGATTAATTCCCTTAAGGAATGCAAGTTCATCTTTATGCCTATTTACTATCAACCTGCTTCTGTATTTATGAATCAGGCTAAGAGCGTTATTGCTGCTGATGCTGTTTACTACGGTTGTGACGGTTTCGACGGTCTTGCAGGTCAGTTTGAAGACTTCTCTGTAATTCCTCAGGAAGTTTCCATGCTTTCTCACTTCGACTCTAACGCTACCGAAGGCGCTGCTGCTGAATTTATTAAGAAATATACCGAAAAATTCGGTGCTGAAACCTTGAATCAGTTCGGTGCTTCTGCTTACGACTGCATATATGCTCTTTACAATGCTATGAAGGCTGCAAAGGCTGCAGGCAAAGAAATTCCTGTAACAATTTCTGCTGCTGATCTTTGCGAAATCCTTAAAGAACAGTTTGGCGGCGGCTTTAAGTATTCCGGTGTTACAGGTACAGACATTACCTGGGAAGCAAACGGCTACGTTGCAAAGGGCGCTATCAAGTACGTTCTTAAAGAGGCTAACTAATTAATTTTAAAGCCTAATTTAAAAGAAAAACAGTTTTGCCGGCGTAGATTTTCTGCTCCGGCAATTTGTTGTAGTATAAGTTTATTGTAAAAATTTAAGTAGGAATTATCTTATGGAATTTATTGAAACACTAATTAACGGTTTAAGTATTGGCAGTACCTACGCTGTTATTGCTCTGGGCTATACAATGGTTTACGGTATTGCAAAAATGCTTAACTTCGCTCACGGTGACGTTATTATGGTGGGCGGTTATATGATATATTTAGCTATGGTAGCCATAGGGAATCCGTTACTGGGCCTTTTGGGTGCTGTTGCCTTTTGTATCTTACTTGGTATTACCATTGAAAAGGTGGCATATAAGCCGCTTAGAGGCGCTTCGCCATTGGCGGTGCTTATAACTGCTATAGGTGTAAGTTATTTGCTTCAGTCTACGGCTCAGATAATTTTCGGTTCTGCGCCTAAAATGGTAATTATTGCCGATTTCGGTAATCTTGAGTTTGCAGGGTTAAAGATTCCTTATTATATGCTTATAACACTTGCTTGCTCTCTTGTTATAATGGTAGCGCTTTCGCTTTTTGTAAAGTATACAAAAACAGGCCGCGCCATGATTGCCGTTTCAGAAGACAAAGGCGCTGCGCAACTTATGGGTATTAACGTTAACGGCATTATTACAATAACGTTTGCTATAGGCTCGGGACTTGCCGCGTTTGCAGGATTCTTTATGCTTATGAAATCGCCGTCGCTTTCAAACACACTTGGCGCTATGCCCGGTATAAAGGCTTTTACCGCTGCGGTTATAGGCGGTATAGGCTCTATCCCCGGCGCAATGCTCGGCGGTATTCTTATGGGTATTGTAGAGGCTATATCCTTTACCATACCTGCTATTGCACCTTATACCGATGCTATTGAATTCCTTGTTTTAATAATTATTTTGCTTGTTAGACCAAGCGGTATTTTAGGCAAGGTAAGAAGGGAGAAGGTATAATGGCTAAACTTAAAAACATTAAATGGAAACATTATATTAACTACATTGCCGTTGCAATTGTTACTATAGTTTTCGGTACGCTTTCTTTTGGCGGTGCTTTGCCTTCGTCAACTCTTTATCTGCTTGAAAAAATTGCTATTTCAATAATTCTTGCGGTTTCGCTTTCTATGGTGGTTGGCTTCCTTGGCGAACTTTCCTTGGGCCACGCAGGATTTATGTGTGTAGGCGCTTATCTTGGCGGTAAAACTTCGGTTATATTAGAACCGTTATTCAGCGGTATGCCAATTGGAAAAGAACTCGCCCTTATAATTTCTATTATTGTGGGCGGTGTAATTGCGGCGCTGTTCGGTATAATTATAGGACTTCCTGCACTTCGCTTAAAGGGTGACTATCTTGCTATTGTTACTCTTGCTTTCGGTGAAATTGTACGTTCTGTATTTATGAACTCAAGTGATGAAAGTTTCGGCGGTGCGCTTGGACTTTCTACCCCGCGTTACGATAAAAACACCTTATTTATAATCGCCTTTGTTTTGGTGCTTGTTTGTCTTGCCGTTATTCAGAATCTTATAAATTCCAAACACGGCCGCGCCATTACCGCTATTCGTGATAATGAGATTGCGGCACGCGCAACAGGTATAGACGTAACTAAATATAAATTGGCAGTTTTCACCGTTTCTTCGCTCTTTGCAGGTGTTGCAGGCGTACTTTACAGTTATTCAAACTATACCGTACAGTCGGCAAAGTTCAGTTACAACTATTCTATTGAAATTCTTGTTATGGTTGTTTTAGGCGGTATGGGTAGTATAAACGGCTCTATAATTGCCGCAACTCTTATTACTTACCTTGATAACACTTTGCAAACCGTTCTTACGGGCGACCTTGCGGTACTTCAGGACCTTTTGTATGCGCTTATTCTTATTGTTATTGTTATTTATAACAATGCTCCCGCGCTTAAAGGTTTCAGAGAACGCTTCAGTATTGCTAACATGATCAGAAGCAAAAAGAATGATCCTTCTCACCGACACGATGACGAAGCTAAGTGGGACAGAGTTCCTACAAAAATAGAAATGAATGAAATTCTTTCGGTAGACCTTCAGCCACAGACGTCTACGGTTGATCCCGACAAGAAGGAGGGTAAATAATGGCTAAGATTATCCTCAAAACAGAAGATTTAGGTATTTCTTTCGGCGGACTTAAAGCCGTATCAAACCTTAATCTTGAAATTAAAGAAAAACAGCTTTACGGTCTTGTAGGACCAAACGGCGCAGGTAAAACTACCGTTTTTAATATGCTTACGGGCGTTTATAAACCTACAACAGGTAACTTTTATCTTGACGGAGAAAACCTTACGGGTAAAAGTCAGATAGTAATAAACCATAAAGGTATTGCGCGTACTTTTCAGAACATACGCCTTTTTAACAATATGACGGTTATACGTAACGTTCTTGTGGGACTTCACGATCAGCCTGAATTTAAATGCACAATGATAGAAAGTATGCTTCGTCTTCCGCGTCACTTTAAAGTGGAGGCGGCAATGCGTCAACGCGCTAAAGAAATTCTGCGTATTGTAGGGTTAGAAGAAGAACGTAATTTCCTTTCCTGTAATTTGCCTTACGGTAAACAAAGAAAACTTGAAATTGCACGCGCACTTGCTACTAATCCTAAGTTGTTGCTTCTTGATGAACCCGCCGCAGGTATGAATCCTCACGAAACCGAAGACCTTATGAATATTGTAAGACGTATTCGTGATGAATTTAACATGACGGTGCTTCTTATTGAGCACGATATGAAGTTTGTGTCGGGACTTTGCGATGAAGTAACGGTTCTTAATTTCGGTACCGTTCTTGCTCAGGGCGATGCACAAACAGCACTTAACGATCCCGAAGTTATTCGGGCTTACATTGGAGGATAACGCTATGGCATTACTTGAAGTTAAAGACCTACAGGTTTATTACGGCGTTATTCAGGCACTTAAAAACGTAAGCTTTGAAGTTAACGAAGGCGAAATGGTTACGCTTATAGGTGCAAACGGCGCTGGTAAAACCACAACAATGCAGTCTATAATAGGCCTTATTCCAAGCCGTGGCGGCAGTGTTGTTTTCGACGGCCACGATATAACAAAAACCCCTTGTCATAAAATAGTGCATCTTGGTATGGCACAGGTTCCCGAAGGCAGAAGAATTTTTCAGGAACTTACGGTTTATGAAAACTTGCTTATGGGCGGTTTTTCACAAAAAGATAAGGCAATAATAAAACAGGATATAGAATCTATTTACGAACGTTTCCCAAGACTTTCTGAACGCAGAAACCAAATTGCAGGAACTCTTTCGGGCGGTGAACAGCAAATGCTTGCTATGGGCCGCGCTATGATGAGTCATCCGAAACTTCTGCTTCTTGACGAGCCTTCTATGGGACTTTCTCCGCTTCTTGTTGATCAGGTTTTCGAAATAATTAAAGATTTCAGAGACGGCGGAACAACCGTTTTACTTGTTGAACAGAATGCGGGTAAATCACTTGCTATTTCCGACCGCGCTTACGTTCTTGAACTCGGCGAAATTGTGCTTTCGGGCACAGGCGCAGAACTTGCAGCAAGTGAAGAAGTTAAAAAAGCATATCTTGGCGGTTAAATTAAATTCAAACTATTAATAACGGAGACAATCTAAATTGTCTCCGTTATTAGCGAAAAATTTCAGTATATTAAAAAAGGAAGTATTTATAATGGCAGAGCAAAATAGTAGTTCTTGTTCGGGTAACTGCAGCAGTTGTTCAAGTAACTGTGCTGACCGTGACCCAAAGAGCCTTATTGAACCCACAAAAGACGTAAACAAAATTAAAAAGGTTATAGGTGTTGTAAGCGGTAAAGGCGGCGTTGGTAAATCTATGGTTACCTCGCTTCTTGCTGTTCAGATGAGAAGACTTGGCAAAGAAGTGGCTATTCTCGATGCCGATATTACAGGCCCCTCTATTCCCAAGGCATTTGGCTTAAACGGCAGAGCAGAAGGCAGTGAATTGGGTATTTTTCCCGCACTTACCGAAACAGGTATTAAGGTTATGTCTATAAACCTTTTGCTTGAAGATAACACAGCGCCCGTTGTATGGCGCGGACCTGTTATTGCAGGCGCTGTAAAACAGTTCTGGAGCGACGTTCTTTGGAACGACGTTGATTATATGTTTGTTGACTGCCCTCCCGGAACAGGTGACGTTCCGCTTACTGTTTTCCAAAGTTTACCGCTTGACGGCATTATTATTGTTTCTTCGCCTCAAGACCTTGTTTCTATGATTGTTAAAAAGGCATATAAGATGGCAGAAATGATGAATATTCCCGTTCTTGGTATTGTAGAAAATATGAGTTACGTTAAATGTCCTGATTGCGGCAAACGCATAGATATTTTCTCAAGCGGCAAAACACAGACAGTTGCCGATGAATTGGGCGTTCCGCTTCTTGCACAAATGCCTATTGATAAAGACCTTGCTACACTTGTAGACAACGGTTGTATTGAAAGGGTACAGACCGAGCCTTTAATGGACGCCGCAAAAATGTTGGAAGAACTTAAATAAAACAAAACGGTATCTTCAATTCAACTTATGAAGATACCGTTTTCTTTATATAACAGTCCTGCGAAAAGGGTTGGCGGAAAATCTTGCGGGCAAATATCTGAAAAGGGTTCGGGCAGTTCTTTTACGGTAGGCGTTTCGTTGCCTGTTGCTGTGTGGTCGCCTTTGGGTGGAAATTTGCAAAAAACGGGAAGTGCACCGCACTCTTTCCATATTTCATTTGCAAGATTTGTATCAAGAACTTCGGTAATATAAACCGTTTTAAATTTTCTTACTAATTTTATAAGTGTTTGCTTTTCGGGAACGTAAAAAAGCGTGAGGTTGTCTTTTCTTTGGCTTTTTGCTATAAGTTGTTCGCAGTAAAGTTCTTTTAAGTATTCGCTTGGCGGTTTGCTGTCCTTTGTAAACGGTTTTTGGTTACATTGTTTGCAAAGGGCAGCAAAGGCTTTTTCTTTATTTTTGTAATAAAAAACGGTATAAACGTTTATTTGCCCAAAAGCGCCTTCGTATTGCTCTTTAATTGCTTTGACGGGAGGCGAAAAAGGTGTGAATTTTAAAATTCCTTTCTTTTTCTTAACTTTTTTAAAACAAACTATTGAAAACATATAAAAAACCTCGGCACTATTTGACAAAAGGGAAAATAGTATGTATAATATACATATTCTTTAGAACACTGACTTCATTACTCGGCTTTGGCTTTGGAGGATAATATGAAATTATTGATAAAGTTTCGCAAAACGGTAATGACCGCCGTAAAGTTTATGATAATTCTGGCTATGACGTTAGGATTTATAAGCGTGTGGCGCAACTTTTATTGTGAAACGGAATATGTTCGCGGCGCAAGCTACGTTATTCTTTCTTCTTACTTTATTTTCTTTATGCTGTTTGCTGAACTATACGGTGGATTTAAGTTTGGTATAAGCAGACTGCGTGAGATTATATACAGCCTTTCACTTTCGGCTTTTGTTACAAACGTAATTGTGTACTTTGAATTTACGCTTATTGCAAACAAGTGGTCTGATCCGCTTCCTGCGGTGTGGAGTCTGGTTTATCAGGTTGCTGTGATTTTTATTGGCTCTTGCTGTGCAAATATTATTTATTTTAAGCTTTATACAGCGCGCCGCACCCTTGCTGTTTTTGCCGACGACGAAGAAGGCAAGGCAATAATTAAAAAGATGTCTAAAATACCCGAACGCTTTTCTATTGAACGCGGTGTTTCGATTAATCGCGCAAGTGTAGAGGAAATTAAAGAACTTATTGATAAACACGAAGCCGTGCTTATTTGTGATTTTGACAAGAACATAAAAACCGAACTTTTACATTACTGCTATTTACAAAACAAACGCACTTACATTTTACCTGCGAGCACCGATATTATTATACGAAATTCTGATCAGATACAAATATTCGATACCCCGCTTCTTATGTGTCATAACCGAGGACTTCGACTTGAACAGGAATTTGTAAAAAGAGTTTTCGATATTGTGTTATCGGCTTTGGGTATTATTATTTCGCTTCCTATTATGATAGTTACGGCAATTGCCATAAAACTGTGTGACGGCGGTCCTATATTCTTTAAGCAAAACCGCGTTACCAAAAACGGAAAAATCTTTAACGTGCTTAAATTCCGTTCTATGTATATAGATGCCGAAAAGGACGGCGCAAAAAAAGCCGAAAATAACGATGCGCGAATAACCCCTGTGGGAAGGATTATACGCCCCTGTCGAGCAGATGAGTTACCGCAACTTTTTAATATTCTTTTTGGCGATATGTCAATTGTGGGCCCACGCCCCGAAAGAATTGAAAACGTTTATGAATATGTGCAGATGTATCCCGATTTTAATTTGCGTCACCGTGTAAAGGGTGGACTTACGGGATACGCGCAGATTTACGGTAAATATAATACAAGCCCTGAAGATAAACTGAAAATGGACTTGATTTATATAGAACAGTATTCTTTGTTTTTGGATATTAAACTTTTGCTTATGACAGTTAAAATACTGTTTATGAAAGAAAGCACTGAAGGTTTTGATGCAAAAGCAAACGAAAAGAAATCAAAGCAAAATAAAAAAGGAGAATAATTATGGAATTTAATGCGACACTTGTTGTTATGGCAGCCGGTATGGGAAGCCGTTTTGGCGGTTTAAAACAGGTTGAGCCTGTTGGCAGAAACGGGGAAGCAATTCTTGACTTTTCGGTATACGATGCTATGGAAGCAGGATTTAACAAGGTTGTTTTTGTTATAAAAAAAGCAATAGAAAAAGAATTTAAGGAACTTGTTGGCAACCGCATTGCCAAAAAGGTTAAGGTTGAATATGCTTACCAGGAACTTGATGCTATTCCCGAAGGTTTCAGCGTTCCCGAAGGCAGAGAAAAACCCTGGGGAACAGGCCATGCAATTCTTTGCTGTAAAGGTATAGTTAACGAACCCTTTGCGGTTATTAATGCCGATGACTATTATGGCAAAACAGGCTTTAAAAAGATTTACGAACAACTTAAAAACGATAACGAAAATTACTGTATGGTTGGTTTCCGCCTTGCTAATACCCTTACCGAAAACGGAAGCGTTGCAAGAGGCGTTTGCAGTGTAGAAGACGGTTTTTTAACCGATATTGATGAACGCACAAAGATATACAGCGATTGTACCTATGAAACCGAAAACGGCGAACTTATAGGAATGGAACCTGATACAATTGTTTCTATGAATATGTGGGGATTCAATACTGATTTGTTTAAGTATCTTGAACTTGCGTTTAATAATTTCCTTAAAGAAAAGGGCAATGAGTTAAAGAGTGAGTGCTATTTGCCTATGGTAGTTGGAGAACTTATTAAAAACGGCGAGAAAAAAGCTAAGGTCCTTGCTTCTGAAGACAAATGGTACGGTGTTACCTACCGTGAAGATAAGGATTCTGTTGTTAAGGCAATAGGCGAACTTATTGATAAAGGTATGTACGATAATATGTAAAAAAATAAAAGCTTTCGGGATTCCCGAAAGCTTTTTAGTTTAGGCTGGCGAGAGTCGAACCCGTTACGGTTTGGGTTACCGCCTTTTCCCACCTGCTTTGCACTCATTTTTGAAATACGCCGAGTATTCCTGCAAATTCGTGACTTCGCAGGACGAAAAAAGGTGGAGACACAAACTCTTCGACCTGCCATTTAGAAGAATTTTAATTCGGGCGAAGTCGAAGAATGCAGCAATACTGACGTATTGCAAGCGATGAGACAAGTACGAACAAAATTATTCAAATGTCAGGCGTGACGGGTTCAACTCTCGCCAGCCTATGATTTTTAAAGCGAAGACCACTTGTTGGAACCGAAGATGTTCATTTTCTTCATGGTTGCCTGTTTGACGGCTTCTTTAACCGAATTCATAACAGCGGTGTAGCCAACGTTTTCGCCGTAACCTTCGTATGCTGCCTTTTCAGCGGCTACGTCTATATCGGTAAATATGTTAACTTTGGAAATACCGTTTGCAATACTGTTTCTGAAATCGTCATCGGTAAGACCGCTGCCGCCGTGAAGTACCAACGGAACGCTTACTTCGTTTGCAATATTGCTTAAAACGTCAAGCGCTAACTTCGGCTTGGATTTGTAAAGGCCGTGTGCTGAGCCAATAGCAACTGCAAGGCAGTCAACGCCGGTGCGTTCAACGTAATCCTTTGCCTGAAGCGGATCGGTGTAAATACTTTCATCTCCCGTAGCAATTGTTCCTACGTGACCGAGTTCGCCTTCAACCGTAACACCGCGTGCGTGGGCGTATTCAACAATTTCTTTTACTTTTGCAACGTTTTCTTCATAAGGAAGAGTAGAGCAATCGTACATTACCGATGTAAAGCCTAAATCAATTGCTTCTTTAACCTTTTCTTCGGTAAGACCGTGGTCGTAATGAATAACAACGGGAACGGTTGCTTTCTTTGCCATAGGAATAAGCATATTTGCTAATTCTTCTAATGTTGAATAACCAAGGAAGATTTCGGCAGAACCGATAATTACAGGCGAACCTGTTTCTTCGGCAGCGGCGATAACGCCCTTTGCGTATTCAAGATTAATGGTGTTAAAAAGACCAACACCGTACTTGTTCTTTTTTGCCATAGGCAGAACGCCATTAAGATTTACTAACATAAAAACACTCCTAATTCTTCAATTTAATCTTAATATACAACAATGAAAATGAAAAATCAAGACAAAAAGGTAGCCAAAAAGTATATTTTTGTAAACAAAAGGTCAAAGTCTGCTTTTTTTGTTAAAATTGCTTAAAATTTATTTGACAATTCAATATCGTTGTGTTAGAATAACAGTTGTGAAATTGTTTATAAACTTTGGAGGTTTTAATATGAAAAAAATAATCGCATTATTACTTGCTGTTGTTCTTATGATGTCCGGAACTGTTATGGCTTCTGCTTACACACCCGGTGTAGATGACGGCGAAATTTCTGCAGGTGAAATTTTCGGTCAGGCAAGTGTTGATTTTGCAGATGCTACCGTAACCGCAGGCGAAAAAGTTTCTGTGGACCTTGCTATAAAAAATAACACAGGTTTTACAAGTTTGGTTGTTACATTAACTCTTGATGACGGTATAGTTCTTGATTCTGTTGTTGCTGCAAGCGGTCTTACTGCCGCCAAAGAAGGTAACGTTGTTACAATTACAGCAGGCAGCGCCGTAACAGATGACAAGACTGTTGCTACCCTTACCTTTGCTGCTGATGCAGCTGCTCTTGGTAAGAAAACCGTAGCAATGAGCGTTGTTGCCAAAAACGGCCAAACCGATGTTAAGACTACTGCTTCTAACGGTTACATAACAGTTGAAGCCGCAACCCAAGAACCTGCGCTTGTTGGTGACGTAGACGGTACGGGCGTTGTTAACGCTGCTGACCTTGCAATGCTTAAAAAGGTTGTAGCCGGTCTTTTAGCACTTGACGATCCCACAGTTATTAATGCAGACGTAGATGGCACAGGCGGTGTTCCGAATGCTGCTGACCTTGCCGCATTAAAGAAGATTGTTGCCGGTCTGTAATAACATATAAGTATCAATAAAGTTCAGGGCGGTATATCCGCCCTGTTTTTTTAGAAAAGAGGGACTATAATGAAAAAACGCATATTGGCTGTTCTTTTAATTATGTGCTTTGCGCTGACACTTGGTACGGTAACTGTTTCTGCAAGTGAAGCTTCTTTGCAAATGGAATTCTCTGCTCCTGTTTTAAGGGTGGGAACTCCTGCAACTATTATAATTTCAGCGCCCGAAGGTGCAGTAAGCGCAACGGCTTTGTTTTCTGATAACGGAAAGTTTGTTGTTGACAGATCAAATATGAAATATAATTCCGTTTATGAAAAGTACGAGGTTGAACTTGCCTTTGAAAACGGTGTGTGTGAAATTTCCGTTACACCTAAGTATACAGGTGTAGCAACTGTTGCGTTAAGCAATATAGTTGTTAATATGGGCGAAGAAACCGTTAGCGCAAACGATGTTTCAATACAAACTCTTTTAAAACCCAAGGCAATAGAAATATACACAAAGCAAGACCTTGCAAATGTTTCTAATGACCTTTCAAATAATTATGTTCTTATGAACGATATTGATTTTACAGAGGAAGATTTTGCCGAAGGCGGTCAGTTTTATAATAACGGGTACGGTTGGAAACCAATAGGAACTTGTCTTAGTCAGGCGTTTAAAGGCAGTTTTGACGGTAACGGATTCGCTATAAGAGGACTAAGAGTATTTAAAGCCGACTATAACTATATAGGACTTTTTGGTATAAATAACGGTACAATTGAAAATTTAGTGCTTGAAGATATTGTTATTGATGCAACTTACGGCGTTTTTGTGCCTACAGCAGAAAGTACAACATCTTCGGGCAAAATAGATTATGAATCTAAGGATGTCTGGACACCGCCTACAGGAAGCGTTAACGATAGCGATTTGAGCGGTTATGACCGAACAGGCCTTTCTTCTGCTGTTGCTGGCGGCGTGGTTGGATATAATATAGGAACTATTTCCGATTGCTGTGTATACGCAAGTGTTTCGGCTACTCCCGTTGCGGCAGGAATTGCAGCAAGTAACGTTGGTACCATACAGCGTTGTTACGCTAACGTAAGCGTTAATGCTAAGGTTGCGGGCGCAGTTTCGGGTTATAACCTTAATCACGGTAATATAAACAATTGCCATGTAAAAGGCGACGTTTCTGGAAGCGTTATGGCAGGCGGCATTTCTGCCGAAAACAGATCTTCTAAAATTTTGAACAGTTATACCTTTGCTTGTGTTTCGGGTGAAGCAAAGGTTGCGGCAGCAACAAACGGTGAATATTACAGCACAGTTACTAACGTATATTATTTAAGTGATGAAAACGTTACCGACAGCAAGGCTACGGCTTATACTTATGAAGAATTTTCGGCTCTCACTTTCACGGAAGATTGTTGGGATTACAGCCTTGAGTATCCTGTTTTAAGTAAATTCTTGCCTTATATATTAAATGAAGAACAAGAACCCGAATACTTACAGGGCGATATAGACGGTGACGGCTTGGTAAATGCTGCTGACCTTGCTTGTCTAAAGAAACTTATTGCACAGTTATCTACTGCTGAAGAACTTAATGCCGTTAACCCAAACGTTGATATGGACAGCGAAAGCCTTGTTAACGCAGCAGACCTTGCAATGCTGAAAAAAATCATAGCAAAAGTGTAATGAAATGTCGTATTTTGGATATAAATTGCACAAAAAAAGTGTTGACAAAACATAAAAATCTTGTATAATTAAATTAAGTAATTGTCCCGTAGGGATTGTTATGCAAATTTATAAAAAGGAAAAGGTGAATTTTATGAAGAAGAAACTTCTTGCAATCATTGTTGCTATTGCAATGCTTGCAGCGCTTTTCGTGCCTATGTTGGCAGTAAGTGCTAACACCGAAGCAAAGACAATTGTTTTTGAAATCGGTGAAATTACCTACAATGATGAATTTGGCGAAATTGAAGTTCCGCTTAACATTGTAGAAAACAACAGCGATATTTACGCTGCTGAAATTGTTCTTGAAAATGAAAACGGCCTTGTTTGCTCCACTATTCTTGAAGGTACAATCAAGGATCAGATTGACAAGGGCGGCCGTGTTGGCGTTGTAGATTTTGGATTTAACTATACTCCTAACCCTGCAATTGCTAAGCTCGTTATCGACAGTGCTGAACCTACCGTTGGTGTTGCAACCACAGGTCTTGTAGCTACATTCTGCTACACAGCTCCCGAAGGCTTTGAAGAAGCTGATATGGCTGGTTATGCGTTCAAGTTCGGCGCAGAAACCTTACTTGTTGCATTCGACGGTTCTTATCCTGTAGCTGTTTTAGGCGGCGAAGAAGAACCTGCTTGTGAACATACAGAAACAGAAGAAGTAATAGTTACTGAAGCTACTTGCACAGAACCCGGTACTAAGAATGTTGTTTGCAAAGCTTGTGAAGAAGTAATTGACACAGTTGCTATAGATGCTTTAGGCCACGGCGCTGAAAAGGAAGTTGTAGTAACCGAACCTCAGATCGGCGTTGCAGGTTCTAAGGAAATCAGATGTTCTGTTTGTGATGCAGTTCTTCGTACAGAAGAAATCCCTGCACTTGAAGAAGATCCGATTACTCCTCCTGTAAATCCCGATGCTAAGACTATAGTATTTGAAATCGGCGAACTTACCTACAATACACAGTTTAATGAAATTGAAGTTCCGCTTTACATTGTAGAAAACAACAGCGATATTTATGCTGCAGAACTCGTTCTTGAAAACGAAAACGGTCTTGTTTGCTCCACTATTATGGAAGGTACTATCAAAGACGAAATCGACAAGGGCGGCCGTGTTGGCGTTGTAGAATTTGGATTCAACTATACTCCCAACCCTGCAATTGCTAAGCTCGTTATCGACAGTGCTGAACCTACCGTTGGTGTTGCAACCACAGGTCTTGTAGCTACATTCTGCTACACAGCTCCCGAAGGCTTTGAAGAAGCTGATATGGCTGACTATGTATTCAAGTTCGGCGCAGAAACCTTACTTGTTGCATTCGATGGTTCTTATCCTGTAGCTGTTCTTAAAGATAAGGATGCTCCTATTGTTCCTCCTGCTTGCGAACACACAGAAACTAAAGAAGTTGTTACTAAAGAAGCAACCTGCACAGAAGCCGGTTCTAAGAACATTGTTTGTGTTGCTTGTGAAGAAGTTATCGATACAGTTGAAATTCCTGTAATTGATCATACATTCGAACCCGATCCTGAAAACGACGTAGCTCCTACATGTACCGAAGGCGGTAAGAAGGCTTACAAGTGCGAATGCGGTGAAACTAAGTTTGAAGACGTTCCTGCTTTAGGCCACGGCGCTGAAAAGGAAGTTGTAGTAACCGAACCTCAGATTGGTGTTCCGGGTCTTAAGGAAATCAGATGTTCTGTTTGTGATGCAGTTCTCCGTACAGAAGAAATTCCTGCACTTGAAGAAGATCCGATTACTCCTCCTGTAAATCCTGATGCTAAGACTATAGTATTTGAAATCGGCGAACTTACCTACAATACACAGTTTAATGAAATTGAAGTTCCGCTTTACATTGTAGAAAACAACAGCGATATTTATGCTGCAGAACTCGTTCTTGAAAACGAAAACGGCCTTGTTTGCTCCACTATTATGGAAGGTACAATTGAGGACGAAATCGACAAGGGCGGCAGAGAAGGCGTTGTTAAATACAAATTAAACTATCTTGCTAACCCTGCACTTTCTAAACTTGTTGTTGATAGTGCTGAACCCACTAAGGGTGTATCTACCACAGGTCTTGTAGCAACATGGTGCTTCTCAGCTCCTGCAGGCTTTGAAGAAGCTGATATGGCTGATTATGTATTCAAGTTTGGCGCTTCTACACTTCTTGTTGCATTCGATGGCACATATCCTGTAGCTGTTCTTAAGGACAAAGAAGTTGAACCTCCTGTTGAATGCGATCATGCTGAAACTAAGGAAGTTGTTACTAAAGAAGCAACCTGCACAGATGCCGGTTCTAAGAACATTGTTTGTGTTGCTTGCGAAGAAGTAATTGATACTGTTGAAATTCCTGCTCTTGGTCACGGCGCTACTAAGGAAGTTGTAACTAAGGAAGCAACTTGCACAGAAGCCGGTTCTAAGGATATCGTATGTACCGTTTGTGATGCAGTTCTTGAAACTAAAGAAATTGCTCCTCTCGGCCACGTTGATACTAAGGAAGTTGTTACTAAAGAAGCTACCTGTACAGAAGCAGGTTCTAAGAATATCGTTTGCGAGGCTTGCGGTGAAGTAATTGATACTGTTGAAATTGCTGCTCTTGGTCACGATTGGGTAGAAGACCTCACTAAGAGAGAAAACCCGACTCTTGAAAAAGAAGGCAAACAGGTATTTGAATGCTCCAGAGAATGCGGCGTTGAAGCAAAGGTTGTAACCGTTGCTAAACTTGCAGGCGAAGTTAAGAATGAAGAAGCTGGCTTCGTAGCTAAGACCGAAGAAGGCAAGGGCTTACCTGCTGACATCGCTCCTGCTAAGAAGGATGCTCCTGCTAAGGAAAAACTTCCTGAAGGTCTCAAGGCATTAACATCCATTGTCTTCGATACTGACTTTACAGAACTTATTAAGGACGTTGTTGCTGAAATCGTAATCGACCTTTCTAAGTATATCGACGTTAAGGATTACAACGCTGTATCTATCGGTGTTGTTAACAAGGAAGGCAAAGTAGAAGTTATTGAAGCTAAGTTCGACGGTTCTAAGGTTACATTCAACGGTAACGTTGATGGCGAAATCGTTCTCTTAGTAGAAGATAAGGTTGAAGAAGTTAAACCTACACCTAACAAGCCCGGTGATGACTTCTCGGCAGTTCTCTACATTGCATTCGCATTAGTTGCTGCTGGCGCAGTAGTAGTAATTGGCAAGAAGAGAATTACTCTCTAATCCTTTATTCTAAATTTGTACGGAGCCCCGACGGTTTACCGCCGGGGCTTTTGTAAATTACAAAGGTGATTAAAATGAAAAAAATATTAAGCGTATTAATTGTAACTATATTGCTTTTATCTTGCTTTTCGTTTAATGCTTTTTGTGCGGATGACGGCGAAGTAATAGGCGCTACAGTTTACGGCGCTGCAGCATCTACCGTTGAATTGCCAATTAAGTATAAGGGTAATCCCGGATTCTGGATTATGTTTTTAGAAATTAACTTTGACCCCGAAGTATTTGAGTATGCGGGAATAGATGACGGCGATTATGACAAAGCTGAAATTGTTCCTCAGACTTACGCTAATAAAGGTAAGGTCTTGCTTGATATTGAAGGTAAAGAGTTTGCAGATTTAACCGGTGATGGCGTTATTGCAACCCTTAAACTTAATGTTAAGGATACTGCTAAGGTTGGTAATTATCAGGTTAATCTTTCCATTGGTGACGGTATGGCTGTTGATTTTGACGAATATTACGTTGTTCCCAAAGTTACCAGTGGCTCGGTTTACGTTGTTTGTTCTAATCACGATTTTAAAGATAACACTTGTAGTGTTTGCGGTGCTGTTAAAGACGGTGAGGATATAAAGGTTGATTTAGAAAAACTTCCCGAACCCATTAAACCTGTTATTAAAGACGTAGATGGCAGCGAACTTAAGGACGACAGTTCTAAACCTGCCGATGGCAGTTCTTCTGCTGTTGCAAACAATGATTCGCAAAACAATGATAAAAAAGATGATGCTAAAGACACCGAAAAGCCTAATACGGTTTTGTTTATTGTGATTTGCGGTGTTGCGGTAGTTATTATTGCCGTTGTCGTGGTTATTATTGTTAAAAGTAAAAAGAAACAAATTGACTAATCATTATTATTTTAACAAAACAACCCTACTTGCTTAAAAAGTAGGGTTGTTTTTTATGTATTATTACAAAAAAAGTAAATATCGTTGAAAAATAGATTATTATATGTTATACTTAAAATGGTTAAATTCGATTTTAATTTTTGGGGGAAATAATGAAACGATTAATTGCAATACTACTTTGTATTGTTTTGATTTTTAGTTTATCATCTTGTGGAAAAAAAGACCGATTTAAAGATGAAGAAATAATATTTGATGCTAGTGAGTCAAAGAATGAATCGGGGGCTGAAAGCAGTTCTCAGGAAGACGTTACTCTGTCTACTGATACTTCTTCCGAAGAAAGCACAGAAACCGAAGAATCGGCATCGCAAGGAACTGATAGTTCCGCTTCACAGGATACCGATAAACCTGAAAATACCGCACAAAGCAAACCGGTAACGTCTGAAAAACCAAAAAAGGAACCTGTTACGGGAATAGAACTAATAAAGGTTGACGGTGTATATTTTCCTGAAATAGATGATTTATATGTTCCTGCCGCACAGGTTTATTATGAAATTACAAGCGGCAATTTACCCGTTGACTGGGATATGGGAAGATATGAGTTTACGGTTGACGGTTCTACCAATACTTACTGGAGAATGAGCGATTCGCGCTTTGATTCGGTTACTGAACTGGAAAGTTACTTAAAGGCATATTTTACCGATGACTTTATAAAAACGTTCTATAACGCTTCGCAGTTCCACGATCACAACGGTCATTTATATGCCGTTACGGGGGTTAGTGGAGAAAATATTCTTTTTGCAGGCAGAGAGTTTAAGTTAATGAAGCAAACAACAAAGCGAATTATGTTTGATTGTGTTTCTTATTTTTATAAATCTCCGCAAGAAATACCCGCCGACAACACACCTTTTACAAAAGCGCCCGAAGATGTTTCAATGTACAATTCTTCCACAGTTTCTTTTGTTTTAGAGGTTGATGAGAGCGGTTATAATTGGAAATTTTCACAATTCGGTAACATAGGCGGAGAACGAAACCACAAATAGTTCGACTTAAAATAAAAAAGGGGTATTATTGTTATGAAAAAACTTGTTTCAATTTTGCTTGTCTGTATATTAGTATTCGGTCTATCTGTTATTCCTGTTTCGGCAGAGAAAGCAGACGTTGACGTAGAAAAATACTTACATGAGCACATTCTTGCTTTTGAAGAAAAAATAGACGTTTCAGACCTTGGCTTTAAAACCAATGAAATAATGGATATTGTTAATATTGCCAACGGCTTATATTACAAATATGCCGATTTATTCTATTACGGCGGTGTTAACAGTTATGCATATTTAGGCGATGACATAACAGAAATTTCTGTTGAGTATACCTATGATTACAAAGATGTTGAGTTTGTAAGAAACTATGCTCAAAGCCATTACCTTTCTAAGGTGGACGATAATTGGTCTGACCTTGAAAAAATTGTATTTATTCACGATGCGTTGGCGGTTGATTTTCAGTATGACGTGCGTCTTTACGACATAAATGAATATATGAACGTTGCGCGTGATATTTACGGAATGTTTACCTGCGGTCAGGGTGTTTGTCAGGCATACAGTAACACCTTTATGTATTTAATGCAGGAATTGGGCATTGAATGTAAACTTGTTGCAACCGATGCTTCTAACCACGAATGGAACGTTGTTAAGTTAGACGGTGAATGGTATCACATAGACGTAACTCAGAATGACCCTGTATATGCGATTACTTCTACAACTGTTTCAAGCCTTGATTTAGCAGGAAATATTACTCACAAATATTTCTTGCTTTCCGATAAAAGCATAAACGATAAGCACTTGGGCGGTGACCATTACGAATGGTACTGTATAGATGGCGAACCTGTTGAGTGTAAATCGGAAAAATATTTAAAGAATTACGATTTTTCCGATGCCCTAACCGCATTTGTTCCAATTGGCGGTAAATGGTATTTCATAGAAAAAGACGGCAGCGAACTTGAATTTGAAATCACCGATGATTTTATGCAAGATGAAGACTTGTTTGCTATTCCTGCCGAATGGGCTGCCGAAGATGACAGAGCTTATTGGCCCGGTAGTTATACAGGACTTTACAGCGCAGGCGATTGGCTTGTTTATAATACCGACGTTTCTGTTTCGGCAATTAACGTAAAAAACAAAAAAGAAATGGTTTTATATACCTTAGATGACATTAAAAAGGTTAACACGTCTATTCCCGAAAAAGCGCATATTTACGGAAGTAAATTAAAAGACGGCAAAATTTACTGCCAGATTTCTTTAGCCCCTGTTGATTCACAATATTATACAGTTTTACTTGACCTTTGCGGTGATGAACACAAAAGCGTAAGTGATTGGATAACGGTTAAGAAGGCTACTCACGAAGAAGAGGGATTAAGAGAAAAAGTTTGTGAGTTCTGCGGCGAAACTATTGAAAGCGAAGTTCTTCCAAAAATTGAACATATGCTTGTAAGAACTCCATTGTTTGATAAGAACGCCACCTGTTCTGAACCTGCTAAAAAAGCATATAAGTGTATGAACTTCGGCTGTGACTATACCGAATACCGCGATGAGGGTGAACCTGTAGACCACAAATGGGTAGAAGATAAAGAAAACAGCATTGAACCTACCGAAGAAACCGAAGGCGTAAAGGCTTATAAATGCATTTTCGGTTGCGGCGAAACCAAAACAGAAGTTATTCCTGTTTTAGGAACTGCAAAACCCGGTGACGTTAACGGTGACGGCGGTATAAACGCAGGCGACCTTGCTTTACTTAAAAAGGGCCTTGCCGGTGCAGAAAGTATAATTGTAAAATTCTTTGATTGCAACGGTGACGGTACCGTAAATGCAGCCGACCTTGCCGTGCTTAAAAAATTCCTTGCAGGTCTTATTTCTGTCTTTGGCTAAGATAGAATAAAAAACAACTGAACGAGATCTTTAGACTGACAGTGAAAACTGCCTAGCCTGATTTAAAGATTTTGTTCGGTTGTTTTTAAAAATAAAAAGAAAAAGAGCGAACCCAAACGGGACGCTCTAAATTCTCATCTACAAAGAAATTCTTTATCAGATCGCACGGGTAACCTTGCCGGAACGTAAGCAACGTGTGCAAGCATAAACGCGACGGGGTGAACCGTTTACAATAGCTTTAACTCTCTTAACATTCGGCTTCCAGGTACGGTTGGAGCGTCTGTGTGAATGGGAAACTTTGATACCAAAGCTTATTTCCTTGTTACAGATATCACATTTAGCCATAATCCGACCTCCTTTTAATTGCATTAGCAAATGATATTGTAACAGAAAACTAACAAAAAAGCAAGTGTTTTTTTTGAAAGGATTTAAAATATGATAAAAGCGGTTCTTTTTGACCTTGACGGAACTCTGGTTAATACCCTTTCGGACATAGCATTAAGTGTAAACTATGTTCTTGAAAAAGCGGGTTTCCCAACAAGGCCAATCGAAAACTTTAAACAGTATGCAGGTAACGGAAATCTTAAAATGATAGAACGTGCGTTACCCGAAGAAAACAGAGAGGAAAAACTTGTTTTAAGGCTTCGTGATGAATTCTTTAAGCACTATAAGATACACTGTGCTGATACTTCGTATCCTTATGACGGCATTTTGGAATTGTTAACGGCACTTAAAAAAATGGGCATTAAATGCTGTATTGTTTCAAATAAAGCGCAATCTATGTGCGATGCAATTATTCCTAAGGTGTTTGGTAATGATTTTGTCTTTGACGTGGTACTTGGACAGCAAGATGAAATTCCGCCTAAACCTCAACCTCACATGGCTTACGTGGCTATGGAAAAGATTGACGTAAATGCTGATGAATGTTTTTTTGTGGGCGATTCGTATACGGATATGCTAACGGGCGGCAGCGCGGGTAACATTCCCATTGGCGTACTGTGGGGATTTCGTGATGAAAAGGAATTAAGTGAAGCGGGCGCAAGATTTATTGTTAAAAATCCTCAAGAAATACTTAATTTAATAAATGAAATAAACGGTATATAAGGAGAAAATTTATGAAAAGAGAAGATTACATAAGCTGGGATGAATATTTCATGGGCATTGCGCTTTTATCGGCGCGCAGAAGTAAAGACCCTTCCACACAGGTTGGCGCTTGTATTGTAAGCAGTGAAAACCGCATTTTATCGGTTGGTTACAACGGTATGCCAAGAAGTTGCGATGATGACGAATACCCTTGGGACAGAGAAGGCGGCGCCCTTGAAACAAAGTATATGTTTGTTTGCCACGCTGAACTCAATGCTATTCTTAACTATTCTTCTGCTAACGGTACTTTAAAAGGCAGTAAGGTTTACACCACGCTTTTCCCGTGTAACGAATGCGCAAAAGCGCTTGTTCAAAGCGGTGTTGGTGAAATTGTTTATTACAGCGATAAATACAGTACCACCGACAGCACTCTTGCCGCAAAAAGAATGTTCAGAAGCGCCGGTATAAAATTAACGCCTTACGAGTTTTCGGGCAAAAAAGAAATTATTGAACTTTAATTGCTTTAAAAGTCTTTGCTTTTTAACTAAAAAAGTGAAGACTTTTTTATATTTATTAATAAAATTAAAAAATAGTTAATAATATTAAAAATAACTATTGTAAAACGCAAACACTTTTGGTATAATGTAAAAGAGGAAAAATTGGATTTTTCAACAGAAGCGATAGGAGGTAAAGCAAATTATGAGTATGGGATTTGTTTGTGCTATGGGTATGGCAACAGTATTTATTGGTCTTATCTGCATTATAATTTTGTGTAAGATATTCAGTGCTGTTGTGCGTATAGGCGAAAACAAGGAAAAACCTTCCAAGCAGCCAAAGGCTGAGGTAAGTGTTGCTCCTGCCAATACAGAAATTCCCGATAAACAGCGAATTATAGCCGCAGTTTGTGCCGCTATTGCTGAAGAACTCGGAACAGATGTTTCGGCTTTAAAAGTGCTTTCTTTTAAGAAGCTTTAATTAAATTATTAAAAACTATTTATAAAACGAAAGGTGAAATTAAAAATGAAAAAGTATAAAGTAAACGTAAACGGAACCGAATATGAAATCACTTTAGAAGTTGTTGACGGCGCTGCTCCCGTTGCTGCTCCTGCGCCTGCTGCTGTTGCTGCTGCACCCGCTCCTGCTGCCCCTGCGCCTGCTGCTGCACCCGCTGCTGCTAACGGCGAACAGGTTGCAAGTCCTATGCCCGGTACAATTCTTTCTGTTAACGTTAAACCCGGCGATGTTGTTAAAGCAGGTCAGGTTCTTATGATTCTTGAAGCTATGAAAATGGAAAACGAAATTATGGCAGGCGTAGACGGAACTATTGCTGCTGTTAACGTTCAGCAGGGTGCTTCGGTAGAAACCGGTACTGTTCTTTGCGTTATTGGCTAATTTCGGAGGATAAAGGGACATGAAAAAGAAATTTTTAATGTCTGTTCTCGTTTTAACTATAGCATTTGCTTGTGTTCTTTCGGGTTTCAGCGTTTTTGCCGCACCCGTTGAAGAAGAACAGACTGTTTTAAATACTGCAGGAGATAATTCTCTTGTGAAAATTGAATCGGTACTTACTACCGACCCTTATAATAACGATGCTCCTATTTTCAAAATTACCGTTAAAAACACGGGTTTTGATAACGATATTGTTGATGCTAAGGTTAACTTTACAGCCGACCAGTTAGGCCTTGGCGTGAAGGATGCCGTTGTTGGCACTGTTACGGCAACCAACAGCGTTACCGTTAAAATTAACTTACCCGAGGATACAGATATCCTTGCTACTCCTATGGTAAGTTTTGACTTTACTTATAAACTTAAAGATGCTAACGACGTTGTTTTGCCCGATGCCGAAACTGTTTATCTTTTAAGTTATGCAGACGTTCTTAACGTAGAGGCTAACACTCCTGTTGAAGTTGTTAAAAACTTTTTAAACGATACAGGCTTTACTGCTGTTTTCGGTTCTTTAGGTAAGGGACTTAGCGGTGACGGCACTCCGTTTGAAAATTTTGTAACAAACTACGGTACATTGGTTATGATAATTATATCCTTTGTACTTATGTACCTTGCTATTGCAAAAGGCTTTGAACCGCTTTTGTTATTACCTATTGCTTTTGGTATGCTTCTTACCAACCTTCCGGGCGCAGAAATGTTCCACGAAGAACTTTTTGCAGGCGGTCACGTTCATTGGGATTTGTTCAGTTCAACAGCAGGTCTTCTTGACTTCCTTTATTTAGGCGTTAAGTTGGGTATTTATCCCTGCCTTATCTTCTTAGGAGTTGGCGCTATGACCGACTTCGGTCCCCTTATTGCTAACCCCAAGAGTTTGCTTTTAGGCGCTGCTGCACAGTTTGGTATTTTTGCTACCTACATTGGCGCTACACTTTTAGGCTTTACTTCTCAGCAGGCTTCGTCTATAGGTATTATAGGCGGTGCCGACGGTCCTACCGCTATTTTCGTTACATCGAAATTGGCTCCTGAACTTTTAGGACCTATTGCTGTTGCCGCTTATTCTTATATGGCATTAGTACCCGTTATTCAGCCGCCTATTATGAAGGCTCTTACCACAAAGAAAGAGCGTATGATTGTTATGAAGCCGCTTCGTTCGGTATCGAAGAAGGAAAAAATAGTTTTCCCCATTGTTGTTACCGTTTTCGTTGCACTTCTCGTTCCGTCTGCTGCTCCGTTGGTAGGTTGCTTAATGCTTGGTAACCTCTTTAAAGAAAGCGGCGTTTGCGACCGACTTTCCAAAACTGTTCAAAATGAACTTATGAATATTGTTACAATATTCCTTGGCACAACCGTTGGCGCTACTGCTACTGCTTCTACCTTCTTATCTATAAAAACACTTATGATTATGGCTATGGGTATTGTAGCATTTAGTATGGGTTCTGCCGCAGGTGTGTTACTTGCTAAGTTTATGAACTTGTTTACCAAGAATAAGGTTAATCCGCTTATCGGTTCTGCAGGTGTTTCGGCTGTTCCTATGGCTGCCCGTGTTTCTCAGATGGTTGGTCAGAAGGAAAATCCGAAGAACTTCCTTTTGATGCACGCTATGGGTCCGAACGTTGCAGGTGTTATAGGTTCGGCTATTGCCGCAGGCGTATTACTTGCACTTTTCGGTTAATTTAGGAGGATTTTTAAATGGCTAAATTACAAATTACCGATACTATACTTCGTGACGCTCATCAGTCGCAGGCTGCTACAAGAATGAAACTTGAGGATATGCTTCCTGCTTTAGAACAACTTGATAAAGTTGGCTATTGGTCTGTTGAGTGTTGGGGCGGCGCTACTTTCGACGTTTGTATGCGCTTCCTTAACGAAGATCCTTGGGAAAGACTCCGCGCAATTAAGAAGGCTATGCCTAACACCAAATTGCAGATGCTTCTTCGCGGTCAGAACATTTTAGGTTATAAGCACTACGCAGATGACGTTGTTGATGCGTTTGTTAAGAAGTCTATTGAAAACGGTATTGACGTTATTCGTATTTTTGACGCTCTTAACGATACCCGTAATATGGAAGCCGCAATGAAGGCTTGTAAAAAGTACGGCGGTATCTGTGAAGCTGCTATGAGTTACACCATAAGCCCCGTTCACAACGAAGATTACTTTGTTGACCTTGCTAAAAAGTTAGAAAAAATGGGCGCTGACGTTATCTGTATTAAGGATATGGCAAACCTTTTGCTTCCTTTCCAGGCTTATTCTCTTATTAAGAAACTTAAAGAAGCAGTTAAGTGTCCTATCCATCTCCATACTCACAATACTACAGGTACAGGCGATATGACTTATCTTATGGCTGCTCAGGCAGGTGTAGATATTGTTGATACTGCGCTTTCTCCGTTTGCTAACGGTACCGCTAACCCCGCTACCGAGGCTTTGGTTGCTACAATGCAGGGCACAGAGCGTGATACAGGTCTTGACCTTAACGTTCTCGCTGAAGCTGCTAAGCACTTCAGAAGTGTTGCTGATAAGATGAAGGCTGAAGGCACACTTGATCCTAAAGTTTTAAGTGTAGATACCAAAACCCTTATTTATCAGGTTCCGGGCGGTATGCTTTCCAATATGATTTCTCAGCTTAAACAGGCAGGCAAGGAAGATAAATATTATGACGTTCTTGCTGAAGTACCGAAGGTTCGTAAAGATTTCGGTTACCCACCGCTTGTTACTCCTACCAGCCAGATTGTTGGTACACAGGCTGTTATGAACGTTATTTCGGGCGAACGCTATAAAATGGTTCCCAAGGAATCCAAGGGCCTTTTAAAGGGCGAATACGGTACACTTCCTGCACCCGTTAACGAAGACGTTCGTAAGAAGTGCATTGGCGATGAAAAGGTTATTACCTGCCGTCCTGCCGATTTGCTTGAACCCGAACTTGAAAAGTATAAAATGGAAGCAGGCGAACTTGCCAAGTGTGAAGAAGACGTATTAAGTTATGCACTCTTCCCGCAGGTTGCTTCTAAGTTCCTTAAAGAAAAGTACGCAGTTAAGAACGAAGCCGCAGTTGATGAAAACGGTGTTCGTACCTTAATTGTACAAGACCTTTCGTAATAGCGTGTTATTCTTGACGGAGAACACGCATCGAGATAAATCCCTTGCGGGATAAGAAAATACAAGAGCAAGAAAAGAAGGTATATTTCCTTCTTTTCTTGCTCTGTTTTGTTTGCCTATGGTTTTGGGGTGTTTATTTATGTCTTCCTTTTGTTTTTCGGTACTGTGAGGGTGAAACACCCATTCGTTTTATAAATGCGCGAGAGAATGAAGAAGTATCTTTATAACCGCAGGAAGCGGCAACTTCGCTTATTGGCGCCGAAGAACTTTCTATCATACCCTTTGCCGCATTAAAACGGTGTTCATCAATATACTGCTTAGGGCTTATGCCGTATTCCTTTAAAAACAGCCCATAAAGATGCGAACGGTCAATATTAAGTTTTTTTGCAATATCAGATACCGATAACTTTTCAATGTAATTCCGTTTAATTAAAGCTATAGCTTTTTGCACATAATGATTTCCCGGCGGGTGAAAATTCCGGCTTGTATCAAGCAGAGCAATTATTCTGTAAATTAATGAGGTTGCATAAGCTTTTTGCCCATGCTCAAGAGAAGGTATATCTTTTACTTCTAAAAATATAGGCTCTGCTTCGGGACAATGAATTTTGCCGTTATTGAATATGTCGGGCAATATATCGTTGCAGTCAAATTCTATCCATATATATTCCCACGGGTCAAATTTATCGGCGGTGTATTTTACAAGGTCACCCTTGTGCATTACAAACATATCCCCCGAATCCATTCTGAAGGTGCCGTAGGGTGATTCAAAAATACCTGTGCCTTTAATAACGTACTGAAAAATAAAATGTTTTCTTCTAAAAGGACCGTAGCGCGGCCCTGGAGGAAGTTGCTCGTGTCCTATAACCAAAGGGTCTATGCTTGAATATGGCCCTGTAACAGAATGAAAAGAGTGCTGCATTAAAATCCCCCTTTTAGCATTTTGTTTTCTTATTATAACTGAAAGTCAACAAAAATTCAATAATCGGGCGTATGTAGTCAACATTTTGCTAAATTTTAGCCACAAACGGCTGTAGAATAACACTTATTTAGTTTGTATAATATAATTAAAGAAATAAAAAGGAGTAATATGTTATGAAAAAACTGTTAAGTGTTGTTTTATGCGCCGTTATGCTTTGCACAACCTTTAATTTTTTAGGCATTAATTTTGCCAACAACAAGGCTTTCGCGGCGTCTAAAAGCATTACTTTTGACCTTTCTGATCCCTATTTGAAAGAATACGTTGCAAATGAAACCACGGCTACTGATTCATTGGGTAATACTTTTTACCCCCTGCATTCGGAAAAGGCGGATTCAAAGGTTTCTTACGAAAAAATCAACGTTACCAATGTAAACGGCAGCAGTGAGGTTGATTCTTTGCAGATTGTTGCGGCAGGACATACTATGTTTATTCCTACTGACAGCCAAGGCAAACCTTATGAACTATCCCCAAACAGTGAATATGAGGTTACCATTAAGGTTTTTGCAAAGGCTGTAACACGATACGGTCAAATATTCGTTGGCGGCGGTGCGCTTGGCGCTTACCGTAAGGATTATACCACAGCACCCAGCGGTGATTTTGTAGGCACTAAAAATTGTGTAGAGGGTGAACTTGGGGCAATATATCCAATTTACCGTTCAAAATCGTTGTGCTATCAGGATTGGGGCGGAAATTACTATACCAATGCTTCTTCAAACGGAAAGCTTCGCTATTTTGAAGACTATAATTCCGTAGCCAATAAATATCAGTATTACGAAAGCACCGTTGCTTTTTCTACCGCTGATTATACTCCCACACAGAAGGGCTTTATGCTATCTGCGGGCGGTACAGAGTATTCATTTGGTAATTATTTCTGTATTATGGCCGTTGGAGGAACCGTTAACGCCTATACCGACGGTGTTTTACAGCACACTTGCTATGAACAGTACAACATTGTAGAACTTAGTATAACAAGAATTTCGGGCGAGGATGTAGAAATTCCCGATGCTCCTGTTGGTGATTATTACAGTTTTGATTTTAGCGAAGGCGGTATGCCTGACATAAAGGTTAACGAAACAGCCTGTGAAGATTCTGTAGGCAATACGTATTATCCTTTACACTCTGCTAAGGATACAACTACTGCCGCGCTTACACAGATAAACGCTTCTACCACAATGGGCGAAGAAACCCTTGACACCTTAGAACTTAAGGCTTACGGACACACTTTGTTTATTCCTACCGATAAGGACGGTAAACCTTATGAATTAGATCCTAATTCGGCTTATGAAGTAAAGGCTAAATTTTACGTAAAAGCGGCGGATACCTATTCGCAGGTGTTCTTTGGCGGCGGTGCTTACGGCGCGTATGCAAAAGCATATCAGTTATCTGAAAGTAAATTTGCGGCAAGTGAAAGATGGAATGAAACCACTATGTCGGCAAGATTCCCAATTTACCGTTCGGGTAGTTTGGGTTATCAGGATTGGGGCGGCAACTATAAAACGGGTTCAAGAACCGTTCGTTATTTTGACAACTTTGATTCGGTTAATAACAGATATCAGTATTACGAGGGTACCGAATACTTTATAACGGGCGATTACGAAAAACTTTCCCGCGGATTTGCGCTTACCAATTCGTCCGGAAAAACTACGTTTGGTAACTATTTTACCATTATGACCGACGGCGGTACCGTTAATGCTTACGATAAAACAAGCGGCGAACTTTATGCAACCGCACCCGTTCAGTTTAACTTTGTTGAACTTAAAATTACAAAACTAAGCGAAAAGGCTGTTATAACCTTTGATGCAAACGATGGTGCTTTTGCTGACGGCAGTAAAACCAAATACTGCGCAGTTGTTGTTGGCAACGGTGTTTATAATCCCGAAATCCCCGTAAAAGAAGGTTATAAATTAAAGGGCTGGAGCCTTGAAAAAGGCGGTGAAGTAATAAGCGTTGCCGCTACCAAGGACTTACATAAGAAGACGGTTTATGCCGTATATGAAAAAGATGAATTTAACGGTTACGACCGATTCAGCCGATACGTTGATTTCAGCAATTATTACGTAAAATTAGGCGTTAACTGTAATTGGTATACAAATTCAACCTATACGGCTTCAAGTGATCCATATATGTCGCTTGTAGATGATGAATCTGCTTTTGGGGGAAGATATTTACACTTTGAATGTGAATCTAACGTTACCGATTCTCTTACAAACTTCAATATAACCGTAACTCCTACAGGCGATCCCGCAACACTAAGTTCAAGTGAAGAAAACATTGTTTTGCCTAATAATACTACCTACCGTGTAAAAATTCGTTACAGAGCAAATACTGTTTCGGGCGGCGGAAAATTATCACTTTACACTTCTTACGGTACTGCGTTTAATAACACTCCTGCAAAGGAAGAATACGGATATACCGTAATGAACAGTAATATTACCAAAACCGAAGGTTGGCAGGAAGTAACGGGCGTATTTACCACTCCCGAAAATTATTACGTAGACGGCAGTAAGGTATATGATAAGTTCTTTATAGGTTTTAAGGCTGACAAAAATGCCAGAACCAATATTGATATTGACTATATAAAACTTGAAAAAGTATGCGAAGTTTCACTTTACGGCGTGTCACAAGAAGGCGCTTCGCTTCAGAAAAACTTCTTTGCGCAACCTGGTGATACAATAGATGCTCCCGAGTTTATTTCTTCGGAAAATTACGCTAATGACACCGTGCGCGCCAATATTATTAAAACCGATTTTGAAGGTTGGTTTGCCGATGAAGCATTAACCGTACAAAAACAGGATTTTGTTGTTGGGAACCAAAATATTGCGCTTTACGGTAAAATGAGCGAAGAAAAACAAAGCAGTACACTTAATCAAACAGGTTTCTGCGGATTTGATACATATTCTCAGGATGCAAACGACAGTCCTCTTTATATTAATAACGGCATTGGCTGTGTATTAACCGATGAAGATACTTACACAGGCACAACTTCTTTAAAGGCTGTTATTGATAACTCTGCCGATAGAAAATACCGCAGTTTTGAAGTTAAAAACTTTGATTCTTTTGCACTTAACCACGGCACAACCTATAAAGTTGATTTTGCTTATAAGGCAGACAGCAATTTCACTATTGACTTTTCTATAGGCGAACAGGGTGTTGCCGCAAATAGCAATTATTCTTTAAAGAAGGTTGATTTTGCCGCTAGTGAAAACTGGACAACAACCACGGTTTACGTAACTGCCGACCTTACAAAAGAAAATTATTCCTTTTTAGGCTTTGTGCCTGTAATCACACTTGAAAGCCAAGAAAAAGCAACGGTTTATATGGATACTATTACCGTTTCTTCGGCTGTGGGTAATCTTGGTGTTTCAAAGTTAAAAGAGGAAAATGCCCAAGAAACAGGCAGTCAAGCATTGCGTTTTTATATGTCTTACGAAACCGAAGACCTTTCATCGGTTTTAGATATAGCAGATGAAAAATGTGAAATTGCAGAACGCGGTGTACTTTTCAAAGGCGAAGGCAACGCGGCAGAACTTACGGTTGAAAACACCGATAAAGGTGTTATTGCTGTTACCAAAACCGAAGACTTTGATAAAACCTGGGATTATAACGGTGTTACCAATACTCTTGTTTTCAGCGCTTACGTAAACGGATTTAACTTAAATGATGAAAGAAATATAACTGCAAGAGGTTATATAAAACTTTCTGATAACAGCGTTTTATACAGCAGTGAAATAACTGTAAACGTTGCAGATTTACCCGAAAGCGTTGATTATACCGATTTATCGCGACTTAATATTGTAAGCGGTGAACTTGTACATTCATCGGTAAGTGATTCTTCAATTAAAACAAACAGCGCTACGGTTTCTATGAACGATGCATACATCTTCTTGCCTGCGGGCAGTAAAATTACCGCAACAAACGGTGTTAAGGTTTATGCTTACGATGAATACTTAGAAGTAAAAGAAGATGCGCTTAATCCTGCTTTTGTTACCGAATATACAATGGATGAAGGCAAAACTGTAAGACTTGTAATAAAGGGCGGCATAGATGACGTTGAAATTCAGGTGCCTACCGACGTAAGAAAATATTTACTTGCGGGAGATAACGAGTTTATGACTTACGGTACAGAAACCGATATGATAGACGCTAAAATTCAAAGCGGTGACAGTGTAAACTATATCTTTATTACCGATATCCACTACGAAGGTTGGTCAAAGGCAGAGGTTAAACTGCCATTGTTCAGACAAATGAACACGGTTGTAAAACTTGCCAATGAAAACGAAAACATTGACTTTGTAGCCATTGGCGGTGACATTATAACGGGTGTTAATTCTACGGCTAAAGATGCAATAGATGATATTAACGAAATTCTTGAACCGCTTAAAAATTGCACTAAGCCGGTATTCGTTATGATGGGTAACCACGATGACAACTGTTACCACATTTACGGCGGAGATAAGGTGTATTATCCCGAAAGAATGGTGAGTGAACGCGCATTCAGCGAGCAGGTAATTGACCGTTACAACTCCGATGTTGTTCACGATACTAAAAATACCGATTCGAGATATTATTACTATGACCTTGAGAATAAAAAGACGCGCGTAATTGTGCTTGATTCTATTGATTACGATTACGTTGAAAACGAAGACGGAAGCATTAAAGAACTTGTTGAGTTTACAAACGCTTGGAATCAGGTATCATTAGCATCGGGCAGCAGTTATTGGGGCTATAGCGCTGAACAACTTAACTGGCTTATAAGAGAAGGTCTTACAGCGCCCGACGGTTACAATTATATATTCCTTTCACACATGGGTATAGATGGCGACACTAACTCTGGTTGGGGAAAACCGCCTATGTACGGTAAGGAATTAAGAAGTATTATTTCGGCTTTCCAGAACAAAACTGTTTTCAATAACCCTGCAATAGGAACAGCCGACTACACCAAAACAAACGGAAAAATACTTTCTTATAACTTTGGACACATTCATGCAGAACTTGTGCTTTATTCAAGCGATATTAATCTTTATCAGATTTGTACCGCTACGCCTAACATTATACAGTATTCAAAAACACTTACAAGCGAAGGCACAAGCATTAACAATACAAAGCTTGACTGGCGTTACTACCGCCGTGAGTATAACACAATTAACGAAGCGTGTTTCGATATTGTTTGCTCAAGCGAAAAGGGTGTAAATAAATATGCCTTTGGCGCGGGCGGAGATTATAAGGTCATTTATTAAAGTGAAAAACTGCGAAGAAAATTTCTTCGCAGTTTTTTTATAAAAACAGTAGATTATTGTTTAAAATAATGATAAAATAAGTATAAAGAGGTGATTATGATGGCAGTAAGACTAAACAGCGATAAAGAAGTTGTAAAACGAATTAAGGAAGGACTTAAGGCTAAAGACGGCTATTGTCCTTGCAGATTGCCGAAAATAGAAGAATTTAAGTGTATTTGCAAGGAATTCCGCGAGCAAATTGCCGACCCTGATTTTGAAGGCTTTTGCCATTGTATGCTTTATTATAAATCAAAGGATTGAGAGGTATAAAAAATGAGTGTTACAAAAATTACAAAGGATAATTTTAAAGCGTTGTGTGTAGAAAGCAAAAAAACCGTATTGCTTGACTTCTGGGCAAGTTGGTGCGGTCCGTGTATGATGCTTTCTCCTGTTGTAGATGAAATTGCTGCAGAAAACCCCGATTATTTTGTTGGCAAAGTTAACGTTGATGAAGAATTAGAACTTGCTAACGCTTTTGGTATTGTAAGTATTCCCACACTTGTTGTTATGAAAAACGGTAAAATGGTAAACAGCAGTGTTGGTGTTCAGCCAAAGGCTGATATTGTTGCAATGTTAGAGGAAGTTTAAATGACAGAAAAACTTTATGATTATGACAGTTATTTAAAAAAATTTTGCGCTAAAGTTGTTTCTTGCGAAAAGCAGGAAGACGGCACCTATTGTGTAGTTCTTGATAAAACTGCCTTTTTCCCCGAAGAAGGCGGTCAGTGTTGTGACACGGGAAGTTTAAACGACGCTGAAGTGCTTTACGTAAGTATAGATAAAAACGGCGTTATAACCCACAAAACCAATAAAGAATTAAGCGGTGAAGTGTGCGGTGAAATAGATTTTGAAAAACGCTTCCGCAATATGCAGAACCACACGGGTGAGCATATTCTTTCGGGTATAATTTTCAAAAAATACGGCTTTAATAACGTTGGTTTTCATTTGGGCGAAACCGAAGTTACAATGGACGTTGACGGTATTCTTACCCGTGAACAGTTAGACGAAGTTGAACTTATTGCAAACCGCGTTGTTTACGATAATTTAAAGGTTACTGCCGTTTATCCCAAACGCGAAGAACTTGCAACTCTTGAATACCGCAGTAAAAAGGAAATAGACGGTGACGTAAGAATTGTAACGGTTGAAGGCGTAGACGATTGCGCTTGCTGTGCGCCCCACGTAAAGAGTACGGGCGAAATAGGTGTTATTAAAATTCTTTCGTTTGCTAAAATGCGCGGCGGCACAAGGCTTGGTATAAAATGCGGATTAGATGCATTTATTGATTACAGCGAAAAATATAAAGACGCTTATAGCATTTCAACTCTGCTTAAAACTCCGCAAAACGAAACCGCAGCCGCAGTGCAGAATCTTGCCAATGAAAATAAAGACCTTAAGTATAAAATAGGTCAGTTAAAAAGGGATATAACTCTTTTACGTGCCGATGCAATTGAAAACGTTGAGGGCAACCTTTGCATTTTTGAAGAAGATTTAAGCGGTGACGATTTAAGATTTCTTGCAAATGCCGTGCTTAATAAGTGCACAGGTATATGCGCTGTGCTTTCGGGTGACGATAACGCGGGTTATAATTACTGCCTTGCAAGTAACAGTGTTGATTTAAAGGAATACTCTGCAAAAATCAATTCCGCTTTAAACGGACGCGGCGGCGGAAGTAAGGTTATGATTTTCGGCAGTTTCAAGGCTACAAGAAAAGATATTGAAGATTTTTTGGGATAAAAAATGAAGAGTTTTGTTATAACGAAAAACGATGCAGGACAACGGCTTGATAAGTTTATATCTAAAGCCGCGCCAAGCGTACCGCAATCGCTTATGTATAAGGCAATACGCCTTAAAGATATAAAGGTTAACAGAAAACGCGCCGAAATTAGCACAAGGCTTAACGAAGGCGACGTTGTTGATATTTATTTAAAGGATGAATTTTTTGTAAAACGCGCGCAGCATTATGATTTTTTAGATGCTTCGGATAATTTGAATATTGTTTATGAAGATGAAAATATTTTGCTTGCCGATAAACCGCAGGGTATTCTTGCGCATCCTGATAAAAACGAATACGGCGATACTTTATTAAGCCGAATACAAAAATATCTTTACAAAAAAGGCGAGTTTGAACCTGAAAATGAAAACAGTTTCAAGCCAAGTCTTGCAAACAGAATAGACCGTAACACGGGCGGTATAGTTATTGCGGCTAAAAATGCCGAAGCGCTTAGAATTTTGTGCGAAAAAATTAAGTACCGCGAAATAGATAAACGCTACCTTGCCGTTGTGCACGGAAAACCGCAGAAACCAAGCGCTACGCTTACAGGATATCTTGAAAAAAATGAAGATAAAAACAAGGTTTATCTGCAAAATAAAAAGACCGATAACAATTTAACCATTACAACAAAGTATACCACACTTTGCTCTAAAAACGGGCTTTCGCTTTTAGAGGTTGAACTTATTACGGGAAGAACACATCAGATACGCGCCCACATGGCAAGTATTGGCCACCCGCTGTTGGGCGACGGTAAATACGGAAAACTAAAGGAAGATAAAAAGTTAGGTTTTAATAAGCAGGCGCTTTATTCTTATAAACTTACTTTTAAATTTACAAGCGATGCAGGAATTCTTAACTATCTTAACAATCAAACTTTTTCGGTTAAAAAAGTATGGTTTGCTGAACAACTATTCGGTGAGGTAAATATAAAATGACAGAAAATATTATGCACCCAAAAAAAGTTTTTTCAAGAATAGGCCTTGCGCTGTTTTTGTATTTGATAACGGTTAACGTTGTTTATTTAGCCTTTAATTACGTTTGTGCTGTATATTTAGAAGGCTTTTATTCAAGCCGTTATTATACGCTGTTAAGCAGTGCTGTTGTTCAATACGGAGTAGGACTTCCGGTTTGCGCTCTTATTTTACATAAGCTTCCAAATTATAGATATGAAGGACAAAAAATCAGAGCTGTAAACTTTTTAGGTTGCTTGGCTTTGCTTTCTGCCTGTAGTTATGCGGGAAGTATAGTGGGAAATGCCGTTAACAGTTTTTTAGGCTTTGTGCTTAATAAAGATATGACAGACCCTGTTGATGAGCTTATTATGAACAGTCCGATATGGCTTTTATTTGCTGTAGTAGTGGTTATAGGACCTATTGTGGAAGAACTGATTTTCCGCCGCTTTATTATAGATAAAGTGCGCCCTTACGGAGAATTACTTGCTGTTGTTTTTTCGGGAATGGTTTTTGGCGCATTTCACGGAAACTTTTCGCAGTTCTTTTATGCGGCGCTTGTAGGTCTTGTACTCGGATATATTTACCTGCGCACAATGAAACTTAAATATACCGCGTTGCTTCATATTTTGTTTAATTTCATATTTGGATTTATTCCTGCTGTTATACAAAAGTATTTGCCGCTTGCTGATGAGGTTTTGATGAGACCGTCCATTGCGGATTTACCTGCTTTACTTGTTAATTCGGGTTACGGTGTGTTAGTTTTGGGCAGTGCGGTTTTAGGCATTGTATATTTTTTCCTTAAAAAGAAAAGTGTTACATTTTACGCTAATTACTATGAAATACCAAAGGGTCAGCGTTTTAAATTTTCAGTTTTAAACGGCGGAATGATTGCATTTGGCATTTTTTGCTTGTTAGAATTTTTATTGTATATATTTATGTGAAAAAAGAACACTGTTATTAGGCTGACTCTCGTCAGCCTAAGGAGTGATAACAGTGGATGATAAAAAAATGCAACCTGAACTGTATCCGATGTCGGTGCCCGAAAAGACCAGACAAGATACTGTGTGGGGAATGGTTAATAAATTCGGTACTTATGAAGTGCAGTCTACAAACGATACCGAAAACGAATACCCCGCAATAACACAAGGACTGCCCGAAAATATGAAAAACGTAAAAGAAGACCAAAAGACGTAAAAAACTGCCCTCGGCTTTAACTGAGGGCAGTTTTTATATCACTTTTTTCAGTATAACATAAAAATTTAAAATTTTCAATAGCTCAACCCAAAAATCTCTGTTTTGCACAAAGGAAAATTTTTAACATTGGTTACTAAAAGAGTTGAAGTAAAATATTGGAAATGGTATAATAAATATAGCATTAAAAATGCGGTATTATAAGGAAGGTGTACTGATTATGAAAAC
>JAZUPW010000004.1:0-8747 GCA_045605385.1 Acutalibacteraceae bacterium
GAAATTGCCGCGCTTGTGCCTGAAAACGTTGAGCTTGTTTACTGGGATTATTTCACCTTTGGCAAGAGTCTTAGCGATAATATGATAAAAGCGCATAAGCATTTTAATAATCCTTTGTGGTTTGCAGGCGGTGTTCAAAGCTGGGGTGATTTTACAGCACATAACTCTTATGCAATTCATTGCACCAAAAATGCGCTGGACAGTTGTATTGAACAGGGAATTGACAATATAATTATGACCTGTTGGGGTGATGACGGCAACGAGGTAAGCAAATACCAAAGCATTCCGGTGCTTTTCTATGCCGCACAGCGTTTTTACGGTATAGACGATTATGAAGTTATAAAAGAAAACTTTAAGCAGATGTTCAATATTTCCTTTGAAGATTTCTTAAAGCTTCAATATCCGAACCGCCTGAAAGAATTCAACGGCAGAAACGACGGATTTGGCGATAGATGTTTCTTTTATAACGATCCGTTTTTCGGCATTTATGATAACTTAGTTACCGATGAGTTAGAAGAAAGCACCAAGAAATATGCTAATTATAAAGAGGAACTTTTAAGCCTTAAAAATTATGGCGAATACGGCTATTTGTTTGGTGGCGCTGCTGCGCTTTGTGACTTCTTAAGCGTGAAAGTCTGCCTTGGTAAGCATACAAGAAAGGCTTATAAGGCAAACGATAAGAATGCGCTTAAAAATGTTGTTAACGAATACGATTTATGTATTGAAAAACTAAATGCTTATTACGAAACCCTGCGTTATCAGTGGTATAAGGAAAACAAGCGTAACGGCTTTGAAATTCAGGATATACGTCTTGGCGGTTTGCTTAAAAGACTTGAAGACTGCAAACGCGTTTTGCTTGAATATATAAACGGAGAAATTGAAGCAATACCGGAACTTGACGAAGAAATTCTGGACGGTGCTAACGATTGGTACGATAACAAGTGGGGCAAAATTGTAAGTGTAAACCACATTACTCAGTGGAGCTTCTGATATTAAAAGGCAGTTCGGTTGAACTGCCTTTTGCTTTTGTAAATATTTTGACAAATATATAGGCTTCAAGGTACAGGATATCCGCTTGGGTGGTCTTGAAAAAAGACTTAAAAACTGTAAGCGTACGTTAGAAGACTATATAAACGGTAAAATTGAAACAATACCTCAACTTGATGAACCCGTAATTAAAAGACACGGTTATGAAGACAAAAAGGAATTTAAGTGGGGCAGGTTTGTTACCGCAAACCTAATATCTCATTATCACGTGTAAAAGAAAAACGCGAAAGCCTTTGCTTTCGCGTTTTTCTTTTAAATAAGGTAATAAAAGGATAAGGCGTGGTTTTAAGATTGCAACCGCTGATTGCACAAAAATCTACCATCAATAAAAAGTTGTTTATTTTTTGTCAAAAATTGTAATATATACTTGAATATTTTCGCAACTGGTGGTATAATACATTCGTTGTTTTAATTTTTTAAATTTAGGATTGATATAAATGGCGAAAAGACTTATTTTAGTAACATCACCGCCTGCTTGCGGAAAAACCTTTATTTCGCAGATGTTGGCAAAAAATTTATCACACGTAGTATATTTGGATAAAGATACTCTTATTGGGCTTTCAAACGTTATATTTGATGTTGCAGGCCAAGAACGCAACAGAAGCTCAGACTTTTTTGAGGAAAAAATTAGAAACGTTGAATATGAAGTTGTTATAGATTTAGCACTTGAAGCACTTCGTTATGAAGATAACGTTCTTATTAACGCTCCTTTTACAAGAGAAATAAGAGACCCTGAATATATGCACTCTTTAAAGAAAAAATTGGCTCCTTATAAGGCAAAACTTACTGTTGTGTGGGTAGAAACTACTCCCGAAGTTTGCCGTGAGCGTATGATAGAACGCAATTCAGACCGCGATACTTGGAAACTTGCTAACTGGGATGAATATATTAAGACAAGAGATTTCAATATTCCTCACTGTCTTAAAGGTTCTGCATCGGTAGATGATTTAATTATTTTCAAAAACTCTACTACCGAAGAATTTGAAGAATCTATGAAATACGCGTTGTCTTATTTAGAAAAGTAATATTTTATAATAAAAAATTTAAGCATCGGAACTTCAAAGCGAAGTAATTCCGATGCTTAATTTTTATTTTGTCTTTTGAAGCACTTTAATTATTGGAATAATAAGCATTCCGCAGAAAAAATTGCTTATTCCGTGAATAACATCAAAGGGGAGTCCTGCAATTATCCAGGCAAGGGTCCCTTTAAAGTCAAGACCGAAAAGTAACGCCTGTGCGGGGGCATAAAGTGTGCCGTATAAAAAACCGTGTAAAGCACATATAATCATATAAAGAAGAGGTTTTGACAGCACGTCTTGGGGCAGTAACATAGTAATACCCCAAAGAACAGCCCAGATATATAAATAGGCAATCCACCAACTTGCAAAGCCGTAAAAAATACCGCTTATAAGCACAAAAGTGTAAATTGGATATAAAGCTTTTTGACGAAAAACTACCGTAAAAGCAATTGTGAACACACTAAGAAGATGTATATTAGGTAACACTTCGGTAATTAATTTAGAGGCGAACATAAGTGCGCCAAGTACGCCGAAAAGCGCAATTTCTTTTATAGAGGGCTTCATTTGTCTGCTTTGAAAACGTAATGAGATGCGGTGTTGATTTCGGTTGTATCAACGCCGCTTGTAGCATAAGCGCCGTCTACGTAAAACGCCCAATACATACCGTCTGTGTTGTAGTCGAGAGTTATGCCGTTAACGGTTTTCACATAAAGACCGTAATCGCCATCTTCACCTGCAATAAGACCGTTTTCAAGCAAAGCCTCGCCAACAACTGTTTTGTCGGTTTTAACAACAAAATCAGTCTGTTTGCCGTCTTTGTCAATTACGCTGAAGTTAAATGCAGTATTACCTTCGCCGCAAACAGTAGCGTTTGCCGAGGGAAGTGAAGCGTCAGCGCCTTTTTTCTCGCATCCTGTTATGCAAAGTGCCATAGCCGCAATAAGCACAATACAAACAATAAGTGTAAAAATAGAATGTAGTTTTCTGTTTTTCATATTTGTATTCTCCTTAAAATATATTAGTCTTTTAAACCGGCGCTCGCGGTTTGTTAAAAAACGCAAAGACTTTTTGCATTTTGGATATTCCGACTTAGGGTAAAAGCACCGAAATATACCGCTTTTGGGCGGGTTTGGATATTTCGCTTTACCTTACGGTTTTATATTTTTCAGCCTTCTCAGAAAAATCCAATGGCTTGTCCTTTGTTTGCGGCACAAAGTAAGAAAAATACAGTATATAAACCTCACGGCGACGGGCTCGTACAGGATTTTCACCTGTTTCCCCAAAATGCAAAATAATTATAACACACCTTAAAACGAATTTCTACAAAAAGTATTGTTTTTATAAAAAAATATGCACCCAAAAGTCAAACACTTTTATGGGTGCATATTAGTTTTGATTAGTTTTTCTTTTTAAGTTTTTTGTAAATAAATATAGCCGTTAGTGGGAAAAGTGAAGCGAAAAGCATACCTATTTTCATACCAAGTTGTTCGGGTGTATATCCAAGCGAACTTGCAAGGGAAGTGCCGTTACTTATAACGGTATCGGTTATAATTCCCACCAACTGCGGAGCTACTGAAGCGCCTAAGTCTCCGCCTGCCGCCATAACGGCAAATATAAACACACCGCCTTCGGTAAAACGGTCAGATGCCGCAATAAGGCTTCCAGGCCAAAGCATAGAAACGCAAAAACCGGTAAATGCACAGGCAATAAGTCCTAAAATAGCAATATCGGTTAAAGCAACGGTAAGGTAGCATATGGTTGCGCCTACAGCACCAAGAATTAAAACTTTTTCAATGTTTTTACCTATTTTAGCATATAGTGTTCTGCCCATACCAAGTGCTACGGCAAAAAGTGCTACGCCTAAAATATCACCTAAGGTTTTTGGAATACCCAATGCCTTTTCTAAAAAACTTGAACTCCATTGAGCCATAACAAGTTCTGAAGCGCCGCCTAAGAAAATGCCCGTAACTAAAAGAAGCACGGTTTTATTTTTAAAGAACGAAAGCGCGGCAGATGCCTTTTCGGGCGTTTCCATAACAGGCATTTCTGATTTTGAAAAAAGTATAAAAGAACAAAGCGGAATTAAACAAAATCCTATTATAAGCCATTGCCAATGCTTAGAACCGAAAATCATTAAAAACAGTGTGCTTATTATAACAACAGCAAAAGCACCCCAAGCGTAAATTGAATGCAGTTTGCTCATTTCTCTGTCGGGGTTATCGCTTGGCAGTGCCGCAACCGTAGGGCTTATAAGTACCTCTCCAAGACCTGCCGATGCTGAAAAAATTACAGTTCCTAAAGCCAAAGCCAAAAATACGTTGTTAGGCAAAAATGTAGGTAATATTGCAAAAATAAGAAGCCCGACAATACAGAAAAGAGGCATTATGGTTACTGTTTTTGCAATATTGAATTTATGTGAAAAGAAAGAAAAAACAAGGTCAATTGAAAGCTGTGTTACAAAGTTAATAAGCACCAAAAGTCCTAATAATGAATACGAAACACCGTAAAGAGAACGAAAGGTAAGAAAAAGTATCGGCGGAACGTTGGAAACCACAGCCATAGATATATTTGCGCCGTAACAACCGCCTTTCACAAGTAAAGTGTTTTTATTTTCCATTGTATTTTATTAATGCCTCTTTCAGTATCGGTTCAATTTTATCTGCCATAAGATGAAAACCGTAATCATTCGGATGACAACCGTCTATTGTGCAACAATGCGGTTCTTTATCTGCAAAAAACGTAGAGCCGTCTATAAAGTAAACGTTATCGTCCCCCTTGGCTTTTGCGTTTTCATAGGTCTGTTTAATTATATCGCGGTTTACTGTAACTTCCTCTTTAATAAAAGGCGCAGGGCGGCTTATCATAATAATAGGAAGTTTTGGGTGCGCTTCTCTTATAACGTTAAAGAAAGGTTCGTGGGTTGCTTTTAAATGTTCGCCGTTAGGCGCGTTATAATCGTAATCATAAACAAAAGCGCTCATATCAAAACTTGCAATAAACTTTGCAATAGGTATCTGACCTAAAGCGCGTGAAGAAAAACCGAAGTTATAAAAATCAAAATCAAGCCTGTTTGAAAGCAGAGCCGAATGGGTGTTGAAAAGGTTACAGGCGCAACCGCCTTCGGTAATGGAAGAACCGAAGAAAATAACGGGTTTTTCGTATTTATAAGGGGTGGGTTCTTCAATTTTGGCGTCATCGGGAAAAGTAAGTGTAATATCTTCAATAATTTCGTTACGCGGTAAGAAAATAAGAAGTTCTTCCATTTTGGCATTTTTCTTTACGGTTCCCGTAAAGGTCAGCGCATCATAGCGCTTAGGACCTATAATGCCTAAGTATCTGAACTTATTTTTAGAGCCAAGCAAAACCTGACACGACTGGCAACCGTAAATAGACATACCAATATCTACCGTAAAGGTTTTAAGAGTTACGGTAATATCAAATTCTTTAGCATCTGTTTTAAATGCAAGTCGCGCTCCCGGGGTGCGTCTGCCTAAATCAGAACCGTCAAGCGACTCTTCAATTAATTCTTCAGGAAAACGGCGGAAATCCTTATTTTCTTCAAAAAAAGGAACACCGTAAATTTTAAAAGGTTTTTCTTTGCAACTGAATGTTTTCATAATAATTACCTGCCCAAAATGTTATATGTTTGTTATAGTACTTATTTCAGGTAATGTCAAGATAAATTTTGTATTGAATAATATTTATAATGTGTTAAAATGTTATAGGTGATATTTTTTATGGAAAGAATAAAAAACGTTAATCTTTTTCTTTTTGATATGGACGGAACACTTTACCTTGGAAATAATCTTTTTGAGTTCACTTTGCCTTTGCTTGAAAAAATTAAAGCACATGGTAAACGCTATATGTTTTTAACAAATAATTCTTCAAAAAGCGTTGAAGATTATATAGTAAAACTTTCCAAACTTGGAATAAAAGCAGAAAGAAATGATTTTTTAACGTCTTCTCAGGCTACGGCTTTTTATCTGAAAAATCACCATAAAGATGCCCGACTTTACGTTTGCGGAACGCTTTCTTTAAAAAAGGAACTTGAAAAGGAAGGATTTACTGTTACCGATAACATTGAAGAAACCGACTGTATTGTTATGGGAAATGATAACGAACTCACCTTTAAAAAGTTAGAAGACGTTTGTAAAATGCTGCTTTCACGTGATATCCCGTATATTGCTACTAATCCCGATTACGTTTGTCCAACCGAGTTCGGCAGTGTGCCCGATTGCGGAAGCATTTGCGATATGATATATAACTGCACCAAAAAACGCCCTGTTTTTATTGGAAAACCTGAACCGTTAATGCCACAATTGGCTATGAAAAAAACAGGCGCTCTTAAAAATGAAACCGCCGTTGTGGGCGACCGAATATATACCGATATAAAAAGCGGAATAAATGCTTCTGTTTTAAGTATTCTTGTAATGAGTGGGGAAACCGATGAACAAATACTAAAAAACAGTGCCGATAAACCGGATATCGTTTTAAAAGACTGCGGCGAGTTGCTTGAATTAATTTGAGGTGTTATAATTTGAATTTCGATTTTGCTTTTTTCTTTAACAGCGTACTTTTGGGCGCGGGTCTTGCTATGGATGCTTTTTCGGTATCCCTTGCAAACGGACTTAACGAACCTAAAATGAAAATGCCGCGAACAGTTTTAATTGCGGGTGTGTTTGCATTCTTTCAGTTTTTTATGCCGCTTATGGGGTATATGTGTGTACATACAATAGCGCAACACTTTAAATCCTTCCAAAAATTAATACCCTTTATTGCTCTTGCATTACTTCTTTTTATAGGTGTAAAAATGCTAATAGAGGGTGTTAAGGAAAACACAGAGGAAGAAAAGGAACTTAAAAAGGTTGGATTCAGCGCCCTTGTAGTTCAGGGTGTTGCTACCTCTATAGATGCGCTTTCTGTTGGGTTTACCATTTCAAATTATAATTTTTTAGGCGCTTTTGTGTGCGGAATTATTATTGCAGTAGTAACCTTTGTAATATGTATGGCAGGACTTTTTATAGGCAAAAAGTTCGGAACCGCATTCGCAGGTAAGGCGGGAATTATAGGCGGATTAATTTTAATATTTATTGGCATTGAAATATTTGTAAAAGGGGTGTTTTAATTGTGGAAATAAAGCTGGGAAAATATAAACACTTCAAAGGCAACGAATACGAAGTAATAGGCGTTGCGAAAAATAGCGAAACACTTGAAGAAATGGTTGTTTACCGCGCGCTTTACGGCGAAAAAGAATTATGGGTAAGACCATATTCTATGTGGAACGAAACAGTTGAACGTGACGGAAAAACGTTTAAAAGATTTGAATTTATAGGAGAATAAAATGTTTAGTAACATAAAAAAGAATTTCGGCTTCGGCTGTATGCGTTTGCCAATGAACGAAGGCGAGGTAGATATTGCTGAATTTACAAAAATGGTAGATACCTTTATGAACGCAGGCTTTAATTATTTTGATACCGCACATAATTATATTGGCGGTAAAAGTGAAACTGCGTTAAAACAAGCGCTTACAAGCCGTTATAAAAGGGAAGAGTATATACTTACAAACAAACTTTCTACGTCTTTTTTTAATTCTAACAATGAAATATTGCCCGTTTTCAATTCTCAACTTGAAGCCTGCGGTGTTGATTATTTTGACTTTTATCTTATGCACGCTCAGGATAAATCGCTTTATGAAAAATATAAACGCTGCCGCGCTTACGAAACGGCTATACAGTTAAAAGAGCAGGGAAAAATAAAACACTTCGGCATTTCTTTCCACGATAAAGCCGAAGTTCTTGAAGAAATATTAACCGAATACCCCGAAATAGAAGTAGTGCAAATTCAGTTTAATTATGCCGATTATCTGGATGCTTCGGTGCAGTCTAAAAAGGTGTACGATGTTTGCCGAAAACATAATAAGGCTATAATTGTTATGGAGCCTGTAAAGGGCGGAAGCCTTGTTAATCTGCCCGAAGAAGCAAAGGCTGTTTTTAATGAACTAAAGGGAAGTTATGCAAGTTTTGCAATTCGTTTTGCCGCAGGGTTTGAAGGCATATTTATGGTGCTTTCGGGTATGGGTAATATGGAGATGATGTTGGATAACATTTCTTATATGAAAGATTTTAAACCGCTTGACAGTTGCGAAATGGAAGCGGTAGAAAAGGTAAGAGAAATTTTTAACGCTCAAAACGTTATACCCTGTACAGCCTGCCGTTACTGTGCCGACTGTCCTAAAAAAATTGCTATTCCCGAAATGTTTGCCTGTCTTAACGGCAAGAAAACGCACAATAACTGGAACACCGCTTACTATTACGGCATACATACAAATAATGCGGGTAAGGCAAGTGACTGTATAGAGTGCGGACATTGTGAATCGGTCTGCCCCCAGCATCTTGAAATAATTAAACTTTTAAAAGAAGTAGCAAAAGAATTTGAAAAATAAAAAAACGGAGTGGTGTTCAAATAAACGCCACTCCAAAATTTTATAACAATCATAACATAAATTAGTATAACACAAAACTTTCTCTCGTTCAATAGCCTAACCCAAAAATCTCTGTTTTGCACAAAGGAAAATTTTTAACATTGGTTACTAAAAGAGTTGAAGTAAAATATTGGAAATGGTATAATAAATATAGCATTAAAAATGCGGTATTATAAGGAAGGTGTACTGATTATGAAAAC
>JAZUPW010000005.1:0-105567 GCA_045605385.1 Acutalibacteraceae bacterium
CGACCTGTCAAAACTAAAAATTTTTGTGTAAGAGGAAGCCGACAAAATGCAGTTATACTAACGTATTACAAATTTTGAGGCAATCTATTACCGAAAATTTTGTTTTGCAGGCGTGAAGAGTTCGACTTTCGTCAGCCTAAGATACAATAATGGCAGAATGTTGCTATTTAACATCTACAAATATTTTATGTCTTAAAAGACAATTTGCTATTTTCTTATGTAAGGAGGCTTTTTAAGAAATGGGCAATGAGAACAATTTTAATAATGAAGAGTTTGATTTAAACAGTTTCAGACGTACTGAAACAAACACTAAGAAAAAAAGAAAATCAAGAAAAAAGAAGCACAGCAAACGTTCTAAAAAAGAAAGAATTATAAGAACGGTGCTTGCTTCGTTTATGGTGTGCGTTATTCTTGGCTGTATGGCTGTTGGCGGCGCACTTATCTATGTGTTCAACTTTGTTGATAACAGTTTGGGTATTGATCTTGAAGAGTATAAAATGGGCGGAACTACCGCTATATACACAAAGGATTCTTCGGGTAACTGGGTAGAATTTCAGCGTATACACGCAGGTGAAAACAGAATTTGGGTTAAACTTGATGAAATTCCCGACACCCTTGAACACGCTTTTATTGCTATTGAAGATAAACGTTTTATTACCCACGGCGGTGTAGACTGGAAGCGAACGTTTGCTGCTTTTGCAAACTCGTTTTTACATTTTTATTCTTCTAATCAAGGCGGTTCTACCATTACTCAGCAGTTAGTTAAGAACCTTACAGGCGATAAAAAACAGGATTTCAGACGTAAAATCCGTGAAATTATGCGTGCCCGTGAACTTGAAATGACAGAATCCAAGGACACAATTCTTGAATGTTATTTGAACGTTGTAAGTATGGGTAATAATATTTCAGGCGTAGAGGTTGCTGCAAACTATTATTTTGACAAAAGCGTTGACGAACTGACTCTTGCAGAATGTGCTTCTCTTGCTAGTATTACTAAATCGCCTGAAGCGCTGCGACCTGATAAAAACCCCGAAAGCAACAAAAAAAGACGTAATATCGTTCTTGCCGAAATGTATGATCAGGAATATATAACTGCCGAAGAATACGAACAGGCAAAAAATGAAGAACTTAATGTTGTTGCCGATGCCGATAATATTAAGCAAAAGGCGGTTAACAACTACTTTATAGATGCGCTTATTGAACAGGTAACTGACGATCTTGTTGAAAAGTATAACTATAACCCAAAAGATGCCGAAATGCTTGTTTATAACGGCGGTTACAGAATTTATTCAACACTTAATCCCGATATTCAAAATAATATTGACGCGGTGTTTTCTGACAGCGATACCTATGCTTTAAAGGCAAGTAACGGCGCAACTATGCAGGGTGCAATTACCGTTATGGACTATTCGGGCCATATTGTAGGAATGGCAGGCGGTATCGGTGAAAAACAGGAAAACCGAGGACTTAACCGCGCAACTCAAATCAGCCGTCAGCCGGGTTCTACTATGAAACCTATAGCTGCTTACGCTCCGGCAATTGATACTAACGTAATAACTTATTCAACCCTTATTGAAGATAAATACAGAAAATACGGCAGTTGGCACCCTGTTAACTGGTATGGCGGTTATTGGGGAGTAATTACTGCTCATTATGCGTTAGAACGATCGGTAAATACTGTTCCCGTTTATCTGGTTAACAAAATTACACCTGAGCAAAGTTATAAATTCTTAACTGAGTCTTTGGGTATTTCTAACTTTGTGCCGGAAGATATGAACCTTTCTGCGCTTGGAATGGGCGGTACTCATACGGGACTGAATACAACGCAGTCGGCAGCAGCATTTGCTATTTTCGGAAATCTGGGCAAGTACTACGAACCCACGACATATTACTACGTTACCGACGTTAACGGTGATACGGTACTTGAATACGATGAAAAAGGCGTACAGGTTATTGGTCAGGATACTGCAACCGTTATGAACCATATGTTACAAACTGTTGTGTACGGAGCTAACGGTACAGGCGGCGGTGCCCGCGGATACATTCCCAATATGAAGATTTACGCTAAAACAGGTACTTCCGATGCTACAAAAGACCTTTGGTTTGTCGGTGGCTCACCGTATTACGTTGCTTCGTGCTGGTGCGGATACGACGATAACGAAAAAATTAAGAATGAAGGTATTGCTCAGCGTATGTGGGGCAAGGTTATGACACCTGTTCATAAAGGTTTAAAAGCAATAACCTTTGAAGAAAGTAAATATGCAAGCAGCCGCTATTATTGTAATGAAACAGGTCTTCTTGCTACCGAAAATTGCTCAAGTGTTTCTATAGGTTATTATAAAAACAGTTATTTGCCAACCTGTTCGCTTCATGACGGCGCAATTCTTTCACCAATCTCCGGTAGTAATAAAACTATGACAGGAAAAAGCGGTATTGTAAAGGGAAAAGTAACGGTAACAAAGGAAGTTGAAGTTTCCGAAAGCGAGGATGCGGATTCCAACGACTCATCAGAGTCTTCCTCAACCGATTCGTCCAACTCTGCTTCTTCCAATACAAACACTTCTAATTCTGATACAAGTAACCAAAACGGTTCTGCGGAATAATTTTTTAATAAAGTTTTTGTTAAAGTTTGACAACATGTTAACATTGTGTTAATATATTTGTATATTAAAAAAGGAAGCGATTTTTATGAAAAGAATTTTTGCAGTTGTTCTTATGTTAGCTGTTTTTGCTGCTGTTATACCTTTTGGCGCAGCCGCATCAACAAGCGGTATTACCGGTAGCTGTATATGGAATATTGAGGATGGAATACTAACTATTTCTCCTTTAGAACCTAATGCTGTAATGGATGATTATGATAGATTTCCTGCAATGTGGAAAAACAGAAACGTTACTAAGGTTGTTATTAAAGAGGGCGTAACAAGTATCGGTGATTATGCTTTTGATCATTGCGATGCTATAGAAAGCGTTGAATTGCCCAGCACTCTTAATGAAATTGGAGAATGGGCCTTTTACAACTGCTTCAACCTTTCAGATATTACTTTTCCGAATAGCGTTAATACAATTGGCGTAGGTGCTCTTTCTGGTACCGAATATGCATCTTCTTTGGCTAATTGGGAAAGCAATGCTCTTTATTGCGGTAATCATTTATTGGAAGTTAAAGATAATTTCGCTGAAGATAATACTGATTTTACAGTTAAAGAAGGCACAATTACAATCGCAGAAGAAGCATTTGCTTACGTTGAAACTGTAAAAAGTGTTACTATTCCCGATAGTGTTGTAAATTTGGGCGAATATGCATTCTTATGTTGCTATAATCTTGAAACTGTAAAACTTGGTAACGGTATAAATAAGATTTCAAATGGCGCATTCTTTGAATGTACTAATCTTAAAAACGTTGAATTTGGTGCTAATGTAGAAGTTATTGACAAGTCTGCTTTTGAAATGTGTCATGCTCTTGAAGATATTGCATTGCCAAATAGCGTAACCGATATTGCATACTCTGCATTTGCTTCTTGTATTTCGCTTGAAGAAATTGAATTGCCCGAGAATTTGACAAGTCTTGGCGCGGGTGCTTTCAGCGATTGCAGCGGTCTTGTTAGCGTTTCAATTCCTGCAGGTGTTACCAAAATTACTTATTCAACATTTGCTTCTTGCGTTTTGCTTGAAACTATCACACTTCCCGAAACGTTAGCAAGTGTTGCTACTGGCGCATTCAGCGATTGTTACGGCCTTAAGAGCGTTAACTATGGTGGTAGCAGATATATGGCTTCTCTTATTAATATTGCTGCTGATAATAATTATCTTATAGAAGCGCAGTGGCACTTTGCAAGTGATGCTTACAACGGCGATGTAGACTGCAACGGTGTTGTTAATGTTGCAGATATCGCGCAACTTAAAAAATATATTGTTGGCTTACTTTCTGAACAAGAAATGGCTAAGCATCGCGCTGATGTTGATAACAACGGCATTGTTAACGTAAGCGACCTTGCTACACTTAAGAAAATTGTTGTTGGAATTCTTTAATTAAAGTAACAGTAAATTAAAACCCGAACGATATTTCGTTCGGGTTTTGTTTTACTGTATTTAATTTTTAAGACTTTGAATGGGTGCAGGGATTTGTCCGCCGCGGTTTATCATTTTAGCGGGGGAGCCTGTATTGATTTTCATAACAGGACCGTTGCCTAAAAGACCACCGAAGTTAAGACTTTCACCAACACTTTTTCCAATTGCGGGGATAACGCGAACTGCTGTGGTTTTGCTGTTAATCATACCAATGGCGGCTTCATCGGCTATAATTGCCGAAATAACTTCTGCAGTTGTGTCACCAGGTATGTTAATCATATCAAGACCAACCGAACATACCGCTGTCATAGCCTCTAACTTTTCAATTGTTAAACATCCGCATTCAGCGGCGTGAATCATTCCTGCATCTTCGGTAACGGGAATAAAAGCGCCCGAAAGCCCGCCTACACGGGAAGAAGCCATAACACCGCCTTTTTTTACAGCATCGTTAAGCATTGCAAGTGCCGCAGTAGTTCCTGCGCAACCGCAACACTCAAGGCCTATTTCTTCAAGAATATAAGCAACTGAATCGCCAACTGCTGGAGTAGGCGCTAACGAAAGGTCTACAATACCAAAAGGAACACCTAAACGTGAGGAAGCCTCTTTTGCAACAAGTTGTCCCATTCGGGTAATTTTAAAAGCAGTACGTTTAATAAGTTCTGCAACACCTGTTAAGTCAAGACCTTGTGATTTAGAAAGCGCTGCGCGAACAACACCCGGACCCGAAACACCAACGTTTATAACGCAATCGGCTTCGCCTACACCGTGAAAAGCACCTGCCATAAAGGGATTGTCTTCGGGCGCATTACAAAATACAACAAGTTTTGCGGCGCCAATGCAGTTGCGGTCTTTAGTGCGTTCGGCACACTCTTTAACAACATTACCCATAATTTTAACGGCATCCATATTTATACCGGCTTTGGTAGAACCAATGTTTACCGAAGAACAAATATGTTCGGTAACGCTAAGCGCTTCGGGAATACTGTTTATAAGGGCTGTATCACCCGGTGTAAAACCTTTTTGAACCAGGGCAGAGTAACCGCCTATAAAGTTTACGCCTACCTCCTGTGCGGCTTTTTCAAGCGTTAAAGCAAACTTTACAGGTTCCTTTTTATCACACGCACCGCAAATAATTGAAATAGGTGTAACACTTATTCGCTTGTTAATGATAGGAATACCGTATTCTTTTTCAATTTCTTTGCAAACGGGAACAAGATTTTTTGCCATTTTGATAATTTTGTTGTAAACCTTATCACAGGCTTTATCAATATCACTGTCAATACAGTCAAGCAACGAAATACCCATTGTTACGGTTCGTATGTCAAGGTTTTCGTCTTGTATCATTGTTATGGTTTCAAGAATATCTTTTGTCTGAAGCATTTATTTCACCTTATATTCTGTGCATAGAGTTAAAAAGGTCTTCGTGCATAACGTGAACCGAAAGACCTCTTTCTTCACCGAATTTGCTAAGTTCATCGGCAAAATCACCGAAACTAATTTTCATTTCTTTTATATCGCCAATCATAATCATACAGAACATATCCTGAAGTACGGTTTGCGAAACGTCAATAATATTAACACCGTGGTCGGCGCATTTATTAGAAACGCCCGCTAAAATTCCAACTGTGTCTTTGCCTACAACGGTAATTACCGCTTTCATTTTTATCACCCTTATTAAAAAATATTTAATATGATTTTATCATAAAGCACATTAAAAGTAAAGACAAATACGATATTAATTTGCAAAAAAGAAAGTGTTATGGTATAATACATTCATAAATTCGGAGGTGGCTTATGGAAATTTCTCTTAAAGCCTATGCAAAAATTAATCTTTCACTTGATATAGTTGGAAAAAGGGAAGATAACTATCATTTAATTGACAGCATAATGCAAACGGTAAGTATATTTGACAGAATTACTGTTTCAACTAATTCAAGTGGTTGTATAACCGTAAACTGTAACGGAATTGATAATGAAGATAACATTTGTTATTTTGTTGCGAAAGAATTCTTTAGTTTAACTGGAATTAAGGGCGGCGCTGATATTACTATTGATAAAGCAATTCCTGTTTCTGCGGGTATGGGCGGCGGTAGTACCGATGCAGCGGCTGTTCTTGTTGCGCTTAATAAAATTTATGATTATCCGCTTGAATATAATCAACTTAAAAGCATTGCGTTAAAAGCGGGGGCAGACGTGCCTTTCTTCTTAAAAGGTGGAACTGCAAGAGCAACGGGAATAGGGGAAGTTTTAGAAGATGTTGAGAATAATCTTTCCTATGCGCTTGTGTTGGTTAAGAACGGTGTAAAAAAATCTACAAAAAATATGTATGAAGTGCTTGATAACCGCAGCGTTGATAATGTTATTCCGCATACAAATATTTTGTGTGGCGCACTTAAAGATAATAATTTTGAAGAGTTTTGCAAAAATATCGGCAACGATTTTGATGCGCTTTGGGATAACACTTGTTTAAAACAGGAATTAAAGGATTATGGTGCGTATGCTTGTTGCCTTTCGGGCAGCGGACCTACTGTATTTGCTGTGTTCAAAGACGTTAATAATGCAATAGAAACTGCCGCTGTATTAAGGAATAAGTATACAGAAGTATACACAGCCGTACCTGTTAAATCTTCTTTTGAATTTGAATAGAAATTTTTAAGTTGTCAATAATCCTTTTTGTAAAAAGGAGGATTATTATGAAAAATTTTCGTTTAGCAATATGTTTTGGGCTAATTTGCGCTGTTATGCTTTCTATGTCGAGATTCGATGCATTATGTGATGATTTGCGAAGTAATGTTTTCAGACTTCATATATTGGCAAACTCAAATTCCAATGATGATCAGGCACTTAAACTGAAGGTAAGAGATGAAGTATTAAAAGTGAGCGAAGAATGCTTTAAAGACTGCAAAAACAGTGAAGAAGCAATAAAATCTGCTGAAAATAATATGTTGCTCTTTAAACAAGCGGCGGAAAACGTTATAAAAACAAGCGGCTATGATTATGACGTGCAAATTAATATAGCACCGTCTTACTTTGAAAACCGAAGATATGATTCTTTTATGCTTCCCGCTGGTGAATATATGGCTCTTAACATAAAAATAGGTAGTGCTAATGGCAAAAACTGGTGGTGCGTTATGTTCCCACAAGTATGTATTGGCGCTTCAAAAGGGCTTAGCGAAGGCGTATTAGAAGAAAGTGCAGAACTTGCAAATAGTCCGCAAAATTATGTTTTTAAATTTAAAACGGTTGAAATTTACCAAGAAATTAAAAAAATATTCAAAAAAACATAAAATAGTTCTTGCATTTTTTAAAAAAGTGTGGTAACATACCTTTGTTATCGAATTTTTGAAAGGGGTGACAACATGAAAGAGGGCATTCATCCACAGTACGAAAAAGTTGTAGTTAAGTGTGCTTGTGGCGCAGAGTTTGAAACTCGTTCTACTAAGCAGAATATTCATTTAGATATCTGCTCGAAGTGTCATCCGTTTTTCACCGGTAAACAGAAGTTGGTAGATACCGGCGGACGTGTTGACAAGTTCAGAAAGCGTTATGGCTTATAATTAAATTGCCGCAACCACTTCGGTTGCGGTTTTATTTTTAAATTTACAAAGGCGGTGAAAACGTGGAATGTTATAAAACAGTATTAGAAGTTTCTACAGCAAGTTTTGAAGAAAAACGCTCTGTTTTTATTGGTTCACTTGCACCCGTTAACAGTGAAGAAGAAGCAATGCGCTTTATTGCAAAAATTAAAAGCGAAAACCGTGAAGCACGGCACAACGTACACGCTTTTGTTATTAAAGAGAACGGTATTTCACGTTTTTCCGATGATGGAGAACCTCACGGAACGGCGGGCAAACCCGTTTTAGACGTTATTAACGGTTATGAACTTAAAAATGTTTGTCTTGTTGTAACCCGATATTTTGGCGGTATATTACTTGGCACGGGCGGTCTTTGCCGTGCTTACAGTACAGCAGCAAAGAAGGCGGCTGAATCGGCACATATTGTTACAATGCAACCTCACAAACGTTTTGTAACAGAGTGCGATTATCAGCAACATAACCGCTTGGTTCCTTTAATTGAGCGAAACGGCGGTTTAATTGAAACTACCGATTACGGTGAAACGGTAAAAGTGACATACTATTTCAAAGAAGAATTATGTGAAAATTTCTTAAATCAACTATGCGAGGTATTTGCAAATAAGTTAACTGCCGAATGTATTGGTGAAGAATTTGCGCCTGTTTTATAATTTTTTATAAAAAATAAAGGTATTTTAAATTTTTTTGCGAATATATAAATATAAGCGTAAAAGGGGGATTATTGTGTCAGATTGTATACGACAGAGAATTGAAGAAAACGAACACAAGTTTTTCTCGCCTTTAGCCTGTTTTAGTGATAACAGCAAAGGTCGGGCAAGATTTGAAGAACCCGATTCTATAAGAACCTGTTTTCAACGTGACCGCGACCGTATTATTCACTGTAAGGCATTCCGACGTTTAAAACATAAAACACAGGTTTTTTTAGCGCCTGAATCCGATCACTACAGAACCCGATTAACGCATACTCTTGAAGTTTCCCAGATTGCAAGAACTATTTCAAAAGCACTTGCTTTAAATGAAGATTTAACCGAAGCAATTGCGCTTGGCCACGATTTAGGGCATACACCTTTTGGCCATGCAGGGGAAAGAGCGCTTAACGAACTTCTGCCTTCGGGATTTACGCACTATGAACAAAGTGTTCGTGTTTGCGAATGTATTGAAAAAGAAGGTAAGGGGCTTAACCTTACAGCCGAAGTTTTAGACGGTATTCTTAACCATACCAAAGGAAGTTTTGCTTCTACTCTTGAAGGGCAAATAGTTCGCTTTTCCGATAGAATTGCATATATTAATCACGATATAGATGATGCCGTAAGAGGCGGTATTATAAGTGAAGATGATATACCGCTTGGTTTAAGAAAACACTTGGGCTTTTCTAAAAGTCAGCGAATCAATACAATGGTGACAAGCGTTGTTGAAAACAGCGGCGAAAAAATTTCTATGGATAACCTGACTTTTGAATGTTTTGAAGAATTACATTCCTTTTTGTTTGATGCCGTTTATCGCAATCCTGTTGCCAAAAAAGAAGAAGAAAAAGTATTTGGTTTAGTTAAAGGTCTATACGATTATTATATAAATTCAAGTTCACAGTTGCCAAATGAATATAAAATGATTTGCGAAAAAGACGGTATTGAACGTGCAGTTGCCGATTATATTGCAGGAATGACTGATCACTATGCCGCTAATTACTTTTCTAAAATTTATATTCCGGGTGGTTGGAAGGAATAATTAGTTATATTTTGAAAGTGAGGTGTTTTTATGGCCATAAGTCCCGATATTATTGCTGAAATTAAGTATAAAAATGATATTGAATCAATTATTTCACCTTATGTTACTTTAAAAAGACGCGGCAAAAATCTTGTTGGTTTATGTCCGTTTCATAATGAAAAAACACCTTCTTTTACTGTATATCCCGAAAACGGTTCGTTTTACTGTTTTGGTTGTGGTGTAGGTGGAGATATTTTTACTTTTACCAGCAGAATAGAAAATTATGATTACATAGAGTCGGTAAAATATCTTGCCGAAAAAAGCGGCGTTGTTATAGACGATAAAGGATATGATAACTCTATACAACAACTAAAAAGCACTATTCTTGAAATTAACCGCGAAACTGCAAAGTTTTATCATAACTATTTGTGCAGTGAAAAAGGAAAGTGGGCGCTCGACTATTTAAAAGATAGAGGCTTAACGCTTGCTACCATAAAACATTTTGGACTTGGCTGCGCTCCTGAAGAATGGGATTTACTGTTACAGCATTTAAAGTCTAAAGGATATAAAATTGCCGATATGCTTCAGGCAAATGTTATTGCCAAAAGCAGTAAGGGGACTTATTACGACCGTTTCAGAAACCGTGTAATGTTTCCTATAATTAATTTAAGAGGAAACGTAATAGCGTTCAGTGGCAGAGCACGTCCGGATGATACAAAAGCGGCAGGGAAGTATATTAATACTGCTGATACTTATGTATATAAGAAGAGTGAGAATCTTTACGGTTTTAATTTTGCTAAAAATCATTGTAATGAACGAATAATACTTGTTGAAGGTAATATGGACGTTATATCGCTTCATCAGGCAGGATTTGAAAATACTGTTGCCGCACTTGGTACTGCTTTTACTATTGAACAGGCAAAACTTTTAAGCCGCTATACTAAAGAAATTGTTATTACGCTAGATTCGGATACAGCAGGTCAAAAAGCTGTTAAAAGAGCGCTTGATACTTTAAAAGATTCGGGAATGCCGATAAGGGTTCTTGTGATTCCCGACGGCAAAGACCCCGACGAATATATAAAACAACATTCGCCAGAAAAATTCAAAGCGTTGCTTGAAGGGGCTCTTAGCGATTTAGATTATAAATTACTCTTAGCGCGTGACGGTATTGATTTTGAATCAACCGACGGAAATCTGGCATATTTAAAGAAAGCAGCTGCCATTCTTGCCGAAACAGGTGATACTATGACGGTTGATTTGTATGCAGGCAGACTTTCTGATAAATATTCTGTTTCAAAACAGACAATAATAAATACCGTTAACGATATTAAGCAAAAAAATGCCAAACAGCGCATAAAAAAGCAAATACAACAAGTTGTAACACCCCGCTATTCAGCGCAGGATATTAATCCTCAAAAGCGTTTTTATAAACGCGCCGCTGTTGCAGAGGAAACAATAATTTCGGTACTTCTTAACAATCCCGATTGCTATACTTTTGCACAGCAAAAAATTAAACCGGATAACTTTTTAACCGATTTAAACAAGCGGATTATAACCCAAATTTACAGTTTGCTTGAACAACATTTAGAGGTTGATATTTCTAATTTCGGTGACTTGCTAAACGGTGCAGAAATGGGATATGTTGTGTCACTTTTAAACAGTGTGGGTGCAAAAGAAAATGCTATGAAAGTGTTGTCTGACAGCATTGAAATACTTCTTAGCGAAAATAAAATAAATGCAAAGGGAGAAAACAACGATTCGGATGAAAACTGGTTAGAACAGATTAATTCAATTGTTGAAAATAAAAAGGGAGATTAAATAGGATGGAAGAAAATAAAATAATTAATGAATCACAAGAAATAAAAGAAAACGTTAAAAAGCCAAGAAAGCGCAAGGCAAAGGCAGAAACCGAAGACATAAAGATTGATACCGCCATTGAACCTGATGAATATGTTTCCAGCGAAAGCAAGGCTTCTATTGATGAAATAGAAAATGCGCCTGAGGATCTTGAGGGTTTATATGACGAACCTGCACTTTTAGATCTTGATTTTGAAGAAGAACCCACCGATGACGAACTTAAATTAGAAGAAATGGATCTTGATCAACTTGAAGATGATTCTAATTTTGAGAATATGTCGCTTGATGATCCTGTTAAGGTTTATCTACGTGAGATTGGTCGTGTTCCGCTTCTTTCATCTGAAGAAGAAGTTGAATTGGCAGTTAAAATTGCCGAGGGCGATGAAAAATCCAAAAGAAGACTTGCTGAAGCAAACCTTCGTCTTGTTGTAAGTATTGCAAAGAAGTACGTTGGCAGAGGTATGTATTTCCTTGATCTTATTCAAGAGGGTAACGTTGGTCTTATTAAGGCTGTAGACAAGTTTGACTATACCAAAGGATTTAAATTTTCCACCTATGCAACGTGGTGGATTCGTCAGGCTATTACAAGAGCAATTGCCGATCAGGCAAGAACTATCCGTATTCCCGTTCATATGGTTGAAACCATTAACCGTTTAAAGCGCGTTCAAAGTCAGCTTTTACACGAAAACGGTTATGAACCTACCGAAGAAATGATTGCGGAAAAACTTGAGATGCCTGTTGAAAGAGTGCGCGAAATAATGAGAGTTGCGCAGGAACCCGTTTCTATGGAAACTCCCATAGGTCCTGAGGAAGATTCAAGACTTATGGACTTTATCAGAGATGAAGATGCATTAGCCCCCGATGAGGCTGCTTTGAAAACTATTACAAACGAAGACATTGACGGTGTTTTAAAAACTCTTACCGATAGAGAAGAAGCAGTTATACGACTTCGTTTTGGCCTTCAGGACGGCAGATGTCATACTCTTGAAGAAGTTGGTCTTGAGTTTAACGTAACCCGTGAACGCATTAGACAGATTGAAGCAAAAGCTTTAAGAAAATTACGCCATCCCGTAAGAAGTAATCGTTTTAAAGATAAATAATTGTTAATATAATTTTTATAGAAAGGAGAAGTGCGATATGCAAAACGATGAAGATATGAAAGTTGTTGGTGATAAGCCTTCGCGAGATGTTAAACTTAATTTAGAAAAAATGCTAAAAGGTGAACATAGTGCGGAAGATCGCCTTGCCGCTAAACATTTAGGCAATATTATTGCTAACATTTTTGCATCGGATGTTGCTAACTTTAAATATGATGATGACGGCGATTATGAAATGATTGTTCAAAGAAGGCTTTTGTTATCTTTTACGGCTACTGTAAGTTTTGAAAGATACTTAAAAGACGATACCGATACAGGTATTGCACAGAAAGCATTTCTTGATTATTTAAAATTAAATAATCCCGAAATTTACAGAACTTCATCTGATACAGGCGCTTTTTCTTTCTATTATCTTGCATATAGGCGCGGAATAGATGTTGAACGCCGAATTGGTCAAACTTTTGCTATGCTTTGCTCACACGACGGCGACAACGTATATCAGGAGTTAGGCGAAGCATTGTACTGCTGGTTTTCTTCGGTTGTTAAAGAAAATGCCGAAAAACTTGGTTTGGTATAATTGTTGCTAAAATAAGAATAAAATCACTCTTCGTACAGTATTAATTCTACGGAGAGTGATTTTTTATGCCAACAATATATTTAAGTCCGTCAACCCAAGAATTTAATCTTTACAACGGCGGGGGAACAGAAGAAGAATATATGAATCTTGTTGCCGATGCAATGATACCTTATTTGGAAGCGTCGGGAATAAACTATGTTCGAAATACGCCTGATATGACTGCCGCAAGTTCTATTGCAGCATCTAATTCGGGTAATTACGATTTCCATTTAGCGCTTCATTCTAATGCCGCGGGAACAGCAAATTCGGGAAACGTAAGAGGAACCGAGGTTTATTACTCACCTGCGAGTGTAAACGGTCAGCGGGCGGCAGATATTATTGCCAATAATTTAAAACTTATTTATCCTTTGCCCGAAAGGGTGAGAACCGTTCCAACAACATCTCTTGGTGAAGTCGTTAGAACAAAAGCGCCGGCTGTGCTTATTGAATATGCATACCATGATAACGCCGAGGATGCACAGTGGATAAGAGATAATATAAACGCTATAGCCGAAAATACAGTTCTTTCTTTGGCAGACTATTTTAACATACCATTTAACGTTCCAAATGCTGTAATGAATGCAAGAGTTTCAACACCCTTTGGGGGAAACTTAAATTTAAGAGAACGTCCAGACCTTTCTTCGCCCGTTATTGCACAAATGCCGAATGGAGCAGAAATAACCATTTATTCAAGTTTGCCTGATTGGTATATGGTTCGTTACGGCAATAAATATGGATATGCTTATGCACCGTATGTAGAAACTACTTAAATTTGATATGTAAACCCAAGTGTTTTAAACTAACACTTGGGTTTCTTTAATTGACAATTAAACTGTGTTTTGGTATAATAAATGCCAAATTTCAGAAAACTTTTTAAGGATAGCTATATGATTAAAACTTTTTACGAAGATAAATTTATTGTGGTTTGTGAAAAACCCGTAGGCGTGCTTTCGGAATACGTTAACGCAACAAAAAATATGCCTGAAATGTTAAAGAAACAAACGCGCGCATATAAAATAGATACAATTCACAGACTTGACCGTAACGTCGGCGGTGTTATGGTTTATTCTAAAAACGCTAAAGCTACAATTAAACTTGCTAAAATGATGGCTTCACACAGTTTTGTCAAAGAGTACCTTGCTGTTGTAAACGGTGTGATTGAAGAAAAGCAGGGAATATTTGAAGATTTTCTTGTTAAGGATAAGCGCAACTGTAAAGTGTATGTAACAAATAAGAATAATACTGAAGCCAAATATGCGAAACTTGAATATGAAGTATTAGCAGAAAATAAAAAGTTTTCATTGGTAAAGGTAAGGTTGCATACAGGCAGAACACATCAAATACGTGTTCAGTTTGCTTCACGTGGTTTATCACTTGTTGGTGATACCAAATACGGCAGACAAGATACCAATGAAAAAGGGAAAACTCCTATTTCTTTGTGGTCATATCATTTAATGTTTAGGCATCCTTTGTTTGAAAAGGAAATAGATTCATATTCTTTCCCTAAAAGAGAGGGCGGGTTTTCGTTATTTTACGAAAAAATTAAGCAAATAATTATTGAAAATACAAATAATATATAGTATAATATTTTATTATGTCAAAATAATTTAGGAGGAGACTCAATGACAAGTTATCTGCAAATGTCAAAGCAGCAGAGAGAAGTTGAATTTGAACAAATTAAAAAAGAGTACGAGTCGCTTAAAAGTCTTGGACTTTCGCTTGATATGTCAAGAGGTAAACCGGGTTTTGATCAACTTGATTTAAGTAATGATATTTTTTCTTCTGTAAATGCTCAAAACGGTTTTAAAACAACCGACGGCGTTGATTGCCGAAATTACGGCGGATTAGACGGTATTTCCGAAAACAAAAAACTTTTCGCCGAAATTCTTGGAATGAATGTTGAAAACGTTATTGTTGGCGGCAATTCTTCTTTGAATATGATGTTTGATACTATTGCTCAGGCTATGACACACGGTATGGGGGGTGAACCTTGGGCAAAACAGGGAAAAATTAAATTTATTTGTCCGGTTCCTGGTTATGACCGCCATTTTGCAATTACCGAATATTTCGGAATTGAAATGATTCCCGTAAAGAACACACCTTATGGGCCTGATATGGATATTATTGAAGAACTTGTTAAGGATGAAACGGTTAAGGGTATGTGGTGCGTACCTAAGTATTCTAACCCCGAAGGTTTAACTTATAGCGATGATACCGTAAGAAGAATTGCCAATATGAAACCTGCCGCAAAAGATTTCAGAATTATGTGGGATAATGCTTACGTTATTCACGATTTATATGATGATTCTGATGAATTGCTTAACATTTATGATGAATGTGTAAAAGCAGGTAACCCAGATATGCCCTTCATTTTTACATCTACTTCTAAAATTACATTTCCCGGCGCTGGTGTTGCTGCGCAGGCGGCAAGTGATAACAACATTAAACTTTTAAAAAGCAGAATGATGTATCAGACTATAGGCCCTGATAAACTTAATCAGTTGCGCCATGCAAGAATGTTTAAAAACGTTGATGACATTAAGGCGCAAATGAAAAAACACGCAAATATACTTCGCCCCAAGTTCGAATGCGTATTAAATGCTTTGGAAACTCAATTAGCGGGTTTAGATATTGCATATTGGAAAAAGCCTAACGGCGGATATTTTATTAGTCTTAACGTAATGGAGGGCTGTGCAAAGCGCGTTGCCGAACTTTGCAAAAATGTCGGTATGGTGCTTACAAACGCAGGCGCAACTTTCCCGTACGGCAAAGATGAAAGCGATTCTAATTTAAGAATTGCGCCGTCTTTCCCATCTGTTGAAGATATTAAAATGGCATCAAACGTTCTTTGCGTTGCCGTTAAATATGCTGCTTTAGAAAAACTTCTTGCTTAATAATTTGAAAAAATTTTAATATAAGTAGTATATTATTATTTATTAATTGACTTTTAGCACAATAAATTGTATAATACTACTTGTTAGTGTGCCGATACTTTTCGGCTACATATTAATATTTTACGGAGGAATTGCTCATGAAAAACAAAAGAGCAAGCAAAATTACGTTTTTTGTAGTATTTGCTTTAATTCTTGCTCTGACCTACACAGCGTTTTTCGGTGTTCAAAGTTACTATGGTGACATACGTAACGTTTACATAAAAGGCGCCGAAGATATACGTTGGGGTATTGATATCCGTGGCGGTGTTGAAGCCGTATTTGCTCCTGATATTGCTGAAGGCAGTATTACCGATGCAGATATGGATGCCGCGCAGTCTATCATTGAAACCCGTCTTGTAGACCAGAACATAACAGACTATGAAATTTACACAGATAAGGAAAACCATCAAGTTATAGTTCGCTTCCCTTGGGCTGCTGATGATGCAGATTTTGATCCTGCAGCTGCGGTTGCTGAACTCGGCGAAACTGCAGAACTTACTTTCTGTAAGGGCACTGCTTATGATGCCAACAACATTGTTCTTACCGGTGACAGCGTTGTTAATGCTACCGCGGCTTATACACAGATAAGTGAAAACGGACAAGCTGGTTGGGTTGTTAGCCTTGAACTTGATGAAAAGGGTACTTCTGCTTTTGCTTCGGCTACTGCTGAACTTGCAGATAAGGGTTCTATAGCAATTTGTATGGACGGTAATGTTATAAGCGCTCCTGCTGTTAATGACGCCATTACTGACGGTAATGCTATTATTACAGGTATGGAAGATGCTGAAGCCGCTCAGGATCTTGCTAATAAAATCAACGCAGGTTCGCTTCCTTTTGCTCTTTCGGTTGATGATAGCAAACTTTCAATAGTTTCGGCAACACTTGGTTCAAATGCGCTTAATGTAATGGTTATTGCTGGCGCTATTGCTTTTGCAATTATCTGCTTACTTATGATTTTACGCTACCGCTTACCGGGTGTTATTGCTTGTATAGCGTTACTCGGTCAGCTTGCAGGCTCTATTGCAGCTATTTCGGGTTACTTCAAAGGAATTGAAAGTTTAACCCTTACAATTCCGGGTATTGCAGGTATTATTCTTTCTGTTGGTGTTGGTGTTGACTGTAACGTTATTGCTGCTGAAAGAATTAAAGATGAATTTAAGAACGGCAAGACTATTGACGGTGCAATTAACACAGGCTTTAAGAATTCGCTTAGCGCTATTATAGACGGTAACGTTACAATTATTATCGTTGCTATTGTTCTTATGGGCGCTTTTGGTACCGAAGGTCTTCTTATTACAAAATTAATTAATAAGTTGTTCTCGTTTATTTTCGGTGCTTCAATTGCGGGTTCTATTTATTCCTTCGGATACACGCTTCTTATTGGTGTTATTTTCAATCTTGTTATGGGTGTGCTTTGCTCTAAATGGATGCTTAAGAGCATTTCTCAATTCAAGTTTTTGCGTAAACCGTGGTTATATGGAGGTAATAAATAATGTTTAAAAAAGATATTGATTTTAATAAATCCTTCAAACCATTTGCAATTATCTATGCCGCAGTTATTATTATAGGAATTCTTGTTTCTGTAATTTTCGGTGTTAAGTTGGATATAAACTTTAAGGGCGGTACAGTTATAACATATAACTATATTGTTGATGAAGCAAATGAGGCTCCCGACTTAAAAATTGAAGAAGTTAAGAAACTTGCTGAAGAAAAGTTAGGCGTAAGCGCTACGGTTACAAAAGGCTCTGCTATTGCTGTAGAGGCAAATACTCTTACTGTTTCTCTTGTTAAGAATAAATCTATTGATACCGATTCAATGGAAGAACTTACTAAGGCGCTTACCGATGCGTATCCTAAAAACAGCATTGAACTTTACGATTCAACTTCCGTTAGTCCGACGTTGGCAACAACATTCTTCCTTAAGAGTCTTGCGGCTGTTCTTTTAACCGCTGTTCTTGTGGTTGTATATGTTGGCTTCCGCTTCAGAAAAATAGGCGGTGTAACAGCAGGTCTTACAGCTCTTGTAGCTTTGGTGATTGACATACTTGTTGCTTTCTTTGCGTGTCCTATATTCGGACTTGAAATTGACTCTAACTTTATTGCTGTAGTTCTTACTATTCTTGGTTATTCTCTTAACGATACTATAGTTGTTTATGACTCGGTTCGCGAATATAAGGCTAAAATCAGCGATAAACCTCTTGGAGAACTCGTTAATTTGAGCCTTAACAGAGTTAAAATAAGAAATATTGTTACCACTACAACAACCGTTCTTGCTGTTACAACAATTATTGTTGTTGCTGAAATTTACGGTCTTACATCACTTCGCACATTTGCAATTCCTATGTTGTTTGGTCTTGTTTCGGGATGTATTTCTTCTTTGTTTATTTCTACACCTCTTTGGGTTATCTGGAGAAACAAACTTGACAATAAAACAAAATAATATTATTACGGCTGCTAAGATAGCAGCCGTTTTCTTATTTCTTGCTTTTTTATAATTTTAATAGTATAATATTTTTATTATTTCAGAAAGGGAGGTTAAAATGAGTCTGTTAATACAAATTATTGGCATGGTTTCCCATTATCTTTTGCCTTTGTTATCTATCAGTATTGTTTTTTTTACAACCCTTTCTTTATTTAAAGTGCGACAACGTTTTTCATTCTTTATACTTACTGAAGATTCAAAAAGAATTGCTTTGACCGAAAAAAACACTTTAATAGGTTCTTCCGATGTTTCAGATATTCGTTTTTCGGGAGTTATGCCTGAACACGCGGTTATTACCACTAAAAACAACTTTGTTACTATAAGACCTTTAAAAGGTATGAAAATTCTTATCAATAATAAAGAAATAAATAAGGAAACAGTTGTTGAACCTTATGATGTTATTTCGGCAGGTAAACGAGAATTTTCTATCAGAAGAAAAGCAATTGGTGAAACTGAACAGAAAAACAGCAATTTTCATACTATTTCAATGTTTTCACTTTTTTCTTTGCAGTTGCTTTTATTGCCGCAGTTTTATTTTAACTGTGGCTTATATGTGTTGGCGTTGTTTTTTGCATTTATTGTTTTTGAAATAATATATTTTGCAATTATTACGCCTAAAAGGGCTAAAGTAGAAATACTTGTACTGTTTTTAATTACGCTGGGATTCTCTGTTGTATCACCAATGGGATTCTCGGTATTGCTTAAACAGATTATTTGTTTTGCTATTGGCTTAACTTTGGCGGTTTTAATTTATTTTGCTTTCTTTTCTCAAAAATTTGTTAAGTTTTTAAAGGTAATTGCAATTGTAGCGGCTGTTGGTTTGTTCTGTGCCAATGTAATGATAGGCGTTATTTATAACGGTTCGCAGAATTGGATTGAAATTGGCAATTTTTCTTTTCAACCGTCTGAATTTGTAAAAATTATACTTGTATTTCTCAGTGCGGCAACTGCCGAAAAAATTGCTAAGAAATATAATACGGTAGGTTATACTGTATTTGTTGGTTTTTCTTTATGTATTCTTGCATACTTGCGCGATTTCGGTACAGCATTTGTTTACGTTGTTGTTTTTCTTGTTGTTATTATGTTAAGGAATTCAAGATGGCGCGTCTTTTTTGCATATATTTTCGGCGGCGGTATTATGATGGGCATTATATCGCTGTTGTTGCCGTATATTTCAAAGCGTCTGTTTTCGTTTGGACATGCTTGGGAAAATGCTTTTTCAACGGGTTATCAGCAAACCCGAACTATTATTGCCGCCGCTTCGGGCGGGTTACTCGGTGTTGGTAATTCTAACGGCTTTCTAAGAAAAATTACCTCTTTTGATACCGACATTGTTTTTGGCTTGATTTGTGAGGAGTTAGGTATTATAACAGGTGTTTGCGCTGTTATTGTTTTTGTGATTTTGGCATTATACGCTGTAAAGTTGTTTGATTACGCTTCTCCGTTTTATGCCATTCCGGCCTGTACTGCCGCAACGGTATTTCTGGCTCAGACATTGCTTAACGTTTTCGGTTCCATAGATATGCTTCCTTTTACGGGTGTAACTTTGCCTTTTATAAGCAACGGCGGTTCTTCGCTTATTTGTTGTGTTGCATTAATTGCGTTTTTTAAGGCGGCTGAAAGAGAGGCAAAAAAATTATTATGAAAAACAAAAATAACGGTAAAACTATAATTATTATTTTAAGTTTGTTTGTATTATTAATGTTAATATGGTTCTTGTTTCGCTACGCAGTAAAAGGCAATAATTGGGCTTTTTTTCAAACTAATCAGCACGTTTATAAAAACGGAGAACTTACCGAAATGGGAAATATTGTTGATAATAAAGGCAATATTCTGGCATACACCAAAGATGGCAAAAGATATTACAATGACAATGTTAATATCAGAAAAGCAACCTTACACGCCGTAGGAGATGCGTCGGGTTATATTAATACGGGCGCCCATACTGCTTTTAGGGATAAACTTACAGGATATTCTCAAATTAACGGCTTTTATACTTTCAACGGAGAGCCAAACAACATTGAACTTACCATTGATTCTGAAATGAGCGTCGCTGCTATGAAGTCGCTTGGTAATTATTCGGGTTGTGTTGGTGTTTGTAATTATAAAACGGGGGAAGTTTTGTGTATGGTCAGCACGCCAACTTTCGATATAACAGATGAAGTTACGGCTAAGGCGGCGCAAAACGGTGTTCTTGGCTCTGTATTTGTAAACAGATTTATTTCTTCTTTGTATACACCGGGTTCAACCTTTAAAATAGTAACCGCTGCAGCGGCTTTGGAAACACATAAGGATGATGCTTATGAAACTAAATTTTTATGTGAGCGCGGAACGTATATTCAGGACGAACTTTTAAGTTGTGTTGGTTATCATAACAATATTTCTTTTAAAAATGCCTTTACTTTTTCCTGTAATTCATATTTTTCACAGTTGGGTATTTCAATAGGAAAAACAAAAATGAAGCAGTATGCTGAAATTTTTGGCTTTAATAAGCCCTTTTATATTGACGGTGTTAAGGCTGCTGAATCTTCTTACAATGTTAAAAACGCAAGAAACATAGATTTCGGTTGGTCTTCAATAGGGCAATATACAAATCAAATGAATCCACTTCAGTTTTTGTGCTCTGTTTCGGCAATTGCTAACGACGGCAAATACGTTGAACCACATTTTCTGAAATCGGTTTACACCAATGAAGGGAATTTTGTTTATAAAGCAAATCCTAAAACAAAAAGAATGATTAGCAAGGATACCGCCGATAAATTAACAGAGTTAATGGAGGCCGCCGTTACAAACAATTACGGTAAAAAGAATTTCCCCAATCTTAACGTTTGCGGAAAAACGGGTACTGCAGAAGTAGGTAACGGGATTGAAAACTCCCTTTTTGTTGGTTTTTGTAAAAATCCCGAATTACCGCTTGCTTTTGTTATTGTTGTGGAAGAGGGCGGTAGCGGTGATACTTCGGCATTAAGTGTTGCAACAGATGTTTTAAAACAGGCTAAAAAAACGTTTTTTTAATAACAATCTTTTTGTATTTAGTGCACAAAAATATTTTTCATTTGTATGTTAAATTCATTTTGACTTTTTTGTATAAACAATGTAGAATTAATATATAATATTTTTTACCTTGGAGGATTATTATGAAAACTATTAATGATGTGTGTCCAAAGCGCGCAAACAGACCTGTAAAAGTTATTCAGTTCGGTGAAGGCAATTTTTTACGCGCCTTTGTGGACTATATGATTGACTGCGCAAATGAAGCAGGTGTGTTTGACAGTAATGTATCGGTTGTCGTTCCAATTGCTTCTTTTAAACCGTTTCCCGCTTTTAAGGAACAGGATTACTTCTATACTGTTATGCTTCGTGGCAGACAGAACGGTAAGGTTTTAGAAGATTCCCGTATTATCTCCTGTGTTGAAAACGTACTTTCAAGTGGGGAAGAACATGAGGAATATTTAAAATATGCCGAAAGCTCTGACCTTCGTTTTGTTGTTTCCAATACTACTGAAGCAGGTATCGTTTACGATGCCGATGACAAAATGGATGGTGTTCCTTCTTCGTTCCCTGGTAAAATTACAGAATTTTTATATAAGCGCTATAAAGCATTTAACGGCGCATTAGATAAGGGTCTTATCTTTCTTCCGGTTGAACTTATTGAAGCAAACGGAACAAACCTCAAAAAGTGTGTGCTTTTAATGGCTGAAAACTGGGGACTTGAAAAAGAGTTTTCTGCCTGGGTAGAAAATGCTAATATTTTCTGTAATACGCTTGTTGACCGCATTGTTACGGGTTATCCTGCTAATGCTAAAGAACTTTGTGAAAAACTTGGTTACGTTGATAATCTTCTTGACGTTGCAGAACCTTTCGGTCTTTGGGTAATTGAAAGTGAAACCGATATTTCTAAGGAATTCCCAATTGACAAAGCTGGAATGCCTGTTGTATTTACCGACAATCTTAAACCTTACCGAGACCGCAAGGTAAGAGTTCTTAACGGTGCTCATACAGCCCTTACACCTATTAGTTATCTTATTGGTAAGAACATTGTAAGAGATAGCGTTCAGGATGAACTTATAGGTAATTATGTAAACACATTACTTAACACCGAAATTTTACCCGGTGTTGCTTTACCCAAGGCAGAGGTTGAAGAATTTATTGCTCAGGTATTAGAGCGTTTTGATAATCCTACCATAGACCACCTGCTTCTTTCTATAGCACTTAATACCGTTTCTAAGTGGAAAGCTCGTTTGCTTTGCTCTTTCAAGGATTATTATAAGGCTAATAATAAGATTCCTGCGCTTATTACATTCTCGTTCGCTGGTATGCTTGCTTTCTATACGTCTGATACTGTTGTAGACGGTAAACTTGTATGCAAACGCTCAGACGGTACTGAATATACGTTACAGGATGATGCCGCCGCTATTGAATTTTTTGCTGAATACAGCACAGGTGATATAGATACATTTGTGAATAAGGTTTGTAAAAAGGTTGAATTCTGGGGCGAAGATTTAAGTGAATATAACGGTTTTGAAGAAAACGTAAAAATGTGGCTTAAAGAAATTCGCGAAAACGGCGCTGAAAATGCAATGAGAAAGGCTATGAATTAACAATGAGCAAACTTTTAAAAATAAGAAAAGAAGACCTTGTTGCAGTTGCTCTTGAAGATGTTAAACAGGGAAGTGAAGTAGTTGTTGACGGACAAACCCTTGTTGCTTTAAACAACATTCCCCGTGGACATAAAATTGCTTTGTGCGACATAAAAAAAGGCGAAAAAATATTCAAATACGGTTTTTCTATCGGTACTGCAAAAAACGATATCGCTTTAGGTGAACACGTACATACACACAATGTTGCAACTGCCCTTACTTCAAGAAGTGAATATACTTATACTCCCGTACAGTGTCCAACTGACGTTGCTGAACCGCGTAAGTTTATGGGTTACAAACGCGCCGACGGCAAAGTTGGCATTCGTAATGAAGTGTGGATTATTCCAACTGTAGGATGTGTTAATGCAATTGCTAAAAAAATTGCGGAAAACTCGCAGAAATATGTTAGTGAAAACATTGACGGTGTATTTCATTTTTCACATCCTTACGGTTGTTCGCAACTTGGCGGAGATATGCTTTATACTCAAAAACTTCTTGCGGGAATGGTTAAGCATCCTAATGCTGCCGCTGTTCTTGTGCTGGGACTTGGCTGTGAAAATAATCTTATCAGCGAATTTAAAAAAGTTCTTGGCGAAGTGGATGAAGAAAGAGTTGCTTTCCTTAACTGTCAGGACGTTGAAGATGAATTTGCTGCTGCAGATGAAATTATTAAGCGTCTTTGTAAGTATGCTGATAGTTTTAAACGTACTCAGTGCGATGCTTCAGATTTAATAATTGGCCTTAAGTGTGGCGGAAGCGACGGTTTTTCGGGTATTACGGCTAATCCTCTTGTTGGTTTTGTAAGTGATATGGTTGTTAATCAGGGCGGTTGCGCAGTTCTTACCGAAGTTCCCGAAATGTTCGGCGCTGAAACCGTTCTTATGGACCGTTGTAAAGACAAAGCAACCTTTGATAAAACCGTTGACCTTGTTAACGATTTTAAAGATTACTTTGGCCGTTACGGTGAAGGCGTAGGCGAAAATCCTTCTCCTGGTAATAAAGAAGGCGGTATTACTACTCTTGAAGATAAATCGTTGGGTTGTATTCAAAAGGGTGGTTTTTCAAAAGTTATGGATGTGCTTTCTTACGGCGATCCTATTAAAGAAAAGGGATTGAGCCTGTTACAAGCGCCCGGTAATGACCTTGTTGCTACTTGTGCGCTTTGTGCAAGCGGCGCTCAAATTGTATTGTTTACAACAGGTCGTGGAACTCCTTTTGCAGGTCCGGTTCCTACCGTTAAAATTTCAAGTAATAGCCAACTTGCTGATAAAAAGAGCGGTTGGATAGATTTTGATGCCGGTAAAATTGTAAGCCAGAATATGTCTTTTGAAGATTTAAGTAAAGAGTTTTTTGATTACATAATAAGTGTTGCAGAAGGCAAACGTGTTAAATCTGAATCACTCTCTAAGGCTGAACTTGCAATTTTTAAAGACGGTGTAACTTTATAACCTACTTTTAAGAACAGTGCGTGTAGATTTAACGTACTGTTCTTTTTTTATAATAAAAATGCTGTCGACAACTATTGACAATTTGTTAACAGCGTGATAAAATCTTATTATAGATTTATTTATTTGTGAGGTGCTTTTAGTGAAATTGCTTGAAGAAAAAATTCTTTCTGAAGGTAAAGTGTTTCCCGGTAATGTATTAAAAGTATCTTCTTTTTTGAATCATAGAATAGATGTTGCTTTTACCAATGAAATGGGTAAAGAGATTGCGAGTTTATTTGAAAGTGTAAAAATAGATAAAATTTTAACAATAGAAACTTCAGGTATACCGCTCGCTTTTGCTGCGGCTACTGCTTTAGGTGTTCCAATGGTTTTTGCTAAAAAGCATAAGTCAAGTAATATTGCGGGTGATGTTTACAGCGCTGAAGTTTATTCATTTACTCACGGAACCAAATATACTGTTGTTGTAAGTAAAGATTTTCTTTCTGAGGGTGAGAATATTCTTATTATTGATGATTTTCTTGCTAACGGAAAAGCAATTATTGGTCTTATGGAAATTATTTCACAAGCAAATGCTAATGCAGTCGGCGCTTGCTGTGCTATTGAAAAGGGTTTCCAAGGCGGGGGAGATGCTCTCCGCAGTAATGGTCTTAGGGTTGAATCTCTTGCTTGTATAGAAAGTATGAGTGATAACTCTATTACCTTTCGTAAATAGTATGTAAAGTAAATTTACATAAAAAATCTCTTTAGGAGGAATTTTAAATGAAAAAACTTTTATCCGTTCTTCTCGCGCTCGTTTTGGTTTTATCTATGGGAGTAGTTCTTGCTTCCTGTGGCCAGAACGAAGAATCTCTCGGTATGAGTGATTCACCTCTCGCAGCAAAAGCAATCGTTGCTGATTACGAAATTGCTGACGACTTCAAAATTGGTTTCATCTGTTTACATGATGAAAACTCTACCTACGACCTTAACTTTATTAACGCTGTTAAGGACGTTCAGCAGGCTTTAAAACTTAAGGACGAACAGGTTATCCTTAAGACAAACGTTCCTGAAGGTAACGAATGCTATGTTGCTGCTAAAGACCTCGTTGGTCAGGGTTGTGACATCGTTTTCGCTAACTCTTTCGGTCATGAAGACTTTATGATTCAGGCTGCTAAAGAGTTCCCCGAAGTTCAGTTCTGCCATGCTACAGGTACTAAGGCTCATACAGAAGGTCTTGATAACTACCACAATGCATTTGCTTCAATCTTCCAGGGCCGTTATCTTGCAGGTATTGCTGCAGGTATGAAGCTCAATGAAATGATTGAAGCTGGTCAGTTCAAAGCTGAAGAAGCAAAAATCGGTTACGTTGGCGCATTCACTTATGCTGAAGTTATTTCCGGTTATACATCTTTCTATCTTGGCGCAAAATCTGTTTGCCCAACAGTAACTATGGACGTTCAGTTCACAGGTTCTTGGTATGATGCTACAGAAGAAAAGAATGCTGCTGAAGCTTTAATTGCAAGAGATTGCAAACTTATAAGCCAGCACGCTGACTCTATGGGCGCTCCTTCTGCTTGTGAAGCTGCAGGTGTTCCTAATGTTTCTTACAACGGTGCTACTTATGATGCATGTCCTGAAACCTTTATAGTTTCTTCCAGAATTGACTGGGCTCCTTACTACAACTACATCATCAAGTGTGTATCTAAGGGCGAAAAGATTGCTGCTGACTGGTGCGGCGGTATTGAAGAAGGTTCTGTAGTTCTTACAGGCGTTAACCTCGACGTTGCTGCCGAAGGTACAGTAGATGCTATTAAGAAGGCTGTTGAAGATCTCAAGGCTGGTACTGTTAAGGTATTCAATACAGCAAACTTCGCAAAAGATGGTGCTGCACTTACTACCTATACTGCTGACGTTGATACCGATGCTGCTTTCACACCTGATACCGAAGCTATTGAAAACGGTGCGTTTACTGAATCTACAAAACGTTCTGCTCCTTATTTCGATATCCGTATTGACGGCATCACTCTCTTAAACGAAAAATTCTAATTAACTTGCTTTGGGCGGAGCAGTTTCGCTTCGCCCAAACTTATTTTAAATATTAAAAAAACATCACTAATATTTAGTGGTGCTTTTTAAATATTTAACGCACGGGAGGAAAAATATGGAAACAAGTGTTGCTATTGAACTGAAAAATATAAGTAAGTATTTTGGCAATAATGCGGCTAATAAGAACATAAATCTTTCTGTAAACCGCGGTGAAATTCTTTCGATATTGGGCGAAAACGGTAGTGGTAAAACTACCCTTATGAATATGATTTCTGGCATTTACTTTCCTGATGAGGGCCAGATTTTTATTGATGGCGAAGAGGTTTCTATTAAATCTCCGAAAGATGCATTTAATTATAAAATCGGTATGATTCATCAGCATTTCAAACTTGTTGATGTATTTTCTGCTGCCGAAAACATTGTGCTTGGTTTAGATGAAAAATTTAATTTGAACAACGCAATTACATCGGTAACGGAAATAAGCCACAAATACGGTTTTGATATTGACCCAAAAAAGAAAATTTATGAAATGAGCGTTTCCGAAAAACAGACTGTTGAAATTATAAAGGTTCTTTACCGTGGCGCTGATATTCTAATTCTCGATGAACCTACAGCGGTTCTTACTCCGCAAGAAACTCAAAAACTTTTTGCTGTTTTACGAAAAATGAAAGAAAACGGCAAATCAATAATAATTATTACACATAAACTTCATGAGGTTTTGTCTCTTTCCGATAGAGTTGCTGTTTTAAGAAAGGGCGAATATATTGGTACTGTTAATACTGCAGAAACTAACGAATCTCAACTTACTGAAATGATGGTTGGCGAAAAAGTTACTCTTAATATTGAGCGTAGCGAACCCAAAAATACTAAAGACCGCCTTGTAGTCAAAGATTTAGAGTGTATTAACCGCGAAGGCGTAAAAGTGCTTGATAATGTTACTTTTACGGCTCGTTCGGGAGAAATATTAGGTATTGCAGGTATTGCAGGTAGTGGTCAACGAGAACTTTTGGAAGCAATAGCAGGTCTTCAAAAACTTGACAACGGTGAAATTTTCTATAACGATCCCAAAACGGGAAATGTTGAAAATTTGCGAAATAAAACTCCTATACAAATAAGGGATTTAGGTGTAAGGCTTTCATTTGTGCCCGAAGACCGCTTAGGCATGGGACTTGTTGGTAATATGGACATTATTGATAATATGATGTTGCGTAGTTACAAGAAGGGACATTCAATTTTCCTTGAAAGAAAAGCTCCTAAAAACTTGGCTGAACACGTTATTGAAAGTCTTAATGTTGTTACTCCTGGGGCTACAACTCCTGTGCGACGTCTTTCGGGCGGTAATGTGCAAAAAGTGCTTGTAGGTAGAGAAATTGCATCTGCTCCTACAGTTTTACTTGCAGCATATCCTGTCAGAGGACTTGACATAGGTGCTTCCTACACAATTTATAATTTGCTTAACGAACAAAAAGAAAAAGGCGTTGCTGTTGTTTTTGTTGGCGAGGACCTTGATGTTTTACTTGAACTCTGTGACAGAATAATGGTTATTGGTTCTGGTAAGGTTACCGGAATTGTTGACGCCAGAACTTCCACAAAAGAACAAATTGGTTTGCTTATGACCAAAACCGAATCTATGAATGAAAAGGAGGAGCAGTAATGAAAGACGTGAATAATAAGGTTAAACCTGCACCTTTTCATATTGTTAAACGTGAGCCGTTGGCTTGGTACTACAATGTTTTAGTTCGCGCTGTTGCAATTATTATGGCTTTGGTAGTTTCTGCTATTCTGATAACTTTAATGACTAAGAAAAATCCAATTGAAGTTTACGCTTCTATGATAGATGGCGCTTTTGGTATTAAAACCAATAATCCTGAACTTCGTTCGCTTAGAATATGGAGTCTTTTACAGAACGTTGCTATTCTTCTTTGCATTTCTCTTGCCGTAACTCCTGCTTTTAAAATGCGTTTTTGGAATTGTGGCGCCGAGGGTCAGGTCCTTGTTGGTGGACTGGCTACTGTTTCTGTTATGATGTTTCTGGGTGATAAACTACCTTTTCCGTTACTTGTTATTGTAATGGTTATAGTTTCTGTAGTTTCGGGTATAATATGGGCTGTTTTACCTGCAATCTTTAAGGCGTTATGGAACACTAACGAAACCTTATTTACCCTAATGATGAACTATGTAGCAATACAACTTGTAGCGTTTTATTTAAAATTGTTTGTAAAAAGCGGTTCAGGTGTACTTTCACCTATGAAACAGTTTGGTTTACCCGTAATTGCAGGAAAGGACTATTTGCTTAATATAATTATTGTTGCCGTTCTTACTGTACTTGTTTATATATATCTTAAGTTTACAAAACATGGTTATGAAATTTCGGTTGTCGGCGAAAGCGAGAATACGGCTAAGTATATTGGTATTAACGTAAAAAAGGTTATTATAAGAACACTTATTGTGTCGGGTGCGCTTTGCGGCATTGCAGGACTGTTGCTTGTTGGTGGTACAAATCATACGATTAGCACAACTACAGCAGGAGGACGAGGATTTACAGCAATTATGGTTTCTTGGCTTGCGAAGTTTGATCCGCTTTATATGGTATTTACTTCCTTTTTGATTGTTTTCTTTGATATCGGTTCGCAACAGGTTTCAACAGATTTCCGTATCCCTAACGCTATTTCTGATATAGTTACGGGAATTATACTGTTTTTTATAATTGGCTGCGAATTTTTCCTTCAGTATAAAATTGTAACTAATAAAACCAGAAAGGAGAATGCTTGATGCTTAGCTTTATTGTTAGCGCTATAAGACTTGGTATGGCTTTTCTTTTCGGTTCTACCGGAGAAACTATTGCCGAAAAAGCAGGTCATCTTAATCTTGGAATTCCCGGAGTAATGTGTGTGGGCGCTTCTTGCGGATGTTTTGCTGAGTATTTGTATTTAGATGCTGCAAAAAGAAATGCAAATCCGTTGTTTGCAATTTTAATTCCTATTCTTGCAACTTTTATTGGCGGTGCTTTAATGGGACTAATTTATAGTTTTCTTACCGTTACTCTTCGTGCCAATCAGAATGTTACAGGTCTGGCGCTTACAACTTTTGGTGTTGGCCTTTCCGATTATATGATTAATAGAACGGGACCTATTTATACAAAGGGAAGTAAATTCTTTACTTCACCTCTTCCGTTTGCTGATAGTCTTGGTTGGTTTGGAAAAATTTTTCTTTCGCACGGTATTCTTATTTATCTTGCAATTATTCTTGCTTTAATTACCTCGTACGTTCTTACAAAAACACGCGTAGGACTTCACCTTCGCAGTGTCGGTGAAAATCCTGCCACTGCCGATGCTGTTGGTATAAATGTTTCTAAATACCGTTATTTGGCTACTTGTATAGGATGCGGAATTGCGGGTCTTGGCGGATTATCTTTTGTTATGGATTATCTGCATGGAAATTGGGAATATTGCATTGATGCTATTGGTTGGTTAGCAATTGCTCTTGTAATATTTACAGTGTGGAAGCCTAATCTTGGCATAATCGGATCTATAGTTTTTGGTGCACTTTATATTGCAAGCAGTTATATAACGGGCGTTAGTTTTGCAAATAAAGAACTCTTTAAAATGTTACCGTATGTTGTTACAATCGTTGTTTTAATCATAACAAGTATAATGGATAAAAAAGAAAATCAACCTCCGCAAGGCTTAGGACTTAACTATTTCCGAGAAGAACGCTGATTTATAACAGTATATAAAAAAGACTACATTCAATTAATTTTGAATGTAGTCTTTTTGTTTGAATAATATTAATTATTTAATTACAGGAAGACTTGCTGCAGCAACAGACTGACCAACGCGTCTTGCTTTTTCATCGGGAATATGAAGTTCAATTTTCTTGGCGAGTTCGGGGAATTCTTTATCAAGAACTTCCTGTGCGCGTTCAAGAAGAATTACGCCGCCTTCGCCAGAAGTAACGCGGCCCATAATAAGAACGTGTTTGATATCATAGAATTCGCTGTACAGAGCAATAGCATAACCAAAGTAAGCACCAATGGTATCGTAAATATCAGCGGCGCGGCTGTCGTTTTCAGCCATAAGTCCTTGTACAACCTTTAATTTTTCAGCAGGGGAAAGGCTTTCATCAAGTTCTATACCTGCATAAGGAGCAAGTTTTATAACGCCGTCTTGTGAGAAATATTTAACGCCGCAACCGTAGTCACCAGACCATTCATCAACCATAGCATCTTCGTTGTAGTCAACGGGCGCAAAAGCAAGTTCGTTAAGCCAACCTGTGATGTTGCCATCCATATCAACGTAACCGGCGGCTTCAGAAGTACCCATTGCAACGCCTAAAACGCCGTTATCGTTAAGATTCATAGCACCTGCAAGAGCAGTAACGTCACCGTCGTTTGCAACTTCAATCGGAATGTTTTCACCAATTTCTTTTGCAACGTCAATATACATATTCTTAACTTTTTTATCAAAATCTTCATCACTTACTTTAAGGAAGAGTGAAGCAACCATTATTCTGTTATCAACGTAAACGCCTGCGCTTGAAACACCAATAGCATCAACTCTTGGCATTTTAGAAGCGGCTGTCTTCATTGCATCAAGTATGCCTTGATAATGGTAGTCGGGGTCAGAGTTAGTTTTCGGGAACCAAACAACTTCTTCAGAGTATACGCTTTCGCCGTTAATAACTGCACTGACTTTGCGGTCAGAACCGCCTGCATCAAAACCGATTCTGCAACCGTCGAGATGTCTGCCTACGGGCGCTGCAGAAGAAATGTTTTTAGGAGCGTTTTCTAAAGAAACAGATTCAACAACAAACTTTTCTTCGTAAACGCGTTCCATAAACTTAACGTCGAAATCGCGACTTCCGCCGTAAGAAAAGGCCTCTTTAATGTAATTACCAATTACATCTGAACCTGCAATAACAATTTTATAACCGCCTGCAACCCAAAGAAGCATTTTTGCAATTCTTTCTGCAAACTTGAAGTTTTCCGCATCGTGACCTGTGCCATCCTTAAATACGCGGGTGTTGTAAACGGTTGTGTAACCTTTGTTACGAACAGCAGCAATTACAATATCCTGACCGTTTTCTTTAGTTGCTTCGCGCATTTCGCGAATTACAACAGCAAGTGGCTGAAAAGCGGGGTCTAATTTAGCTTTAACTTTAAGATTCATATTTGATTTCTCCTCCGATAATTGTTTTTTGTACATTAAATTCACTGTCAGTGATAATTAAGTCTGCATCTTTTCCTGTTTCAATTGAGCCTTTAGTTTTTTCAAGACCAATAACCGTTGCAGGATTAAGGGTAGCGCAGTTAACACATTCGTGCAGAGGAATGTTAGAGTTAGTATAAACGTTCCAAACACCCTTATTTAATCCTAACACACTGCCTGCAACAGTACCGTCTTCAAGTCGGCAAACAATATCGCGGTAAACAATTTTTGTGCCGCCTAAAGTGTATTCGCCGTAGGGAAGACCGCCAGCAGGTAAACAGTCGGTAATAAAGCATAATTTTCTTTGCTTCAACTTCCAAATCATATCGTAAAAACAGGGAAGCACGTGGAAAGTATCAACAATCAATTCACAACTTACGTCAGAATCAAGCGCGGCAGTAACAACACCGGGTGCTCTGTGAGCAAGAGGAGTCATAGCATTGAAAAGGTGGGTGACATGCTTAACACCGGCAGCTACACCTTTCTTTGCAGTATCGTAATCAGAAGATGTGTGTCCCATGGAAACAACAACGCCGCCGTCTTTTCTTATAGCAGCCATTTTTCTGATTTCCGTAAAATCTTCGGTATCGGTTTCGGGAGCTAAAGTAATAATGCTGATAATATCAGAAAACTTATCAACAAATGCCGCGTCGGGTTTTAAAATGTATTTAGGGTCCTGAGCGCCTTTTTTTGCTTCGCTGATAAAAGGACCTTCAGCGTGACAACCGAGTATCTGAGCGCCGTTCCAGGTTTGGCTTTCTTTCTTTAAACTGCGGCATACACCTAAAGCTTTTTCAATAACCTTCATATCAACGGTCATTGTTGTGGGAAGATAACCTGTAACACCGTTTTTAACAATACCGGCAGAAATAGTACGAATACTTTCTTCTTCACCGTCGCAAACGTCTTTACCTAAATAACCGTGAATGTGTATATCAATAAGACCCGGAGCAACGTAACCGCCTTTTGCATCAATAATTTCTGCATCAGCAGGGATTTTGTCGGTTGCTACAATTCCTTCAATTCTGTTGGAATAAAGAACCGCTAAGTTTTCTGCAACACGGTCTTTTAATATAACTTTACCGTTTATAATTGCTTTCATTTAATCACCTGTTTCTAAAGTTATTTACAAATAAATTATATCAAAAATTACAATATAAATCAATATAAATGTAAACAATAATTTACATATTTTAATAAAAATAGTGACTGAATTTATACTTTTTAAAGGAAAACAGCAAATAATTATAAGTTTAAAGAAAAAAATACCCCTACAACGCTTTATGTTGAAGGGGTAATAATTAGAAAAACATTGGGATTACATAAGAAAAGAACGAGGTAATAAGTCCTGCAGCAATAACACCTAAAGCGATTATAGGAATTGCGTGCTTCATTCTTACATCCATAACGTCGGCTACAAGACCTCCGGTCCACGCACCTGTGCCCGGAAGGGGAATAGCCACCAAAATAAATAATCCCCAATTAAGATATTTTTGCATTGTTTCGCTTGAGGCTTTTTCTTTAGCACGTTCATCTAGTTTTTCAACTATTTTTTTAAACGGTTTGAATTTTTTCAGCCAATCAAAAATTTTGCGTATAAACATTAATTCAAAAGGTATTGGTAACATATTGCCAATAACGCATATTGGGAAGGCAACTAACCAATTGATATGCAAAACAGATGCCGCAATTAAACCGCCGCGAAGTTCGAGAACGGGAAGCATTGAAACTATAAAAACGACCAGTTCGTCCGGAACTTTATTCTGTAAAAATGAGATTACTTCGTGTACCATAATTACCTCGCATTATAAGCATTTAATTAAAGATAAAACGTTACCTATAAATTCCGAAAACGAAACACCGTCAAGACCAGGTAAGTAAACAGTATAATATAATAATATTGCAACTACAACAAATAATACTGCAAATAAAACTAACAGAACTTTGATAAGGGGCGAAAGCGGTTTCTTGGGTTCTTTTTCCACGTTCTCATAGTTATCGAAATCATCGCCTTCATTATCAAATGAATCATTGCTTATAACTTCATTCGAGCCAGAAAACAAATCGCTCATTTCAGTTTTTATTGGTTCTGTGTCTTCTGAGATTGGTACTGTTGAATCAGTTTCTTCAAAGAACTGTGGCTTTTCTGCGGTTTCTTCCGTTGCATTATCTTCAAATATTACTTCTTCTGTTTCTTTTGATATAATATCTTCTTCAATTACTGCATCAATTTCAAATTCAATATCTTCGGGCTCTGCATCGGACAAAATGTCTTCTTCGTGTGCTGTTGAATCTTCAGTATCCTCCGTAGTTTCGGCGATTTCACTCGTATCAATAGTTTCAGTATTCTCTGAAACAATCGTTTCAAGCGGTTCTTCGGGAAGAACACTTTCATTAGATAGTTCAATATCATTTGTTTTCTCAGGTTCGGTAGCGGTTTCTTCAAAGTTGACAATATCGTTTTCTTCATCCGAAGTCATACTGAGCGATGTTAAATAATGAGAGAGTAATTCTTTTTCAATGGAACTTCTAAGTGATTTATCTTGGCTTAAGAAAACAATTGACTGCGGACCGCTTTCAATAATACATCCACCGAATTCACCGTTTGAACTAACAAGCGGTAAAGAGCCTTCAATTATGTTTATGGGTTCGGGTGAGGTAATATGATACTGTCTGTGATCAACCTGAACCAACTGTTTTGAAATTGCTTTTGCAACAGGCGCAATACAACCGTTTTCTCCAAGAAGTTCGCCGATAATAATTATTACGCGGCTTCTTGAAACAGCAACAGCTAATTTAGTTAATGTCTCTTTTAATCCGTTTGCTTTTGCATTAAGTATACGTGAGCGGCAATATCCCCCCAAATTGAATTCAAATTCAAAATCCGAAGGTGTGTTGTAATAAATAATATCAATTTTTAAATTTTTAAGCATTATAAAATTCCCCTTATATTATTATTTATTGTTTGAATGGATTATCAATACCCTTGCTATCATACCAGATTTGAGGATATTGCGGATTTGGGTTAATTGAGTACTTAACGCTTTGAACATCGGTTACTTGTTTTGCCATAACAACGAAACGTGCATTTTCAAAAGCATTGTAATTGGTGCTTAACGTAAGAAATTTATCGTTAAAATTAATTTCAATATCGGTTTTAATAATACTGCGATTTTTTAATTCATTAGCCCAATTTTCAAAATCTTCTGTACTACTGAAGTTGGATTTTGTGAAAGGGAAGACATAACCGTTGTCATCATCCTTTTTGGCATTTGTTATAAGAATAGCAAAAATTTGATAAGTAAGATTTTCGCTTCCGTTATCAATAATAAAAGAATTATTGTCGTTTAAATAAGAAAGGGTTTCATATTTAATCAAATCTGATAACATATTACCGTTATTTAAGTTTTTGCCGTAGACAATTAAGTTTCTTGGAACGCCTTCTTCTAAGTTACATTTCTTGTCAACAAAAAGTGTTCCATTGTTGTTTTTCTTTTTAAGAAAATTATGGTTTAAGTAAAAAATGTTGTCAGAACTTGTACAAACAGGAAGAGATATTTCTTCATTATTTGAAGCCAACCAAAAAGCGTAGTCGTTGTTTTTGCTTTTTAACAAGGAATAAGCGTATTCTGAAGAATTAGTTTTATAAATTTCGTTAAGCGTGGTTGTTAAATTCTTGCTTTTTTGCGTGTTAATGAAATAACTTGACATTATAACAGCCAAAATAACAACTGCGCATAAAACAGAAAATAAAACAATACTTAATTTCTTTGTAGGAATAAACTTTTTAGTCTTGGCCGGAGAAGGTTTTTGTAAGACATTTTCTTGTGGATTTTCAGGAACGGATTGCAATGAATACTCATTTATAATAGATTCGTCAATTTTAAACCCACTTGCATAGTTTTCGTTTGTATGAATAAAATTAAGCAGATTTTCATTTGCTTGAACTGTTTCTTCTGCAAAAGACTCTGTGCTTTCGGTTTGAATAGAAAAGTCATTCGCCTCTAAAACAGGAAAAAAAGTAGTGTATTCTCCTGAATCGGCTGATTCAAAATAATCAGAGGCTGTAGTCTTGTCTTCAAATTTGAAGGTATGCTTAGGCTGTGTAGACATTACAAAAATATTGTCTGCTGTACAGTAACCCGACATTGTATCTGGCAAACAAACAACATAGCGTCTTATTAAATCCATAGCAGTGTTAGCCGAAATTTTACGTATAGCATCTCTATCAAGTGCAGAGTTAAGATTAAGAGAACGAACCCAAAAATGTGTAGCGTCGCAAAGCGCAATAAATACCGTGCCAACAGGCTTACGCTCAGAGGCGGCAGGCCCTGCGACTCCCGTAATGGCAATTCCTAAATCAGAACCGCTTAACTCTCTTACACCTTTCGCCATACTGCAAGCGGTTTCCTTGCTTACAGCACCAACGGTTTCAATAAGTTTAGGGTCAACCCCAAGTGTTTTAGTTTTAATTCGGTTAGAATAAGCACAAATACCCATTTCAAGAATTTGTGAAGCGCCTGAAACAGACGTGATCATCTGGCTTAACAAACCGCCCGTGCAAGATTCCGCTGAAGCAACACTGATGTTATTTGCCTTAAGCAGATTTACCGTTGTGTTACTTAAACTATCACCGTTATTACTGATAATATCATTTCCAAGTTCGCTAATCAGTTTATCTGCAGTTGCTTTACATATTGATAATGCTTCCCGTTTGCTTGGCGAAAATGATGAAACAGTTATTGTATACACATTGAATTTATTCTTTAAAGAAATGTTAGCATTATTTCTTCTTGAAAGTTTATCGGTAAGCTTTGTTATGCTTTGTTTGTCGCAATCGAATGCGGTAATGGTTTTTGAAGAATACTTAATGTCAAAAAGTTTTGTTAAATAAGGTATAATTAACGAATCGGAAATTTCTTTTGCAGAATTTATTGTGTAAGGCAGAAGAATAAATACCGTATTAGGGGTCTCCAAAGAAAAACCGCAAAAAATACTGTCGGGATCGGGGAATATAGTAGCGCCATCAGGAATATAAAGTGCGTTTTCCGAATGGTAGTTTTTTGGCAAACCGCTTTTAGTTAATTGGCTATTCATATGTTCAGAACACAAAGAACTTCTTTGAACTCTGCAATGGAACATATCAAGAAGTATATCTTTACAAAATGAATCGTATCCGCACGCACCGATAATTAAAACAATTTCACTGCGGCTTCTTGCATTTGTAATAGAATCATAAATTGTGTCGGCAGTGTTATTAATGTTAGAAATATAAGGGGTATCAATTCCAAGACCGGAAAGACCGATAGAAAAGGTTTCGCAACTGTTGTAAAGCGAAAGTGTGTCTATATTTTCGTTTTTTATAAAAATAATTTCCGCTTTCATAAGCGCGTCTCCCTTTCAATAATTGTAAAAACAGTGCTGCTTACAGCATTGTTAACTAAAGTATCAATATCAAGTGCTTTTTCAACCTCTTCACACTGAGAAATCTCGGGGCGTGTTCTTGGGTGTTTTGGAGTAAATACTGTACAGCAATCTTCATAAGGTTGAATTGAAGTTTCAAAAGCGTCAATTTTTCGGGAAATTGCTATAATTTCTTCTTTATCCATACCAATAAGAGGACGTAAGGTAGGTAAATCGCAAACAGCGTCGGTTACGCCTAATGCATAAACAGTCTGACTTGCAACCTGACCAAGACTTTCGCCTGTAATAAGCGCTCTGCTTGAGTTTTGCTTGGCAATAATGCAGGAAATTCGCATCATCATTCGGCGCATAATAAGCGTAAAGTATTCTTCGGGACACTTCTGTGCAATTTGTTCCTGTATTTCTGTAAAATTAACAATACCTAAACGTATATTACCGCTGTATGCCGCAACCTTTTTTAATAGGTTTTTAACTTTTAGTTCAGCAAGAGGGCTTGTGTATGGGGGACTTGCAAAATGAATAGCGTCTAAAGTAAGACCGCGTTTTGCCATCATATATGCAGCAACAGGACTGTCAATACCTCCCGAAATAAGAATTGATGCTTTTCCGGCAGTGCCAACCGGCAAACCGCCTGCACCGTGAATCTGACCCGCTCTGATATAAGCGGCATAATCTCTAATTTCTACAGTTACAACTTCATCAGGATTATGAACATCAACACGAAGATGCGGAAACGCTTTAAGAATCGCTGCGCCTACTTCTCTTGAAATTTCGGGAGATGTAAGAGGAAACTTTTTATCTGAACGTTTTGCTTCTACCTTAAAGGTTTTAATACTACGCATATTATCTTCAAGGTATATAGGGGCGTTTTCAATTATCTTGTTGATATCTTTTTCGCACACTAAAGCACGGTTAAAAGCAACAATGCCAAAAACCTTTTTTACTTCTTCAATTGCATCTTCAAAAGGGAAGTCATCATTTTTTGGTTCAATATAAATTGTTGATTGCGCACTTTTTATCACAACTTCACCAAGAACATTTAGCCGTGTTCTTAAACTTTTAATTAATGCACTTTCAAAATTAGAACGGTTAAGGCCTTTAAGAACCAATTCACCGGTTTTTACAAGTAATATTTCTTTCATTATTTAAACCTTCTTAATTTGCTGGTAATATCATACAGAGCCTGAACAAATACATCAATATCTTCTTTTGTGTTATATCGGCTGAAACTTATTCGTATAGCGCTGTCTATTCTGTCGTTATTAAGTCCGCATTCGCTTAGTACGTAACTGCGCTGTCCCTTTGCGCAGGCACTTCCTTTAGAAACGTAAATTTCTTGCATGGAAAGCGCATTAAGTAAAGGCTCTGCTTTATAGCCTTCAACAGAAAAGTTAAGTAAGTAAGGTAACGCGTTTTCGCTAGAATTAAGTTTAACAAAATCAAACCCATTTAGTTTTGCTATTGCATATTTGCAAAGTTCTTTAGTAATTTTAAATTGTTCGTTAAGGTTCGGTAAGGCTTTAACGGCCGCCGCCAAACCTTCAATTAACGGCATAGCCTCAGTACCCGATCGAAGCCCGTTTTGCTGACCGCCGCCATGGATTATGGGGGAAAGGGTAACGTTTTTACTTTTATACAAAAATCCTATGCCTTTTGAAGCGTGTATTTTATGACCGCTTGCACTTAATAGGTCAATACCTAAAGATGAAACTCTGATAGGTAGTTTTCCGTAAGCCTGAACAGCATCGCAGTGAACAACAGCATCTGATTTTCTTTTTGCAGTTTTTGCTATTTCGGCAACGTTATTAATCGCGCCTGTTTCGTTGTTTACTAGCATAACGCTTACCAATATTGTGTTGTTGTCAATTGCATTTTCAAAGGAATTTACAGAAACGCTGCCATCGGTATCGGGAGAAAGCTTTATTACCTCAAAACCAAGCGTTTCAAGATGATCAAGCGCTTTTAATACCGAAGGGTGCTCAATGGTTGTAGAAACAATACGGTTACCTTTTCGTTTCATACTAAGCGCACTGCCGATAATTGCAAGATTATTTGCTTCACTGCCGCCTGAAGTAAAAATTATTTCTTCACTTTTTGCGCCTATTGAAGCCGCAATTGTATCGTGCGCGGCGTTAAGTTGTAAAAATGCTTCAATACCTTTTTGATGGGTAGAAGAAGGATTGCCCCAACAACAGTTAAGTGAGTAATTAATAGCGTCAACAGTTTCTTTACAGGGCATTGTTGTAGCGCTGTTATCCAGATAAACCACTTTAAATATAACACTTCCATTTAATTTAGAAAATCATACAGTAATATTATACTATATAAATATAATAGAATCAAGAATAATTTCATTAAAAAACCGGTGCTTTGAATGGTAAGTTGTTATAATTTTTCTGTTTTTAAAAAAATGCTTGATTTTTTTGCACAGTTGTAGTATAATACTTTAGCATTTGATTTCACTTGGGCCTTACAAGTGGGTTTGATGCCGATTTTTCGACATTGAAGCGGATGGTCCTCTGTCTTTTTTTGGGCACGAACATCTGAACAAAAATTTAAGGAGGATATATCAATGGACGCAGTTAAAAAGATCGCAGAAGAAATGTTAAAAAAGGATGTACCGGTTGTAGAAATCGGTAGTACTGTAAAGGTACATGTTAGAATTAAAGAAGGCGAACGCGAAAGAATTCAGATTTTTGAAGGTACCGTTATTGCTAAGAACAACAGCGGTATTGCTGAAACCTTTACCGTTAGACGTGTTTCTTACGGTGTTGGTGTTGAACGTGTATTCCCGCTTCATTCTCCCAACGTTGCTAAGGTTGAATTAGTAAGAAGAGGTCGCGTACGCAGAGCTAAGCTTTATTACTTACGTGACAGAGTTGGTAAGGCTGCCAAGGTTAAAGAGTTAATTGGCTGATTTTATGAATTAGAGAAGGCAGTCTTTGTCTTCTCTTTTTTCATTATTTAGAGGTGATTTTGTTGTTAAACAAAAAATTGGTCGAAGAAAAAGAAAAAACGTCGGTTAAAACGGAACTTTTTGATTGGCTTGAAGTTATTGCTTCGGCTGTTCTTGTTGTAATTTTGCTTTTTACTTTTGTTTTCAGAGTAGTTACAATTGTTGGTGATTCTATGACCAACACGCTTATTGAGGGTGAAAAATTAATAATTACAAATTGTTTTTATACGCCGAAACAAGGGGATATCGTTGTTGTTTCGCGTAATGCAGAGAACAGCCCGTCAGATGAGCGTTCAAAAGGACCCATTATTAAGCGTGTAATTGCCGTTGAGGGACAGACGGTTGATATTGATTTTGCTGCAGGTGTTGTTTACGTAGACGGTGTTGCCTTAAACGAACCATATACAAAAACTCCTACCAATCTTAAATACGATATTGTTTTCCCCGTAAGAGTTCCCGAAGGCCATATTTTCTGCCTTGGCGATAATCGAAACGAATCCCTGGACAGTCGTTCTTCCAATATTGGAAATGAAGGTATGATAGACGTTAGATATGTACTTGGCCATGCTTCTTACAGGATTTTTCCGTTATCAAAAATAGGAAGTGTTGAATAATGGCTGAATCGCAATATATACAGTGGTTTCCTGGGCATATGACCAAAACACTGCGCCAAATGAAAAAAGATATTGAACTTGTTGACGCGGTTGTTGAAATAATTGATGCACGTATTCCTGCAAGCAGCAGAAATCCTGATCTACCCGAAATTGTGGGAAGTAAACCCGTAATTATTTTGCTTAACAAATGTGATATGGCAGATAGCGCCGTTACAAAACAGTGGATAGAGTATTTTAAGCAAAAAAATATTACTGCGCTTGAGGTTGACTGCAAAACAGGTAAGGGGCTTGAACAGTTTAAAAACACCGTAAAAAAAGTCCTTGAACATAAACTTATTGCTTATAAGGAAAAAGGTATGGCAGGCAAAGCGCTAAGGGTTATGGTTGCGGGTATACCGAACGTAGGTAAATCTACCTTTATAAACCGAATTGCGGGAGTTAATAAGGCAAATGCAGAAAACCGTCCGGGTGTTACAAGAGGAAATCAATGGTTTACTGCCGATAAACAGCTTGAATTGCTTGATACACCGGGTGTTTTATGGCCAAGGTTTTCAAATAATACCATTGGTGAACATCTTGCGTTTACGGGCGCTGTTAAAGATAGCGTTATAGATATTGAATGGTTGGCTGTAAGGCTTATTGAGGCGCTTAGTGTTTCGTATAAAGACTTACTTAATGCCCGTTACGGTGAACTGGATTTTGATTGTGAGCCTTATGAAATATTGGAACAGATTGCCATAAAACGCGGTATGAAAATTCGTGGCGGAGAAGCTGATACTTTACGTGCCTCCAATATTTTAATGGAAGAATTCAGAAACAATAAAATTGGTAATATTTCACTTGAAAGGGTTGGGGATTTTGCCTGATTTTTCTTTTGAAAATGAAATAAAGAATAAAGGTTATAATTATATTTGCGGTGTAGATGAAGCAGGTCGCGGTCCTCTTGCAGGTCCTGTTTGCGCGGCTGCAGTTATTTTACCGCTTGATTGCGAAATTAACGGAATTAACGATTCAAAAAAATTAAGCGAAAAAAAGCGTGAAGAATTGTTTGAAGTAATTACTAAAAAAGCAATAAGTTATTCTATTGCTTTTTCAAGTGTTGAAGAAATTGAAGAACTTAATATTTTAGGCGCCACTTTTCTTGCTATGAAACGCGCAGTTGAAGGACTTGACGTTAAGGCAGATTTTGCAATTATCGACGGTAATAAAGTTCCGCCTGAACTTAACGTTTCTGCCGAAGCGCTTGTTAAGGGCGATGCTAAAAGCGTTTCGGTTGCCGCTGCTTCTATACTTGCAAAAGTTACAAGAGACAGACTTTTGTATGAATATGATAAAAAGTATCCCGAGTATTCCTTTGCCGCCCATAAAGGTTACGGTACAAAAGCGCATATTGAGGCAATAAGAAAATACGGTGTTTTAGATATTCACCGTAAATCATTTTTGAAAAATATATGAACGATAAAAGTTTTTACGGTAAAAAAGGCGAAGATATAACTGCCGATTTTTTAAGAAAAAAAGGCTTTATAATTTTTAAAAGAAACTATCATTCCCGTTTTGGAGAAATAGATATTGTTGCCGAAAAAGGAAATATATTGCTTTTCGTGGAGGTTAAAACGCGCGGTGAAAATGCAATTGTTTCACCTGCTGAGGCGGTTGATTATAATAAGCAGAACCGTTTAAGACTTACTGCGGCTGATTTTTTAAGAAAAACACACCGCGAGTATGAGTGCCGTTTTGACGTTTCTGAAGTATCGGTTATAAATGATGGAAATAATGTGAAATACAAAATTAATTATATTTGTAATGCTTTTATGTAAAATGAAAAGCACCTGAATTCAGGTGCTTTCGCATTTTAGTCTTTCTGACGGAAGGTTGTGCAGGCGGTTTCGTTGCACTGACAAGCGCTTTGGTATCCAACCTTGATTTCTTTTGCTGTACAATGGTCGCCAACTGTGTGATGAATGCAATTTTTTGCATCACATATAATTCCGTCTATCATTTTGTTTTCTTGATTATTCATATTTTTCAAATCCTTTCAGACCTTGTGAGGTCATATATATTATTCCCGTATATGCGTTATAATACTAACTCAAAAAGAGGTAAAAAATGGTTATTTATGGAATTTCCGATCTGCATTTATCCATAGATAAAGACAAACCTATGGATATTTTTAATGGTTGGGAAAATTATTTTGAAAGAATTAAAAGTAATTGGTGTAGAATTGTAAAGCAGGAAGATATTGTTGTTTTACCGGGTGATCTTTCGTGGGCGTTAAAACTCGAAGAAACAAAAAGTGATTTTATGTTTCTTGAATCTTTACCTGGTAAAAAAATTATTCTTAAAGGCAACCACGATTTATGGTGGTCAACCGTTAAAAAAATTAATGAGTTTTTTGAAAAAGAAAACATAACCAGTGTTGAATTGGTGTTTAATTCTTGTTATGAAGTCGGCGAATATGCTATTTGCGGAACAAGAGGTTGGACAAAAGAAAAAGAATCTGACAATAAGATTATTGCCAGAGAAGCGCAAAGACTCAGAACTTCGCTTTCTATTGCAAAAGAAAAAAATAAAAAACCGATTGTGTTTTTACATTATCCGCCTGTGACAAGTGACAGTGTAGCAACAGAAATTATAGATGTTTTAAAAGAATTTAACGTAAATCAGGTTTATCACGGTCATATTCATGGCAAATTTAATAATTATGTTAAGGAATATGATACAATTTCTTTTAAATTATTGTCTTGTGATTGTATAGATTTTACACCTTTTGAAATAAAGACCATTTTTTTCTAAAAATTTTAAAAAATTTGTGGAAATATTTTTCAATATGTGTTATAGTATTAGTTGATAATTTTCGTGGAGGTAATTTCATGAGTTTAAAAAATGCAAAAAAAGTAGAAACAAATCGTTATGAGCTTGAAATAGTAATCGACGGCGCAACATTTTCAAAAGCTGTTGACAATGCTATTCGCTCTCAGGGAAAAAAGATTACAATTCCCGGCTTCAGAAAAGGTAAAGCCCCTGTAAGTTTTATTGAAAAGTATTACGGCGCAGAAGCGTTCTTTGAAGAAGCTTTAAACAGTCTTTACGGTCCTGCCTTAGAAGAAGCAGCCAAAGAAGCAGGTGTTGAAATTGTTGACGACAAGATGGATTTTGATCTTGTTTCCATAAGCAAGGAAGATGGCGTTAATTTCAAAGTTGTTCTTACTGTTGTTCCCGAGGTTGAAGTTGGCGAATACAAGGGCTTAAAGGTAGAACGTAAAGCCGTTAAGGTTAGCAAGGCAGAAGTTGATGAAGCTGTTAACGCTATGGCAGAAAGAAATGCCCGTGTTGTTGCTGTTGAAGATCGCGCCGCCGAAAAGGATGACATCACCGTTATTGATTATGAAGGCTTTGTCGACGATAAGGCTTTTGATGGCGGAAAAGGTGAATCTTATTCCCTTACTTTAGGTTCTGGTCAGTTTATTCCGGGATTTGAAGATCAGATTATTGGCCACAACGCAGGCGAAGAATTTGACGTTAACGTTGAATTCCCAAAAGAGTATCATGCAGAAGAACTTGCAGGTAAACCTGCTGTATTTAAGGTAAAACTTCACGAAATTAAAAAGCGTGAACTTCCTGTTATTGATGACGAATTTGCTAAAGACGTAAGCGAATTTGATACTTTAAAAGAACTTCGTGCCGACATTAAGGCTAAGGCTCTTGAAAGAAAGCAGAAAGCAGCGGACGACGAAATGGAAACCGCTTTGCTTGAACAGGTTGTTGAAAGCATTAAAGGTGATATTCCTGAAGCAATGTATGAAAACCGCGTTAAGCAGAATGTAAGAGATTTTGATTACCGTTTGCAGATGCAGGGTATGAATCTTGAAACTTATATGAAGTATACAGGCGCTACAATGGAAGAATTTAGCAAAACATTCCGTCCTCAGGCTGAAAAGCAGGTTAAAATGCGTCTTGCTCTTGAAGCTATTGTTAAAAAGGAAGGTTTTACTGTTACCGATTCAGAAGTGGACGAGCAGTATGAAAAGATGGCTAAGGATTACAGCACCGATATTGAACAAATTAAGGCTGCTGTTCCCGCTGAAGAACTTAAGAAGGATATTGCTGTTCAGAAGGCTTTGGAACTGGTTAAAACAAGCGCAGTTATTGAAGAACCCGAAGCAAAAACTACTGAAAAGAAGCCTGCTGCTAAGAAGGCTGCTGAAAAAACTGCCGATTCCGAAAAGAAACCGGCTGCTAAAAAAACAACTACTAAAAAGGCTGCAGAAAAGAAAACTGAAGAATAATTTGTTTATAATTTCTTTTGTTTGTTCATAATCTTTTTTGTGGGAAGTTTAAAAGGCTGCGGGAAAAAGCTTTTGCTTTGCTCGTTGCCTTTTATTGCCTTTATTAATATTATTGGAGGTATAGTAATGGAAAGAAATATGAATACAATTCCTTATGTTATTGAACAGACCAGCCGTGGTGAACGCTCTTACGATATTTTTTCGCGTTTGCTTAACGACCGAATTATTATGCTTAATGATCAGGTGGATAACACATCGGCAAGTCTCATTATTGCTCAGATGCTTTACCTTGAAAGTCAAGACCCAGATAAAGATATTAATTTCTATATTAACAGCCCTGGTGGCAGCGTTTCAGCGGGTCTTGCTATCTACGATACAATGAAATATATTAAATGTGATGTTTCTACAATTTGTATGGGTATGGCTGCAAGTATGGGTGCGTTTTTACTTGCTGCAGGTACTAAAGGCAAACGTTATGCTTTGCCAAATGCCGAAGTAATGATTCATCAGCCTTCAGGCGGTGCTCAAGGACAGGCAAGTGATATATTAATTAATGCAAAGCACATTGAACGTACAAGAGAAAACCTTAATAAAATGCTTGCCGAAGCAACAGGGAAGCCTCTTGAACAAATTGCTGTAGATACCGATCGCGATTATTGGATGACGGCTGATGAAGCCAAAGATTACGGCATTGTAGATAAGGTTATTGTTAAAAGATAAGATAGGGGAATATAATGTCTTCAAAAGATAACGATAAGAAAACTACCGTAAGGTGTTCTTTTTGCGGCAAAACACAGGATGATGTTATTCGTTTAATAGAAGGTCCGGGTGTTTATATTTGTGATAATTGTATTAGTTTCTGTAACTCATTGCTTTTTGGCGATGAGTCAGAACCCGTTAAAAAGAACTCTAAAAAGAAAAACGAACAAGAGTTTGTTTTGCTGAAACCTGCTGAAATTAAGCAAAAACTTGATGAGTATGTTATAGGTCAGGAAGATGCAAAGAAAACCCTTTCGGTGGCTGTTTATAACCACTATAAAAGAGTATATAAAGCGGTTGATAACAGCGTTGAACTTGCTAAAAGTAACGTTTTAATGTTGGGTCCTACCGGCGTTGGTAAAACGTTATTGGCTCAAACACTTGCAAAGGTGCTTGACGTGCCGATAGCCATAACCGATGCTACAACCTTGACCGAAGCAGGTTATGTCGGTGAAGATGTTGAAAACATTTTACTTCGCCTTATTCAGGCTGCCGATTTCGACGTAGAACGTGCTCAGCGCGGTATTATTTATATTGATGAAATTGATAAAATTGCCCGTAAAAGCGAAAACACATCTATCACAAGAGACGTAAGTGGTGAAGGTGTTCAACAGGCGTTGCTTAAAATTTTAGAAGGTACGGTTGCAAACGTGCCTCCTCAGGGTGGCAGAAAACATCCGCAACAAGAATTTATTCAAATAGATACCACAAATATTTTATTTATTTGTGCAGGTGCTTTTGACGGAATTGATAAGGTTATTGAGCGCCGTATAGGCGGCAGTAGTCTTGGCTTTGGTGCGCAGGTTCGTTCCCCTAAATCAATCGAAGCACAGGCATTAAGTGAAGTGGCAACGCACCAAGACCTTGTTAAGTTTGGTATGATTCCCGAACTTGTGGGCAGACTTCCCGTTATTACTGCGTTACAAAGTATGGATAAAGAAACCCTTATTCGCATTATGACCGAACCTAAGAATTCGGTTATAAAACAGTATAAAGCTTTGTTTGCGCTTGATGACGTTGAACTTGAGTTCGAAAGTTCTGCGCTTGAACGTATTGCAGAACTTACCATTGAACGAAAAACAGGCGCAAGAGGTCTGCGTTCTATTATTGAAGCGACTTTACAGAATCTTATGTTTGAAATTCCTTCTCAGGATAATGTTAAAAAAATTGTTATTACTAATAAAACTGTTGACGGCGGAAATGCCGATATAGTAAAAAAAGTATCTTAAATATTTAACAGAAAACTGCTCAGGTTAATTTATTCTGGGCTAGTTTTCTGTTTTTTATTGTACAAAAGTATTTTTTGTGCAAAAATTTTCCTTTTATCCATTGACTATTTTGCTTTTTTGGGTTTTAATTAATATGTATTATCTTAATATTGGAGGTAACGTTTTGGAAAGAATAGTAAAAATTAACGATGACTGGCGTTTTCATCTTGGTGATATAGCTGAAGAACGTCCTACCGCTAAAACTATTGTCTATGCAACGGCAAAAACTTGCCGTAAAGGTATTGGTCCCGCTTCTTTAGGCGTTAAAGATGACCCCGATGCGTGGTTTAGCGAAAGCGGTTGGGAAAAAGTACAAATTCCCCACGATTACATAGTAAAACAAGACTTTGACCGTAAACTAAACTGGACGTTGGGTTTTATGGATAACCCTAATGCCTGGTATAGAAAGCATTTAAGCTTCGATGAAGAATATAAAGATAAAAGAGTTACTTTGTATTTTGAAGGTGTTGCAACTAAAGCAACTGTTTATTTTAACGGTTGTCTTTTAAAACACAGTTTTACCGCTTTTACTCCTTTTGAAGTAGATATTACCGATTATATTAATTTTGAAGGCGACAACGTACTTGCCGTATATGTAGATGCTACTGAATACGAAGGTTGGTGGTATCAGGGGGCTGGTATATACCGAAACGTTTATTTAAAGGTTACCGACAGAATTTGTATTGATTTGTACGGTGTTTATGCAAAACCCGAAAAATTAAGCGATAATCTTTGGCAGGTAAAGTTTGAAACAACTGTTCGTAATGAAAATTATATAGGCAAAGCAAAACGTGTTACTGCGGTAAGTAAAATTTTCGATGCATTTGGTAATGAAGTTGCCGCTGCACAGGGAAGCGGTTTAGTTTCTTCAAAAGGAGTTAACACCATTTGCTACACCGCACAAGTTACTTCCCCTGAACTTTGGGATATTGATTCTCCTAATCTTTATACCGTTAAAACCGACATACTTAAAAACGGTAAAGTGTGCGATAGCGAAGATGTTCGCATTGGTTTCAGAACTGCATATTGTGACCCAAATAAGGGCTTTTTCTTAAATGATAAACCCGTTAAAATTAAGGGCGTATGTGTTCATCAGGACTTTGGTCTTACAGGTCTTGCTGTGCCGGATAACATCCATCAATACAAAGTAAAACTTGTTAAGGAAATGGGTGCAAACGGATTCAGATGCAGCCATTATATGAACGCGGCTGCTGTAATGGACGCTTTAGATGAAAACGGCATCATTACAATGGCAGAAACTCGTTGGTTCGAATCTAGCGATGAGGGATTGGCTCAACTTGAAGCATTGGTTAAACGTGATAGAAATCATCCCTGTGTTTTCTTCTGGTCTATTGGTAATGAAGAAAAGAATATTGTTCATGAATACGGCAGAAGAATTTTCCGTTCTATGAGAGCGTTGGTTAAAAAGTTAGATAGCGAACGTTTTGTTATGTCTTCGGTTGATTCTCCACGAAATTGCATTATTTATGATGACTGTGATGTTATTGGTGTTAACTATAATCTTCGACATTATGCTGAACTTCGTGAAAAATACCCAGATAAGGCGTTTATTGCTTCGGAATATGCCGCTGCAGGAACAACAAGAGGTCATTATTTTGATGTTGATTCCGTTCAAGGTTATGTTACTGCATATGACATTGACGGTCAGTATTTCAATTCTCCAGGCAGAGAAAATTCGTGGCAGTTCTTCTGTGAACATGAATGGATAATGGGCGGATACCAATGGACCGGTCTTGAATACCGCGGAGAGGCTCCTTGGCCGAGAATTTGTTCACAGTCGGGTGCGATTGATTTGTTTATGCAGAAAAAGGATGCTTTTTATCAGAACCTTTCGCATTGGGGAGAACAACCAATGGTTCATTTGCTTCCGCACTGGAACTTTACGGGGTTAGAGGGCGAGAATATAGCGGTTTGGGCTTATACTAACTGTGAAGAGGTTGAATTGTTCTTAAACGGAAAGAGTCTTGGCAGAAAAATTTTGAAAAAATACTCACACGGAAGCTGGAATGTTCCTTACGAAAAGGGAGAATTAAAAGTAATTGGTTATAATAACGGTAAGGCTGTTTGTGAAGATGTTAAGACTACAACGGGAGAACCTGTTGCACTTAAATTAAGACTTGAAAATGATAATGCTAAGTGTAAAGGTGATATTGCTGTTTTTACTTGTTATGCCGTGGATAAAGACGGTAATGCAGTGCCTGATGCAAGTGAATTTGTTAATTTCTTTACCAATAACAAATGTGATGTTATAGGTACAGGCTCTGATATTTCCGACCATAACCCAGTTTGGTTACCGTCAAGAAAAATGCGAGCAGGAACAATTACCGTTGCTGTTAAACTTAATGATAAAGAGAACGATGAAATTAAACTTTATGCAAAAGGCGATACCCTTGGTAATGCCGTAATTTCAGTAAAACTATAATTTAGAAAAGAGCCGTTATTTCGGCTCTTTTTAATTTGACAATATACAAATTTTGGTGTAAAATATTTTGAAGGAGTGATTGATATGGATAATCGGAATTTAAGTATGTTAATGGACCTTTATGAAATGACAATGGCAAACGGTGTGTTGGGAACAAAAATGCAGAACACAACCGCTTATTTTGATATGTTTTTCCGCCGTATTCCCGATGAAGGCGGCTATGCTATTATGGCAGGTCTTGAACAGCTTATTGATTACCTTAATAACTTGTCTTTTTCAAGCGATGACATTAAATATTTAGAATCTCTTAATTTGTTTTCTGAAGACTTTCTTACGTTTTTGCGCGATTTTAAATTTGAGTGTGACGTTTGGGCAGTTCCTGAAGGTACACCGATTTTTCCAAGAGAACCCATTATAACCGTAAGAGGTCCCATTATGCAGGCTTTTTTGGTTGAAACAATGGTTTTGCTTACAATTAACCATCAGTCACTTATTGCAACGAAGGCTAACAGAATTGTACACGCTGCGCAAGGCAGACCCGTGCTTGAGTTTGGTTCACGCCGTGCGCACGGATATGATGCCGCAATTTATGGCGCCCGTGCCGCAATTATCGGCGGTTGCAGCGGTACTGCTTGTGTTAAATCGGCAAAAGATTTCGGTGTTAAAGCATCGGGTACAATGGCGCATAGTTGGGTGCAACTTTTTGATACCGAATACGATGCCTTTAAGGCTTACGCAGTAAAATATCCAAACAGTACTGTTTTATTGGTTGATACCTATAATGTTCTGAAATCGGGTATTCCAAATGCAATTAAGGTTTTTGATGAAGTCTTAAAACCACTTGGCTGCCGTCCCGTTGGTATTAGAATTGATAGCGGTGATATTACTTATATCACTAAAAAAGCAAGAAAAATGCTTGATGATGCTGGGTATCCGGATTGCAAAATTGTTGTTTCAAACTCGTTGGATGAATATTTAATTCGCGATATGTTAATGCAAGGCGCACAAGTAGATACTTTTGGAGTAGGTGAACGCTTAATTACTGCTTCAAGTGAAGCTGTGTTTGGCGGCGTATATAAACTTGTGGCTGTTGAACTTGATGACGGAACTGTTATTCCTAAAATAAAAATTAGCGAAAACACGGCAAAAATTACTGTGCCAGGCATAAAAATTCCTTGGAGACTGTTTGATAAAGAAACGGGAAAATGTATTGCCGACGTAATGACTTTGAATGATGAAAAAATTGATGACAGCGTTCCTTATGAAATTTTTCATCCTGAATATACTTGGAAACGCAAAATTGTTGATAATTTTGTTGTTAAAAAACTTCAGGTTAAGATATTTGAAAAAGGAGAACAGGTTTATAATTGTCCTTCTGTTAGCGAGATTGCACAGTATTGCAAAGAGCAGGTTGATTTGCTTTGGGACGAAGTTAAACGTTTTGAAAAACCACACGCCTATTACGTTGATCTCTCGCAAAAACTTTGGGATCAGCGTCAGGAATTATTAAACGGACATTCTTATAAAGGAGAAAAATAATATGAAGCGTTATATTGCTGTTTTACTTGCTGTACTTACTTTGTTTTGTTTTTGCAGTTGTGGGGACAATTCTCATAATATTTCGGATGATGATTTAAGTTCTGATATTATGTATTATTTAAGTTTAGGAAAAATTAAAGAGGCAGATTTTGCACTTGGTACAACTCCTGAAGAAATTGATAATGCAAAACTTGAGCCTTCGCACGAAATTGGCGGAGATGCAAACGTAGGTGATGAGCATAATCACGAACAGGGTGTAGTTAAAGAAGAAGGAATGGTTAGTTATCACTACACTTACGGTCCTTTCCAGTACTACTATAATAAAGGCAAAGAAGATAAAGGTGTTTCCTTTATTGTAAGTTTAGATAAGGCGTACGGCTTTACCGTTGGAATTACTTCCAAGTTTGAAATTGAAAATGCTTTAAGCAATTTAGAACCCGAAAAGCGCAAAGCCAAAAGCGATGATTTCTTCTTTATGGTTGTTGAAATTGAAGATTGTGAAATGCTAATATATGAATACGAAAAATATACACTTTCGTTCTACTTTAAAGATGATATTTTAATTTGCACAACACTTCAAAACAGTGAAGAGTGGTCGCTTAAAGGTTAATTTTATTTTTGCGTGTTAGGAGAGAGCAATTATGTCTAGAATTATTAAGTTTTTGGCTTCAATAATGGTTTTGCTAATGATTTTAACTTCTGTTCCTGCCGTTAGCGTATCGGCTTTAGCGGATGAAATTCAAAATTTGTCGGTTAACGCTAACGCTTTGCCGTATGGTGTTATTTTGAATGAATATGATGATACAACAAGAGCGCAGTGGATTCATAACCTTGTTGTTGTGTTTGAAATTGAACAGGAAGATTATCTTTTGCCCGATAATTATTACGCAGATATTGATGAAGAACACGAATTTTTCAGGGATATTTTACTTGCAGTTGATTGCGGTATAATTGAACTTGAAGAAGGTGAAATGTTTTATCCCGATAGTTCGCTTACACGTGACTTTGCTGTAAGTACTTTGAATTTCTGCCTTGGATATCAATTAGGTGAAGATATAGTTTATACTTTTTCAGATGCGGCTGATTGCTTTGATGCAGTTAGTGCGCAAATTGCCATTAACCGTGGTTGGGTTAACCTTGTTAACGGTGCCTTTGTGCCAAGTAAAAAATTAACCTACAATGAAGCGGTATTGATGCTTAACGATGCTAATAATACTGTTAATACAGATGCAATTGACCCCGATTATGAAAGTTCTTATGATTTTTTAAGTGACGTTAAGGTTGTTCCAAGTGACATAGTTGCAACAAAGGATGAAGACGGACTTGTACATATTGTTGATTGTCCGATTGATATTAACGTTAACGATAAATTTGCTGTTTATTTTAACGGTATCCCTTGTGTTTACACTGCAGAAGCCGTAGAAGTAACAGATTATGAAACCATTATTTTCTGTGTTGATACAGAATACGAAGATGCTTTTTCTGCCGTTGATGCTGAAGGAGTTTTAGATTTTGATTCTTTTGAGTTTATAGCCGAAGATGGCATTCAAATGGAAATTGTTGAAGATGTTTCTCCAATTTCAACCTTTGACACCAAGAAATTAAAAACAATTAAAATACCTGTACCGCTTTCTATGGGTGGTGTTGACGCTAACATTGACGTTACAATTAAGAAACCGCAGATTGAGTATTACGTTAAAAACGATAAGGTTAAGGTTGCTTTAAGCGGTGATTATGATGTTGAATACAGTGCCGAAGTGAATATGTTGGAAGCGGGCGGATTAGATAAAAGTATTCCGTTGTTCGCTTGTAACGTGTTAGGTGTTGGTACCTTTAAAATTTCAATTGACGTAGATTTTACTGCCAAGGCAGGTGGTTTTATAAAGGGACATTTTGTTGCAGGAATTGAATGTGAAAAGGATAAGAGCATCCGTGCAATTAAAAGTTTTTCAAAGAAAGATTGTTATGATGAACTTGAAGGCGCAACAAAAATATCTTTAAAAGCATCTTTAAGCACTACTGATCTTCCTTGCGTTTCTGCAAGTATTTATGCCGCAGTAGGTTATAAATCAAGCGTTAACAAAAAGATATATAACGATTCCGATAAACCACACGTTTGTGAACATAGAAAAGCCTATATTTTTGCAGACTACGGTTTTACAGCGTCTATTCAAATAGGAATATGGAAACAATCTGAAAAATTTTCCACCGACGTTTTTAATGAATTTAACAGTCCCGTAAGAACTGTGGCGCACTATGAAGATGATAAACTTGTTAGTGAATGCACGCGTGATAAATCTTACTTTAAGTATTATTCAAAATATAACTCCCGTTGGTACGGCGGAAGCAGGGGATATGGCTTAGCGGCTGACGGCTCTACTGTTCCTTTGTTTGATTACGAAATTAATGATAGTGATCAAATTGTAATTACAGGCTATAACGGCAATTCAAATTACATAAATATTCCTGAAGAAATAGATGGTAAAAAGGTAGTAACCATAGGCAATTCTGCATTTGGATATCGTGACGTTATAAGTGTTTCTATTCCAAATACTGTAACTGAAATTGAAAGTTGGGCTTTTGCTAACTGTCCTAATCTTAGAACCGTTAAATTCTCTAACGCTTTAAGTAAAATCGGCGCATGTGCGTTTTATGAATGTTTTGCGCTAAATAACGTAGTTTTACCGTCTTCCCTTAAGGAAATTGGTTCGGGTAGTTTTGGTAACTGTATTTCAATAAGAAGTATTAATATTCCAAAAAATCTTTCTACATATAGCGGTGGCGTGTTTGGCGGACCGTTTTATGGTTGTGTTAATTTAAAAACGGTTGATTTTGAAGATAATATAACCGAAATTCTGCCTTACCTTTTTGAAGGATGCGGAATTGAAGAAATAATTATTCCCGATACTGTAACTAAAATTGGTTATCATTCTTTCGGCAGTTGTGAATTACTTGAAAACATAGACTTCTCAGAAAATCTTGACGTTATTGAAAACCGCGCTTTTGAAAACTGTACGGCACTTACAAAAGTTGAATTTCCTGAATATTTTACCCAAACACAGGGTGCTGTTTTCTTAAATTGTACTGCCCTTACTGAGGCGTTTATCCCGAAGAGTTTAGCAAATTCAAATAAAGGCTATACCGATACTGACGGCGGTATGTTTGCTGGCTGTTCGTCTTTAAATAACATTATCCTTGATGAAGGAATTAAAATTATTCCCGATTTCATTTATAATAATTGTACCGGTATTACCGATGTAGTTTTGCCCGAAACTGTAAAAGAAATTGAGGACAACGCATTTGCAGACTGTAATAATTTAAAAACTATTAAACTTCCAAGCGGAATTACGCAAATTGGTACTGACACGTTTTGTAAATGTACTTCTCTTAGTGAAATAGAAATTCCTGAAGGTGTTATATTAATTGGTCACTATGCGTTTACCGAGTGCACCTCACTTGAAAAAGTTAAGTTACCTCAATCTCTTGAAAAAATTTACACAGAAGCTTTTTATCACTGTTCTTCATTAAAAGAAATTGAAATTCCAAACAGCGTTACCTATATCGGTAATGCAGCTTTTAAGGAATGCACCTCACTTGAAAAAGTAAAAATGCCTGTTGGTTTGGAAGAGATTGAAGGTTATATGTTTGAAAACTGCACTTCTTTAAAAGAATTTACCGTGCATAAAGCAGTTGAATTTATTGGCGGTTATGCGTTTCAAAATTGTACAGCGCTTGAAACTCTTAATTTTGAAGAAGGTTCTTTATTAAATACAATCGAACACGCTGCTTTCAGAAATTGCGCCGCTTTAGAATCTTTAACACTTCCAATCGGCTTGAGAACTATTCATGAAGAAGCCTTTATTAACTGTTCTTCGCTTGTTGAATTATACATTCCTTACACAGTAAAGACGCTTGAACGATACGTATTTGAAAATTGTTCGTCACTCACCGACGTAACAATTGATGATTATTCAATTACAGAACTTAAAGTAAGAACTTTTGCGGGATGTTCTGCTTTGAAGACTATTAAGTTGCCAAAAGGTTTGGTTACTATTGAAGAAGAAGCATTCCATAACAATACCGCGTTATTTGACGTAATAATTCCCGAATCGGTAACTCAAATTGAAGCAACTTCATTCTCTTATCCGCTAAAAACTACAATTTATTCAATGTCAGATACTTATGTTCACGAATTTGCAAATGAATATGAATTTATGTTCGAAGATAATTCCGTTCTTTGCGAAGGTATGTGCCTTAAGGACGGAGAGGAATTTGTTGAGGTTGTTTGCGGTGAAACGTTTGTTCCCGAGTTCGAGTTTTATCCTGAAGACTGCAACGAAGTTATAACACTTAACACCGATAACGGTATTGTCATAATAGATGGTCACGAGATAAAAACCTATGAGCCCGGACTTGCAGTAATTACCGCAACATCTACAAGCGGTGCGTATTGTGAATTTACGCTTTACGTTAAAGGGGTAGAGCGTATTGAGGTTACTTCAATGCCGAATAAAACCACCTACAAATTAGGTGAAGAACTTAATTTAGACGGAATGGTAGTTGAGGCGTTTTACGATGACGGCACAAGTTTTGTAGTAGAGGATTATGAAGTTTACGGTTTTGACAGTACTTACGAGGGTGTATGTTCTGTATGCATTTCTTATATTGCACCGAACGGTAGGGGCTTTGAAACCTACTTTGACGTTGAAATTGTAGATACCCGTGCTAAGGTTACTGAACTTTATATTTCATCATTGCCAAATAAGTTAATGTATCAACGTAAAGAATCACTTGATTTAACCGGTCTTGTTGTTATGGCAAATTACAGCGACGGAACAACTGCCGAAGTAAAGGATTACAAGGTTAGCGGTTATAATGCGCTTAAAAACGGTGTACATACTTTAACCGTAACATTTGAAGAACAGACTACTACGTTTGATGTTGTTGTTGGTTTATCTATAACAGATGTTGAAATTTTAGAAATGCCGTATATTACCGAGTACTTTAAAGGTGAACAATTTATTTCTGACGGTATGATTCTTTCGGTGACCTTTAGCGACGGAACGGTAAAAGAAATTGATAGCGGTTATACTGTTAGCGGTTACAACCCTGAAAAGGCAGGAACTCAAACACTTACAGTTACTTATTTTAATGCTTCTGCAACGTTTACTGTTACTGTTTACGGTGATGAAGATGAACACGAAATGGGAGATATTAACGGTGATGGTACAGTAAATGCTTCAGACCTTGCAACTCTGAAAAAACTGCTAGCAGGCTTAATTACGGAAGATGACGACGTTGTAAAGTATCCCGATGTTAACGAAGACGGAAATACAAATGCATCTGACCTTGCGTATATTAAGAAAATGTTGGCTGGTTTGCTATAAATTTAAAATAACCTTACGTTTTTAAAACGTAAGGTTATTTTTTATTGCATTGAAAAATTAAAAATATCTTCGGCAATGCCATCGTGGTCTGTTTCGTTAACACTTGTAAACTGATTTGGAGTAACTCCCGTTATAACTGTTTGCGCGGCAATACAACTCATATTTGTAGTAAAACTTGAATTGTACCACGGGATAAGTACCTTTCCGTTCATTTCAAGTTGAATTAAAATCTGGTGTAAAACCTGATTAATACCAGCAGAGGTGAAAACACTTTTAAAATCGGCAATTACGGTGCTTGTTAGTCGCATATTGAATTTAATTTCGGGGCCTCTGCCTATTGTAAATTCATTTCCTATTATTGTTCCAATGGGAATAGCAATAGGGTAGTCGGATTGTTTTGAAAGTTTTTCATCTATTTTTACCGCAATTTGCGAACGAATTGAGTTTAATTCTTCAACACCAATTTCAAGAGAAGTTACGTTACCGTTAACATCTCTGGATAATTTAACTATTTCGCCGTATGTAATTTTATTTTCGCTCAATAATTCCGAAATAGCTTCATTTGCGGTTTTAATTAGTAAAGTTTCACCGGCTGATACTGAATAATCACTAAGAATTTTGCGAAGTTGAAAATCACCAATTAGTAAAATAATAAAAATTATTGCAATGTTTAAAAAAATAATTAGTGTTGGTTTAATGCTTTTTTTTGGTTTAGGTTTCGCAACGTACATAAAAACACCTGCCTAATTCATAATACGAAAAAGGCAGGTGTTTGTTAAAACTATTTTAAAATATTCTCGGCATAATATTGAATAAGTTTGGCAACGTTTTCGGTTCCGATTTTACTGTCTATACATAAATCATAACTTTTTGAATTGCCCCATTTTGAATCGGAAAAATAGTTGTGATAATTTGAACGTCGTTTATCTGCTTTTTTAACAGTTTCAAACGCTTTATCGAAACTTACGTTATCAAATTCTGCAACACGCTTTGCACGCTGTTCAATATCGGCGTGAATAAATACCGATAAAACGTTTTCGCAATCTTTTAAAATACTCTCGGCACAACGGCCAACAATTACACAAGAACCTTCTTCGGCAGCGTTACGGATAACTTCTGCCTGAACAGAAAATACTTTATCAATTATCGGTAAGTTAGGAATACCCGATAAAACACTTTCGTATGAATGGCCTCCTAAAGAAAGGGAATAAAGAAAACTGTTTGTGGGTTTTTCGTCGTAATGCTCAACAATATCGGGGTCAAGTCCGCTTTTTTCTGCGGCTATATCAAGTATTTCTTTATCGTAGAGCTTTAGTCCCATATTTTTTGCCAATAATTTAGCAATTTCGTGACCTCCGCTGCCAAATTCTCTGCCAATAGTAATTATAATTTTCTTCATATTGTACCTCGTTAAAAAATATAAAATCATATTACATTGTATTATTTTTTTATTATTATATCACAGATTTACGCTGAAATCAACAAATTAATATTGACTTTTCGGTTATCATAGTATAAAATAATTAAGCAAAATATGCGGGTGTGGCGGAATTGGGCGAAGCAGACTGCCGCATTCGGTGAATGAAACAGGCAGTATGCTGAGGTGAAGAAATAAGGAGTAATGCGATGCGCCCCAAGCAAGCAGTACGACTATATTTCTGAGGGTAACGCACGTAGTGCGGCTGCCAACTTTAATTATTTTCTTTTTTGTTTCATATTTCTATATCTTTTTGTTAATATGCGGGTGTGGCGGAATTGGCAGACGCACTAGCCTTAGGAGCTAGCGGATTTCCGTGAAGGTTCAAGTCCTTTCACCCGCACCAAAGCATTCAAACCCGAACCTTTTACCGATCGGTGAAATGTTCGGGTTTGTTGTTTACTTAAAAGAACTTATATAGCCTCTGTTTGTGGCAGTGCGGAGTTAGTTTCTCTGTACTGTCACTTCTTCGTTTTAAGGATTTTTCGTACACAATGGATATTTGAAATATAGACTGCAAAATAGTAATTGTCAATCCTTTAATGATTTTTCAAAAAATGTTATGTAAAAAAATATTAACGTAAGTGTATATATTTTAATAGTATCGGAGTAATTCTAAAAAACTTTGAAAAATCTAGCATGTTCTAACTCCGTTTTTGTATAAAGGTTTAAGTAAAAAATTTTGACGCAAACTAATATCAACATTAAAATTAAAAATGGAGGTTTTGATATGAATAAAAGAATTATTACTCATAAAACAATAAGCTCGTTCAAGAAATATTTATTTGAGAACGAAAGGGCAGAGGCAACCATTGAAAAGTATATGCGTGATTTACTTTATTTCACTGAGTATGCCGCTGACTGTATATTAGATAAAGTATTAGTCCTTAACTATAAAGCAATGCTGGAACAAAAGTATGCAGTTAGAAGTGCAAATTCTATGTTGGCTGCGCTTAATACGTTCCTGCGATTTGTTGGTTGGCATGACCTGTGTGTCAGGCAGTTTAAAGTGCAAAAAGAGGCATATTGCTCTGAAGAAAAGGAACTTACCAAGGCAGAATATACAGCTCTTGTGAGGGCAGCGGAACAAAATAAAAATGAACGTTTATCTCTTGTTGTCCAGACAATCTGCGGAACTGGTATTCGAGTCAGTGAATTAAAAAGCATTACGGTGGAAGCTGTACGAAAAGGAGAAGCTGTTGTATCCTGCAAGGGTAAAACAAGAAAGATATTTATTGTTAATGCTTTGCGTAAAAAATTGCTTAGATATGCTGTAGAACAGAAAATTAACTCTGGAATTATATTTGTGACTAAAAGCGGTAAACCGTTTGACCGTAGTAATATATGGAGAGAAATGAAGAGTTTGTGTGAACAGGCAGGTGTTTCTCCGCAAAAGGTTTATCCGCATAATTTGAGACACCTTTTTGCGAGGACTTTTTATCGCATTGAAAAAGATATAGCAAAATTAGCAGACATTCTTGGTCATTCCAACATTAATACCACTCGCATTTATATCATCACCACCGGTGCTGAACATCGACGCCGTATTGAAAATATGCGACTGATTATATAGTATATCCTTATAAAAAATAAAACCGCTACACTTCAGCAGCGGTTTGAATATCACATAATGATTATTATGTTGTATAAAACAATAAGAATAGAAAGTATAACTTCATTAAATGCTAAAAGGCATCTGAAAATAGGTATAACAAATTTGACCTTTTGAAAAAAATAACCAAAAGGTCTTGATTTTCACGCCCAAAATCCGTTAATTTTGTGTAAATCTCAATTTTTTTGAAAAACCGCTTGTTTTTTCGTATGTATTATGTTATAATACCACTTACTTAAAAAGTAACGAAATATGCTTGTTCGGCTTTATGAACAACATAATAATCATTATGTTGCCTATTGCCGTTATAATTTAAGCAAACACATAATCTTAATAGAGTGAGTTTAGTACCCCTGCATAATGTGCAGAACCAACCTTAGCGCCTGAGCCTAAGAGCCTGTGCCATTTAATCGTTAAATACGATTATGGTACAGGCTTTTCTTTTTTGAGGTTATTTGACGTGACCTAGCACAAAAATGAGGTGATCCTATTTGCAAAACACATTGCAGAACAAACCAAAAGAAAGCGATATAAAAACAGAACGGCGACGATTCCTGTGTCCCTTGTGCGGCAAGAGCACGGTGTTATGGTTGCTTCCCGATACAGAGATTAAGAATCTGCCGATTAAATGCAAACGATGCGGTAAAGAAAGTATCGTGAATGTCGAACCAATTACCGAACCTTAAAAATTATGTATCAGGCGACAATCTTAACGTAATTATATATGATACTCACTCCCCTCGAATAGACTATGTGTAACCAAAACACAAACGCTGGGCGTTTGTAATTTTTTGCTGAAATTTGTAGTAAACACTTACAAAGGGGAAAATGAAAATGAAACAGGATGACTTACGCCAGGCACTCATAGATGGCACTATCCACGTTATTGCTCAGAACGGACTTGACAAAGCCACAACAAAAGCGATAAGCAATGCAACAGGCATTAACGAGGTGTATATATACCGTTTATTTGAAAACAAAGAGAAATTGTTTGAAAAAGCCTTCGAACATCTTGACAAACAACTGCTAGACAAATGCTTGCTCCATATTGATGTTATGTATATGCGTGAGATGGATTACGAGACAAGATGCAGAATTTATTTTTTAGCAATATGGCGTTTCCTTGTTGGTAATAAAGACGAAATTCTAATGTATGTCCGTTATTATTTTTCACCGTATTTTAAGAAGTGCTCCGCCGAGATGCACAAGCAAAGATTTATGCCGCTTGTAAATAAATTCAAGGATGCTTTTAAAGATGAAGCGGCTGTGTGGTTGATACTTAATCACATATTAAATGTAATGCTTGATTTCGCTGTAATGGTGCATAACGACGAGATGCCCGAAAAGGATAATTACACCGAGCATGTGTTCCGTGTAATCTATCAATCTGTCAGGCAGTATTTTAAACACGAGTAAGGAGATAATACAAAGCTATGAACCCTAAAACAAGAAAGTTATTAAAAGTTATCTCTAATGTGTTGGTGATAGTAGTTGTGATATTAGCCATTCTGCTTCATGGTATGCGGTTTGTAGGCCTAAAGCCTTACTCTGTTTTGTCCGGCTCGATGCAATCGGTGTATCCTACAGGTTCTCTCCTTTACATAAAGGGTGTAAATCCCGAAACATTAAAGGTCGGTGATGTTATCACCTATAAGATGGCAGGCGGTACTCTTTGTACCCACCGTATTATCGAGATTGTTCCTGATGAAGATAATCCCGATATTGTTCGTTTCCGTACAAAAGGTGATGAAAACGATACAGCAGATCCACTTGTTGATTACGATAAAGTTGTCGGAAAGGCTGTGTTCTGTATACCGCTGCTCGGATATCTTGCCACTTATATGGCAGTACCGCCCGGAAAATACATAGCCATCACCGTTGCTATTTCACTTGTTCTTATTGAAATAATGATAAGCCTTATTCTTGACGACAAGGATAAAAAGAAAGTCCACACAAAGCAAAATTAAATTTTAAATAAAAAAGGAGACATTGTTATGAAAAAGTCAAAAATTTTAATCACAGTATTTTGCGCGGTATTGCTGGTTACTGTATCTGTTTTAGGTACGTTAGCTTACCTTACCAGTCAAGATGAAGTGGTAAACACATTTACCGTAGGTAAAGTAAAAATCTCTTTGGATGAAGCGGCAGTAAATGCTGACGGAACTGAAATAGCAGGTGCCGACCGCGTAAAAGAGAACAATTACCATCTTGTTCCCGGTCAGACCTATGTTAAAGACCCCACTTTAACCGTTAAAGCAAAGAGTGAAGATTCTTATGTTCGTATGCTACTTACCATTAACTGTGCTGATGAGTTTGATGCGATTTACGCACCTAATAAGGCTGACCTTACCACAATTTTTAATGGTTACGACGCAACAAATTGGATTTATGAAACCGTGACCAGAGATACTGCGAAAAACACGATTACATATGAGTTTAGATACAAAGAGATTGTTACAAAGTCGGAAACTGATACCAAGTTAAGTGCTCTCTTTAATTCTATCACCGTTCCTAGTGCTTTTGATAGCAAGGATATGGAATCTATCTCTGACCTTAAAATCACAGTTATCGGTCACGCTATTCAGGCCAACGGCTTTACAGATACTAATGCTGCCTGGACTGCTTTTAATGAGCAGATTAACGGCTAATCTAATTCAATGCTTTCAAGCAGACGGTTAAATTCGTGTTTCTCCGCCTGTTGAAATATAAACTTGAAGAAAGGAGGAACACGATAATGAGAGGAAAACATTGTAAAAAAAGCCTGAAGCTCGGCAGTAAAAAGATAGCGCTTATGCTTGTTTGCCTTGCTCTCGTTTTTTGCACTGTTATTGGTGGTACTTTGGCTTGGCTCGTTGCCGAAACCAAACCGGTTGTTAACACCTTTACCTACGGCGATATCAATATCACTCTCCACGAGACCGACACCAATAAAGATGGTGATGATGATCCAAACACCAACACCTACCCAATGGTTCCCGGTCATACTATCACTAAAGACCCCAAGGTTACCTTTAAGGCTAACAGCGAAGATGCTTGGTTGTTTGTAAAGTTTGAAAAGACAAATGACTTTGATAAGTTTATGACCTACGAGATGGCAGACGGTTGGACTAAGCTTGACAATGTGGACGGTGTATATTACAGAGAAGCATCAAAAGCAGTTCAAGATGCTGAATTCACTGTAATTAAAGATGATACCGTTACCGTAAAAGGCGAAGTTACCAAGGAAATGCTCAATGCCTTAGATAAAGAAGGCGCAAGCAATTATCCTAAACTTATTGTTACCGCTTATGCGGTACAGCGTGACAGCAATATCACCACGGCTGCTGACGCTTGGGCAAAAACCCAACCCGTAAATCCGTAATGTAAACGGAGAATCCGTTGCATAATAAAAACTATTTAATTGAAAGGAAAAACACTATGAAACTTAAGAATGTTTTACTTACAGGTTTAAGCTTTGTTCTCGCAGCAACAGTTGCTATCGGCGGAACTTTTGCTTATCTCACAAGCACTGATGATGACGTAAACGTAATGACTCTCGGCAATGTGTCAATTGCTCAGCATGAGTATGAGCGTGCGACCAACACCGATGGCTCTTATGAAACCAAAGAGATCGACGGTGTAACCAGCTATGTGCTGAAGGACTTCACTCAGGGCAAGCCCCTGCTGCCTATCGTTGGTGATCCTAACGAGCCCGGCAACAGCCCCGCTTATGCCGGCTTCGACAACACTATTGTCCGTATGACTCAGGTCGATTCCTACGGCAGTATGCAGGTGTTTGCAGGCAAGAATGCGCAGGATAAGTTTGTGACTGTCGAGAACACCGGCAAGAGCGACGCCTATGTGCGTACCCTCGTTGCAATTGAGTGTGGAACCGGCAATCCCGCGCTTATCGGAACCGGTGACCGTTGTGTTGCCGCTGATCAAGCAGCAAGCAGCACCATGCCTTGGATCGAGTACCAGATCGGTAAGATCGTAATTGACAACAACACCTACCTCCTCTGCGAGTACGTATATCGTGGAGCAAGCGACGTTAACCGTCACATAAACGGTATTCTCCCCGCAGGCGATACTACTTATCCCAGCCTTTGCCAGGTTTATCTGAAGCACAATGCTACTAACGAGGATATGGTTGCTATCGATGGTAACGGCAACGGCACCCTCGATATCCTCGTATTCTCTCAGGCTGTTCAGGCTGCCGGCTTTGCTAATGCAGAAACCGCTCTTGATACCGCATTTGGCGATATCACTACTACTAATCATCCTTGGACTGACGGCGTTTCTATTCCCACTGTTGTAGGCACTGCAGATGAGCTTGTTGCAGCTCTGGAGAATGGTGAGGATGTTGTTCTTACTGATGACGTTAAGATCGATCCCGCAGGAATGAGCAACGCTTATGGCACCACCGGTATCAATGTAAAGAACGGCCAGACAATCGACGGAAACGGCAACACTCTCGACATTAAGGGCGCAGGCGGTACTTGGGACTCCGGCATTAACACCACTGGCGGCCTTATCAAGAACATCACTGTTACCGGCTCTTTCCGTGGTATCTTCATCAACCACAACAGCTCCCACTCTGAGCCTGTGGTTCTTGAGAATGTTATCATCGACGGAACTACTTACACCATCTCCTGCGACCAGGGTATGAATCAGACCCTTACCGCTACCAACTCCACCTTCAATGGTTGGACCAGCTTTGCAGCTACTCTTGGCGAAGCAACCTTCATCGATTGTAGCTTCGGCGAAGGCAACGGCTATGCATACTGCCGTCCTTACGCTCCTACTACCTTCGTAGGATGTGATTTCGAGGCTGGCTATACTCTCGACCCGAGAGCTGACGTGACCTTAGAAAACTGCACCTTGAACGGCGTTGCTTTGACCGACGCTAACATTGCAGAGTTGGTTACAGACACTGCAAAGGTAACAGTAAAGTAATTATTTAAGTCCGTCCTAACTCCCCTCGGGGAGTTAGGCGGCAATCAAAGCACATAAGCAACCGTTTGTGTGTTTTGATTGCCGAAAGGCATAAATCTTTCTTCGATATAAGACCTGCAGGATCGAAGAAAAGTTAAGTCTTGAATGCAGGCAAATATCAAAAGGAGGCATACATATATGTCAAAACTCAAAAAGGTGCTCTTAATGTGTACCGCATACGTGCTTGTTGCTGCGCTTGCTATCGGCGGCACCATTGCATACTTACAGGATGACGATAGCGACGTAAACGTCATGACCCTCGGCAATGTAAAGATCGAGCAGCACGAGTATGAGCGTGAGGTCGATGCAAATGGTAACTATGTTGTGGATAGCAGCGTAGGAGGCTATAAGCTCCAGCCCTTTACTCAGGATAAACCCTTGTATCCTGCTACTATTCCAACAAACTCCGCTGAGTGGACTTACGGTAGCGCCAACGCAATGTTCGAGCAGGTCGGCGCAAACGGCGGCGGAATGAATGTGTTTGTTGAACCCAATGCCGTTGATAAGTTCGTCTTTGTTGAGAACACCGGCAAGACCGATGCCTATGTCCGTACCCTTATTGCTTTCGAGTCTGGTTCTCTTAGCGTTGAAGAATGGGATGAAGTAGTTAGCACTTCTTACCATTTTTCGTGGGGTGATCCTGTTGTAATCGGCTCCATTACCGTAGAAAACAATAACTACGAAGTGCTGGAGTATACCTATAAGGGCAGACCCGACAAGGGCTTCCATGAAAATGGTATTCTTCCTGCAGGTGAAGTTACCCAGTGCAGCTTGGGTCAGGTTTATATGCGCTCCACCGCTACCAACGAGGATTGCGAAGCTATCGATGGCAACAAGAACGGCAAATATGACATCCTTGTTCTCTCTCAGGCTGTTCAGGCTACCGGTTTTGCTGATGCAAAGACTGCTCTCGATACCGCTTTTGGTAAGTCCTCTGAAAAGGCTGCTGAGTGGTTTAACGGCGTATGGGCAAAGCACGTTCCCGATTTATGGGACGGCAGTGTTGATACCACCTGGTACAACGACACCGATACCGAGTTCACCCTGACCACGGCTGAACAGCTTGCAGGTTTTGCAAAACTGGTTGATGGCGGTAACACCTTCACCAGCAAGACCGTGAAGCTGGACAAGAATCTGGATCTGTACGCAGAAGACGCAAATGGCGAACCGATCAGCTTTGAACCCATTGGCTCCTTCAGTGACGATAAGGCATTCGAGGGAACCTTCGACGGTCAGGGCCACACCATCTCCAATCTGTATCAAAACGGTTGGGCTCTGGCAAACGGCTACTGGGATGGTCCTGAGTACGGTATGGGTCTGTTCAGTCTGGTAGAAAACGCTACCGTTAAGAACCTGAACTTTGACGGTGCCGACCTTCCCACCGAAGCCAACATCATCGGTGTCGTAGCAGGCGGCGCAGCAAATTGCGTGTTCGAAAACATCAATATTACGGGCGCATATCTGGGCAACCATTCCTGGTATAGCGGCGGTGCGATCGGTTGGGCAGAAGGAGACGTAAAGCTCATCAACTGCGACATCGATGCTACCTCCGTTGTCTCCTCCCAATGGGGTGATTTCAACAACGCCAACGGCGGTCTGATCGGTGGTATTGATGGTACCTCCACGATCTACCTGAAGGACTGCGACGTAGCCTGTGTTATTGATGCTTACAACGACGTTACCTCTGCATATGAATGGTATTCTTACCGCAGCTGCGGTATGCTGATCGGCGACACCGCCCAAAAGGACGATCCCGACGGGGATAACGTTGGTGATGCCATTGCTCCCAATCTCACCTGCGAGAACGTGACCGTTACCTACGGCACTTGGGCAAATTACCACTACTGTGAGTTCGGTTCTGCCGGATATCCCTTCTGCAGAGTAGAGGCCGGCGAAAGCACCGGTGCTTACGGTAATGCAAGAGTCGGCGAATACACCGATGCCAACGGCAACAAGGTTGTGGACGATAACCACGCTCATAATACCGGTGAGAAGCACAACGAACTGATCGTGTTTGACCAGCTTTACGGCGGAGCGACCGGAGACCGTTACTGCACCTACGGCACGGCTACTCACAACGGCGTAACCGTGATCTACAACAATAAATAATTTTAGTGTTCTGTCTTGTTCATATTAAGTCCAGCCATCCCCTTCGGGGGATGGGTGGCAATCAAAGGGCACAACTTGAAGTGATAAGTAATAGTGAAGAAGTAATAGGTTGTGCCTTTTGATTGCTGATGTACAGTATAAAATAATCAAGGAAAAGTATTTTTTGTTAAAGCGAGTTGATTCCAGTTGTTACAATTTATTTTAGGCACCGTGGTTGGCGGCATTGTAGGTTTTGCGGTTTGTGCCATTTGCAGTGTCGCTGGAACTGATGACCGCACTAGCACAGAGACAGGAGAAGAAGATGCCCCAAGCAAATAATTCCGACACCGATCTTTATGTGCTCATTGGCATTATTGCCGCATTTTTTCTGTTTTTATTGTTGTTTGGTTTGATTTCGTTCTTCAACGAGTTTTATCGGGAACTTAAATACATAAATTGCGAAATTAAACGAACTAGCGGTTCTGAACGACGTTATTGGATACGACAAAGACGAAGATTATGGTTATCCTTAATTCCGTTTGTGAAATATTAATTTACTTACAACTGAGGTTTTCTCCGAAGTGAGCGTGGTAATAAAATTTGTCTTGTCTTCAAACAATTTTACCTCGTGCCGTCCCATATTTCATAGATGGGCGTCAATTAAAGGGCATAAAGAATGCCTTTGTGCCCTTTAATTGCTGATAATTCTTTTTTCCTTTTGCAAGGAGGCAAATACATTGTTAAAAAACAAAATATTCAGACGATTGGCGTTGCTTGTTTCGCTGATAGTGCTTCTAACTTCTACGGTTAATACCACCGTTGGTTTTATTGTGACAAAAACGGATAGTTTGATAAACACTTTTGTTCCTTTTGATAACATCATAAGTAATCTTTTGATTACTAAGAATGTTGAACATCCTTTTGGCGATGAATATGTAATACCGGATAATATTGCCTTTGATTTCAAGGTGGATTTTGGCTCCCTTTATGCAAACACAAGTATAAAAACTACAACCGGAGATATTGTAGCTGATGAAAATGGTTCTATTCAAATATCCGTAAAACCCGGAGAATCTTTTGCTGCCCATGGCATTGACGCGGGTACAAAGGTAACTGTTACGGAGATACAAGAAAATGACGGTGGCTTTACTGTAAAAGACGGTACTGCCGCAATGGAAGGTATTGTAGCCGAAGACGGCAGTTTAAAATTCGAGTACGTGAACCTCTATACCCCAACAGGCGTACGGCCTGTTAATGTATCCGTCGTAGGCACGAAAATTCTTGATGGTCGCGAATGGAAAAGCGGAGATACATTCTCATTTAAATTAGAACAAAAGCAGAGCGATGAAACTTGGACGGTTATTGGCACAAAATCCGTTACCTATGATGCTAAGAACACCGCCTTTAATCAGTTTGAGTTTAGTGACTTGATACAGGCACTTACATTTGAAAAAGTTGGTACATACAATTTCCGTATGACTGAGGTTGTAGGTAATCTTGAAAATGTGGATTACGATAAAAGTGTAAATACTTTTAACATTCGTATAACGGATGTTGATATGGATGGAAAATTAGAAGTGTCCACTGTAACCGCCGCACAGAACGCAAAAGTAACCGAGACAGATGGAAAATATAAAGTCGATGTCACATTCAACAACACCTTTATCCCTGTTGTTTCAGAACCTGATGATATTACAGTTAATATTGGCGTGAATAAAACGGTTAAGAATATCGGTGTTTCTTCCATTGGTCCTGACGGATTTGCGTTTGTTTTGGAAAATATCACAAGCGGTGAAAAGAAGGCTCTTAAATCGGATGAAAACGGTAAAGCGGTCTTTGTTCTTCCGTTTACCGCGACTGATGTTGGTAATACCTATACATACAAGTTGTTCGAAATTGATAATGGTATCACTGGTGTTACCTATGATACCAAAGTTTATGATATTTCTATCGCCGTTACTTTAAGTTGCGATAATAAACTTGTTTCAACAATCACAATGGATGGCGAAACCGTGAATGATGTCATTGCAAGGTTTGAAAACACCTATTATACGGATCACACTTCTGCACCGACCACCGAAGATAACAGTAATATCACATTTTGGTTCATTATTATGATAATCAGCGGTACAACCTGTATAGTTCTTGTCCTTCTTGACAAGAGATATACACGTTCAAAAGCTAAACCCAATGAATAGCGAGGAACTGCAGTGAAAAATAAAATGTTTGATAAGATCTTAAGTTTTTTTAGAAAGCCTACCACTTATCAACAGTCTAAAAAAGAGATTGATAGCGTGGATAAAACTCCCGTTACAGAGGAATTTGAGCGTTGTGTTATATGTGGTAAACTGACCTGCATTCCTATTTCTATGCCGGTTGATTGGCGTGAGAACTATGAAATTGGACTAGGACAGATATGTGCCGAGTGTGCTAAAAAAGAGTGTGAAGCAAAACCATTTGGAATTAAGCTAACCACAGAACAAATTCTGCGTGCTGTAGAGCAAAGCAGAAAAGATAGTAATAAATAAATGTGAAACTATAACATATTACTTTTTCTAATATTCAATAAATAAAATCCTGTTGATTTATTCAACAGGATTTTAATCTTCTATGCTTAAATTTTTAGTTTTTCGGCAATGTTTAGCAAGACTTCAGTTGAAACTTTTTGCACTTTTCGGTCGTAAGTGAAAATTCCGTTTATTTCATCTTCAACGTCGCTTACTTGGGTATAAACACTTGCACATAAGCCTTTTTGTACGTACGGAATAACGTCGCGCTTATACAGTTTACTTATTGCTGAATTTAATTCTTCAATACTTTTAAGCGTTTTATACCCGTAAGATTTATTTGGGTTAAAAATGTGGTCTTTGTCACTGTATGTATATCCGCCGAATTCGGAAAGAATAACTGGCTTATCTGAAGTTTTAAATTTATACGGTTTGAAATATACGTGGTCGCTTTCAACGTCACTTTTTCCGCCTTTAAACCAGCCAGAAGCTGTGTCTATAAAACGTGTTGAATCCAATTCTTTCAAAACCGTATACATTTCACTGCTATTGAATTGCCCCCATCCTTCGTTAAAAATTGTCCATAAAACTATACTTGGATGGTTATATAACCCATTAACGGTTTTTATCATAGATGCTTTAAATTCGTTTCGCGTTTCAGCATCTTTATGTAAATGTTTATCATTCTTTCTTTTTGAAAATAAGGTGGGCAGGGCGGTATCTCTTAAAAACGAATACTTTCCGTTGTTAACCATATCTTGAAATACAAACATACCAAGTCTGTCGCATTCGTAATAAAACAATTGCGGTTCAATTTTAATATGTTTTCTAAGCATATTAAAACCAAGTTTTTTCAAATTAAGTATTTCGTTGGTGAAGGTTTCAAAAGTTGCTGGGGTAAATATGCCATCGCTGAAGTATCCTTGGTCTAATATACCGTTAAAGAACACAGGTTTATTATTAACACACAGCCTTTTGATGTTATTAACAGTTTTAATTTCAAGATTTCTAATTGCGAAATAAGAAGAAACGGTATCGGTTTGCGTATGTATTGTAAAATAATATAAAAACGGGTTTTCTGTGTCCCAGTATTTTGGATTATCTATTTCAAAAGTACAAACACCGTCTATAAGTTTTGCGTTTAATTCGCTTTCACCGCAATTAATTATTACGTTGCCGTTTGTATTTGCCTTATCAACACATATTTTAACCTGTGTGTCGTTAACGTAAGTTTTTATGTCTTTAATATAATTTTCATTAACACTTTCAAGCCATACGGTTTGCCATATTCCCGAAACGGGAGTGTACCACATACCGCCACGCTTTTGCGTTTGCTTGCCGTAAGGCATAATATGGTTTGATAAATCATCAAATACGCGCACAATTATTGTGTTATTTTCTTTTAAGTGTTCGGTAATATCTGCAGAAAAACTGTCGTAACCGCCTTTGTGATTACAAACAATACAACCGTTTATAAAAACCGTTGTATAACAGTCACTTGCGCCGAAATTAATAATAACGCGTTGTTTTACAAAACCGGTCGGTAAAGTGAATTCTCGCTTATAAAACAAGTAACTGCTGTCACTTATATTTATATTTAATCCGGAAAGTAACGATTGCGGGGCATAGGGAACAAGTATTTTTTTAGAATAGTAATCGGGGATATCGGCGCTACCGCTTATTTCAAAATCCCATTCTCCGTTAAGACAAAAAAATGAATCTCTCTTAAGCAGTGGCCTTGGATAAATGTTCCAAGGAATTTCATTTATGTTTTCACTATCACTTGTAAATAGTTTATTAAATTTACTTTTCATAAATATTATCCTTTTTTCCTTTTGTAAAAAATATAAAAACCACCACAACGGCGGCAACAATAAGAGCTGCCATAAAAATATTTTCGTTTGGCAAAAAAGATACAGTGCCGTCTTGATTAACAACCGTTTCGGCATTGCTTAATATTCTTGCACCAATAAAAGGTCCTATTATTCCGGGAATTAATACTTGTGAAATTATTCTGAGTCCTTGGAATATTCCTGATTTAGAAGGCGGTGTCAGTTCTCTTATTCTTGCGCCGAAGACAGCCGCCGAAGAAAGATACCCTGTCATCATGAATAGTGAACCAACAAAAACTAATGCTGTGGTTTTAAATAAAAACAGTAAAGCATAGCCGAAAATTAGAACTAACAGCGGTGTAAAAATAGATTTAATAAATCCAAGTTTATCAAATAATCTTCCGTAAAACGCAGTAATAATTGATGCAATAATTACTGCAGGTGCCATTATAAGTACGTAATTGCTTAATTTAAGTGATTCGGTGTAGTAAAGTATTAAGTAGGGCATAAATATTTGAATAGATATGCCAAATATTGCAAATCCCAAAAATGAAATATACAATTGTTTGTTTTGATTTATTACCGAAGGTTTAAATCCGTAAATTAAATTTTTAAAGTAATTGTTGTTTTCACTTAAACGTTTAGAATTATCTTCAAGAATAAATAAACCTATAATTCCAATTAATACTACAGCAATTCCGATTAGTGTAAAAATTAATTTCCAACTTGAACTAAGTGACAAATCTAAAGACATAAAACTTCCGAAAACTACTAAAATTGCTACAAGCGGCATCATGGAGTTAATACCTTCGGCGGCACCGCGGTTGCTATTATCGGTTGCGTCGGTAAGCCAAGCATTAAAGCAGGCATCGTTTGCGCTTGATCCGAAAAAGGTCATAATGCAGTCAAGAATTATAACAAGAGTAACACCAACAGCGGCGGCACTTGCAGTGGGAAATAATAGTGTTAAATTTTCGGTATTTAAGAGCGAAAAAGCAAAAATTGAAATACCCCATAAAATGTAGCCAATACTTATAAAGGCTTTTCGGTTAGCAAGTTTATCAGATAATGCTCCCATAAAAATAGTTGTAAGGGTTGCGGTAGCTGCACTTGCAGAAACCATAAGTGAAATTGAATTTGCCTCGGCGTTAAAAATTTTGTAAATAAAAACGTTGAAATACATATTTTCAATAACCCAGGCAACCTGACCTGTTAAACTGAAAATTACAAGGCTTAACCAGAATTTTGTTTTGGATTTTGAGTTCATATTTTCACCCCATTAATTTTTTATTTAATTATAAAATCATTTCTTTACTTTTTCAATATAAATATTAGTATTTTTTTGTTGCAGTAATTTTTAATATGTGTTATTATATTATTTGTTGTAATATGCTTAATTTTCTTTTTGTATTGGTGGTGTACTAGTGGCTGATAACAGACCTATCGGTGTTTTTGATTCAGGTGTGGGCGGTCTTACCGTTGTTAAAGAAATTATAAAACATTTACCAAATGAGGATATTGTTTATTTTGGTGATACAAAAAGAGTTCCTTACGGGACAAAAAGTAATCAGACAATTAAAAAGTTTGCCCGTGAAGATGAAGCATTTTTGCTTAAAGAAAATGTTAAGCTTATAATTGCCGCTTGCGGAACGGTTAGCGCTGTTGCTTTTGATACTGGTAAAGATTTGCCTGTTGAGTTTGTGGGCGTTGTATCTAATGCAGCAAAAGCCGCTGTTGAAGTTACAAAAAACAAAAGAATAGGTGTTTTGGGTACTGCCGCCACTATTAAAAGTGAAGCCCATAAAAAAGAAATCTTAAAGTTAATTAATGATGCACAAGTTTTTACACAGGAATGTACGCTGTTTGTGCCGCTTGTTGAGGCGGGGCTTACTTCAAGTGATGATGTCGCGCTTAATAAGATTGCAGACGATTATTTAACACCAATGAAAGAAGCAGGTGTAGATACTCTTATTTTAGGCTGTACTCATTATCCGCTTTTAAAAGACGTTATACAGAAGAAAATGGGGAAAAACGTTACTTTAATTAATATGGGCGAGGCAACGGCTTTGTACGTTTCTTCGGTACTTAAAAACAACTCTGCCTTAAATGATAGTAAAAATAAGGGTAACGTTAAAATTTTTGCAAGTGATATTACACAGGCTTTTTGTGATACCGCTTCGTTAATACTTGGCTGTAATATTAACGAAAATGATGTCACAGAGGTAGAAATTGAAGGTATTGTATGAAAGATTGTGTAATTAGTATTAAAGGCTTTCAGAATTATAGTGAAGATAATGATTGCATTGAAATGAAGGCGAACGGAAAATTTCAGCATACGGATGAAAAAACTGTTGCTGTGTATTATGAAAGTCAGGTTGTTAATAACGATGTCAGAGTGTTGCTAAAATTTTATAACAGCGGAAAACTTGTTATAGAGCGTAGCGGCGCAATGCAAAGTGTTATGACGTTTGAAAAGGGTAAGCGTTTTTGTGATATTTATTCCAATGCACAAGGTAAAATGTGGATGGGTATTTATTGCGAAAGTTTATTTTCAAATTTAAATGAAAACGGCGGAATAATTTCATCTGATTATCAACTCGATATTGATGGTAAAGTTGTTAGCCGAAATAGTATTGAGATTAGTTTGAAAGAGGTTTAAAAAATGTCCTTGCTTGTTGGAAAAACAAAAAATATAATTGTTGAATGTGTTATTAATGCGGCAAAAACTGCTATATCTAAAGGTTTACTGCCCGAAGCGGAACTTACCAAGTTCAGCATTGAAACACCGTCTTCGCGTGAGCACGGAGATTATGCCGTTAACGCCGCAATGGTGTGGTCTAAACTTTTTAGAAATGCACCAAGAAATATTGCAACTATTCTTATGGATAATGCTGATTTTTCAGGTACTTATATTGACCGTTTTGAAATTGCGGGACCTGGTTTCATTAACTTCTTTTTGAATGACTCGTATTACGCTGACATTCTTGCAGACATTAATGAAAAAGGCGAAAATTACGGTAATTCTGATTACGGTCAGAATAAAAGAGTTCTTGTTGAATTTGTTTCTGCCAATCCAACAGGTCCTATGCATATTGGTAATGCAAGAGGCGGCGCTTTGGGAGATTGCCTTGCAGCTGTTCTTGAAAAAACAGGGCACTACGTTGAACGTGAATTCTATATAAATGACGCGGGTAATCAAATTAACAAATTTGGTCTTTCTTTAGATCTTCGTTATTTGCAACTTTATAAAGAGGGTATTGAAATGCCCGAAGATTCTTATCACGGTGCAGATATTGTTGAACACGCTAAGAATTTTGCCGAAATTCACGGTGACTCTTTCGTTGAAAAAGATGAACCCGAAAGACGCAAGGCATTAGTTGATTTTGCATTGCCTAAAAACATTGAAAATCTTAAAACCGACCTTGCTAAATACCGTATTGAGTACAATACGTGGTTTAAAGAAAGTTCACTCCACGCATCAAATGAAACAATGCGAGTTATTGAACTGTTAAAGCAAAGCGGACATACATTCACCGAAGAAGGTGCACTTTGGTTTAAGGGTGAAGATTTTGGTAGCGATAACTTTGTTTTGCTTCGTTCTAACGGTGTTCCTACCTACATTGTGCCCGATATTGCATATCACTACAATAAACTTGTAACCCGTGCTTTTGATACTGCAATTGACGTTCTGGGTGCTGATCATCACGGTTACGTTCCGCGTCTTAAAGGCGCTCTTACTGCTTTGGGTGTAGATGCATCGCGTCTTGACGTTATTTTAATGCAAATGGTGCGTCTTGTTCGTGACGGCGAAGTTATTAAGGCTTCAAAGCGTTCGGGCAAGGCTATTACGCTTGTGACGCTACTTGATGAAGTTCCAATTGATGCTGCGCGTTTCTTCTTTAATTTAAGAGAACCGAATTCGCACTTTGATTTTGATTTGGATTTAGCAATTGAACAGTCTAACCAGAACCCTGTTTATTACGTACAGTATGCTTATGCGCGTATTTGCAGTATTTTGCGTAATTTAAAAGAAGACAACATTTTGCCGCGTGAATGCACACGTGCCGAACTTGAATTGTTAAATTCTGCAGAAGAACGTGAACTTACCGTTCATCTTGCTTCATTTACAGATGAACTAATTGCTTCTGCAAAAGCGTATGATCCTGCAAAAATTACTCACTACGTTCAGGACCTTGCAACAAAGTTCCATAAATTTTATAATGCTTGTAGGGTTAAGGGTGATAATGAATCTTTAATGCAAGCGAGAATTACACTTTGTAAGGATACTGCTATTACTATAAAAAATGTGCTTGATATCTTAAAGATAGATGCGCCTGAAATGATGTAAAACTAAAACACGGTATGCTTTCATACCGTGTTTTTAAAAGTATTGGAGAAATATTTATGAGAATGCGAAGAAAGAAGAATCTTGAAGAAAAACTTCTGGCTTGTGATAATTTATTTAAACTTTTTAGCGAAGATAAAAATTTTAATACATCAGCAAATGAAAAGGATTTTCTTGATTTTTCTAAAATTTTCGGTAACGATAACGAAATTCATTTAGAAGTTGGTTGCGGTAAGGGTAAATTTGTTTATGAAGCCGCAATGAAAAATCCCAACATAAATTTTGTTGCTGTTGAAAAAGTGGGTAACGTTATTGTTTCAGCCTGTAATCTTGCAAAAGATTTACCAAACGTGCGCTTTTTACAATGCGGCGCTGAATATCTTGAAAAATACATAAGACCAAAAAGTGTTTCAAGAATTTATCTTAACTTTTCTTGTCCGTTCCCAAAAGCAAGACACGAATCTCACCGACTTACTGCCGTTCATTTTTTGAATATTTACAAAACTTTGCTTAAAGATGGCGCAGAAATTCATCAGAAAACAGATAATATGCCTTTCTTTGAGTATTCGCTTGAAAATTTTACTACTGCGGGATATAAACTTAAGAACATTTCGCTTGATTTACATAACAGTGATTTTGAAGGAAATATTGAAACTGAATATGAACACAGGTTTGCTTCACTTGGTTTACCGATTTACAGACTTGAGGCATACTTAGATTAAATATGAACGTTGTTATATCTTCTTTAAACTCTAAATATGTTCACTCTTCACCCGCACCGTGGTATTTAAAAGCAGGAATTAGTAAATATTCGAAACTAAAACATTCTGTAAGTATTTGCGAAGCAACAGTTAATGAGGATATTAACGATATAGCCGAGCGTATTTTAGAAAATTCTCCCGACGTTATAGGTTTGTGTTGTTATATATGGAATATTAAAACGGTTTATGCTTTAATAGAAGTGTTGAAATCGAAAAGCAATGCCTATATAGTTCTTGGCGGTCCCGAAGTTAGTTATAACGCTTATGACGTTTTAAATAACGAGTTTGTTGATTTTGTGATATCCGGTGAGGGGGAACTTCCTTTTGCATTGTTGATTGATGCATTGCAATCTCATAGTAGTTTTAATATTGTGGGTGTGTGCTATAAAAATAGTGCAGGAATTTTTGTAAGTGAGCCGTATATTTCAAGCGATAATGTTCCTTTGTTTGATATTGATGATTATTGCAGTAAAGTAAATAACCGAATAGCATATATTGAAACCACAAGAGGGTGTCCGTTTTCGTGCGCATTCTGTCTTTCGGGCAGATGTGGAAACGTAAAGGAATTTGATTTGAATATTTGCTTTGATAATATTATTAAACTTTCTAAGAGTAACTGCAAAATTATAAAATTTGTAGACAGAACTTTTAACGCCAATAGAAAGCGTTGCAAAGAAATATTAAATTTCATTATTAATAATTACGGAAAAACTATTCCTTGTGGTACAGCATTTCATTTCGAAATAGCGGGCGATATACTTGATGATGAATTAATAGATATTTTTAATTCAGCGCCGAATAATGTGTTCTTTTTGGAAATAGGAATGCAAAGTTTTAATGAGGAAACGTTACAGGCAATTAACAGAAAGACCAATACACAAAAATTAATAAATAATATTTTGGCGCTCACAAATGCCAAAAACACTCATATCCATATAGACTTAATTGCGGGACTTCCGCTTGAAGATTTTTCTTCTTTTGCAAAAAGTTTTAATATTGGTTTTAAACTTGGCGCCGACGTTTTGCAATTAGGTTTTTTGAAAATGCTACACGGGGCGCCAATGCGTGAAAATGCAAAAGATTTTCACTGTTTGTATAATGAACAACCGCCTTATGAGGTTATTTCTACTCCGTGGCTCAGTGAGTATGAATTAGGTTTAATAAAGGCGTGCGAAACTTCACTTGAAAGGTTATATAACAGTAACCGTTTCAGCGGTGTATGTAATTATTTGTTTGAGGAATTAAAATTAAATCCTTTTGAGACGCTTACTAATTTTGGCTTATTTACAGGTCAAAAGAGTATGCCGCTTTACGAATACGCTAATTGCATTTACAATTTCTTTTCGCTATTTTGTAACGCAAATAAATTAAGAGATTTATTGCTTTGCGATTTGTTTAAGAATGTTAACATGGAAAAAATCCCGACACTTCTTCGCATTGAAGATAAAAAGTTAAACAGTTTTAAACATTTTCTTGAAAATAATCCCGAAACTAAAAAAGAAAAGGGAATTATGCGAAGAGTTTTTCTTTTATATTCGGAGCATTGCGGTGCGTACGTTGATTATTATCCAAATGAAGAAAATAAAATAATAAAAATACCGTTTTCCAAGTTTTAATGGAAAACGGTATTTTTTATTTTTTCTTTAATACGCTGACAAAAAAGCCTTCGTAGAGTTCGTTAGGACAAACAGTAACTACACCGTTTATGGTGCTTGGCAATTGCGGTACTGAAAGCAGGAGAGTTGAGTCTATTTCAACTACTTCAAGTATTCCTTTTTCTATGTACTTGCTTATAATATCTTCGTTTTCCTGTTTTAAAATCGAACATGTTGAATAAACAAGTATACCATCCTTTTTTAATAGTTTTACCGCTTTTTCAATTAATGCTTTTTGTGTCTTAACGGTGTTATTAATTAGTTTTTCTGTAAAGTAAGAGTTGTTGTTATCGGTTATAAGCGTACCGCTTCCGCTACAAGGAGCATCAAGCAGTATTTTATCAAATTTAAACCAATCTTCAAGTTGTCTTGCATCTTTGGTTATAACATTAACGTTTTTAACACCTTGTACGTTAAGATTATGCTTTAATTTTTCAGCTCTCATTGGGTTTCTTTCACAAGCGGTAATGTTTGCCTTACCGCCTGTAAGCGATGCAATTTGTGTTGTTTTTCCGCCGGGTGCCGCAGCCATATCAAGTATATCTTCATTTGGTTTTGGGTCAAGAAGAATTACAGGCAGACAGGAAGAAAGGCTTTGTAAATATATTTCTCCGTTTTTGAACTCAATAGTGTCTTTGATTAAATTAATATTACTGTTGGTGTAAAACACGTCATCGGAAAAACCGGATTTATTAAGTTCGATGCCATTTTCTGCAAAACTTTTTAAACACTTCATGGCGGTGCTTTTTAATCTGTTAATTCTGAAAGAGGATACCTTTTTACAACATCCGTTATATATTAGTTCATAATTGTTAGGATACTGTTTTAGAATATTTTCTTTAAATAATAATGGAAGAGAATCAGTATTCAAATTCATTTACTACCTTTAAAATTTTATTAATAAGATTTTTATCAAAATCTTCAAATCCGTCAATTACAATGTTTTTACCCGTTAAGCATTTTATCCATGTTGCAGCTGCAGAAAATCTGCCATAATCCAATGATAAATGAAAACCGTCGCGACAAAGTGATAAACCGCCGTTTTTATAATCAAATCCTTCAACAGTATCACGTATGCTTTGAATAACTGAACCGCTTGGAATAATGGGTGCGGATATCAATTTAGAAGCCATTTGACTTGCATCAACAATACGTCTGAACATTTCAGTTTGGCTATGGTTGTAATTTGCAAAACCTGAATGTTCAGAATCAATTTCATAAGCCCAGGTTTGATGGAAATAAATTTTAGCACTTGGTTGTTTTTCTTTAACAAAGTTGTAAATTTCAACCAAATAGGGAATATAGGTTTGAGGCATACCACTACTTGAACTTGCTTGCTGCAACGTAATAATATCGTAGATTTCGTTATCTAACGCTGAAGAAACTGAAGCCCATTTTTCAGTTCTCACGCCGTTTTCTTCAACCATATACGCAACCTTATTTTCCATTATGTTATTGTAATGAGTTACAAGACTGCATCCACCGATAAACAAATTGACTGAATCAATTTCTATGCCGCACTCAAGCGCTAATTTGTGCAAATAAGCTTGTGCATCTTCGGAGAAACTGTTACCAATAGATAAAACCTTCATAAATACAACTCCTTTTGCCATAAATTTTAACATATTATAAATGTCATTTCAATATAAAAGTGCATAATTTTTGTGATTTAATCCATACACTTAAAACTTATTAATAGCAATAAACCTTTGCTTGGTCGTGTAGTACTGTTGAAGACTGACCATAATTTTAATACAAATGCACCCCCTTTTGAAGTTAGGGGGTGCAAATTGGGTTTAAGGGGGGCATTTAGATCCATCTGTCCTTCGGATGGGATTTATACCACTCCTTTAACCATACTTTTTCACCAAAGCCATTCGCAGTTTTATCCGTTCTTGCTTGATTACGAATTTCTTTCAAAGCGGCTTTTCTGTAAGCTTTATCGCAATTCATAACCTCAAGAACATGGTGTGCGACCCAAATTCGGACGCCAGCATTTTCGTGAGAAAGCATTTTGCAAAATTTACTTTTATGTTCCGGATATTTTTGCTCAATCTCAGCAGCAATCTTACGCATTCTGGTTACTTTGCGATTGTGTTCTTTTGAAAAGTCTGCGAAATATGCCTTTTCACTAAATTCTTTAGGAAACACAACATCAGTCACTAATGCAAGATATTCTTGAATTAACTCCACACAATCACCGCCTTTTCTCCATTGTACCATAAAAAGAAAATAACCGCAACCTTGTATCAAGATTACGGTTATTCTTTGTCTATGGACTACAAAAAAGATATTTTCGGCAGTTTTGCGTATGAATTCGAACTCTTACTGAAATGAAATCCTTGCTGGCGCAAGGATGAAATCAACTGACGCTGATGAAATCTTCGACTTTGCCTCAGATGAAATTAAATCCACCCATCCGCCGTCGAGGCGGATTTCATCCCCGTAGGGGATTTCAACATAGGAGATGATTTCACCCATCCGAAAGGGTGGATTTAGTTGAAAAAAGCACCGACAAAGTCGATGCTTTTTTCTGGCGGAGTAGGAGAGACTCGAACTCTCGCGCCGGTTACCCGACCTACACCCTTAGCAGGGGTGCCTCGTCACCAACTTGAGTACTACTCCAGATATGATAAACGTAAAGTTTATATTAAGTTATAAATAAGGTTTTGCGGAGTGACTCGGCATTGTGCCCTCTTGTGTTACCGAAGTTATTATTAGCTTGGAGCGCGAAATAACTTCGAACACTGCGCCAACAAAAACTCGCTGTTTCATCCACAGGATGCGCTCGATTTTGTTGCCCGTCACCAACTTGAGTACTACTCCAGATATGATAAACGTAAAGTTTATATTCAACTAATTTTAAGAGATGGCGGAGAGGAAGGGATTCGAACCCTTGGCTCTTGCGAGTCACTGGTTTTCAAGACCAGCTCCTTAAACCGCTCGGACACCTCTCCACGCGACTTATGAATTATAGCATAACCTTTTTATTTTGTCAATAATAAAATTATAACTTTTATTTCTATTTTTATATTGCTTTTTTTTACATATTATAGTAAAATACAAAAAAATACACGAAGGTGATGATGTTATGATTTTTTATAATGATGAAAATAAGATGTTCCATCTTAAAACAAAAAACACAAGTTATATTTTTGGCTTTTATAAGGAAAAAGTATTACTTCACTTATATTGGGGCAAAAAAATTGAAGGCGATTTACCCGATTATGGTTATTTTATAGATGAAAACCGTCGAAGAAGAAATATGAATGGTGTAGATTATCCCGACGTTTATCTTTCCACCGACAGCGTACCAATGGAATTTTCTACCTTTGGTAACACCGACCTTCGTTCGCCAACATTCCACGCGCGTTATAAGGATGGTTCTACAGTTACCGCGCTTGAGTATTTATCACACAGTATTTATGACGGTAAACCTGCTTTAAGCGGTTTGCCTGCTACATATGTGGAAGATAGCACCGAAGCGCAAACTCTTGAACTTGTACTTCGTGATGCTCTTACAGGTCTTGAAATCACTCTTATTTATACTGCATTTGAAGAATTAGATGCCATTACAAGAAGTGTTAAAGTTAACAACAAGGGCGAAAATGATATACGCCTTGAAAAGGTGCTTTCGGCTTCTGTTGACTTTAACAATATGGATTATGACTTTATTCATCTTCCCGGTCATTGGGCAAGAGAACGCCACGTTGAAAGAAATCCTTTATTTACAGGAACACAGATTATTGACAGCGCTAAGGGAACAAGTTCTTCTAACCATAATCCTTTCTTTGCTCTTGTTTCTAAGAATGCAACGGAAAACTGTGGTGAGGCATACGGTTTTAACCTTGTCTACAGTGGTAACTTTACAGCAGGCGTCGAAACCGATCCATTTGCTTTAAGCCGTGCATTTATAGGTATTAATCCCTTTAACTTTAATTTTAAGTTACAACCGGGCGATACTTTCCAATCTCCCGAAGCAGTTCTTGTGTATTCTGATAACGGTATCGGAGGTATGTCAAGAATTTATCACAAGTTATACAGAACACGTCTTTGTCGCGGTAAGTTCCGCGATATTGAACGTTACGTTCTGCTTAATAACTGGGAAGCCACATACTTTAAATTTGATGAAGAAAAGATTGTTAACATTGCCAAGAAAGCTGCCGAAGTTGGTATTGAACTTTTAGTTCTTGATGACGGTTGGTTCGGCAAACGTAACAATGACCATTCTTCTCTTGGGGACTGGTACGTTAATACCGAAAAACTTCCCGGTGGTCTTACTTCACTTGCTAAAAAAGTTAATGACCTTGGTATGAAGTTTGGACTTTGGTTTGAACCCGAAATGATTTCTCCCGACAGTGATTGTTACCGTGCACATCCCGATTGGTGCATTCACGTTAAAGACCGTTACCGTTCAGAAGGCAGATTTCAACTTGTTCTTGACTTATCGCGCGAAGACGTTTGCGATTATATTATTGACTGCATTTCAGAACATCTTTCCACCGCAAATATTGAATATGTTAAGTGGGACTATAACCGTTATATGACAAACGTTGGTTCTGCATTGCTTGAGCCCGACCGTCAGGGTGAGTTCTACCACAGATATATGTTAGGTCTTTATCGTGTTCTTGAAACTCTTGTTACCCGTTTCCCGAACGTTTTATTTGAAAGCTGTAGTTCCGGTGGTGCAAGATTTGATGCAGGTATGCTTTACTATATGCCGCAAACTTGGACAAGTGATGACTCTGACGCAGTTGAACGAGTATTTATTCAGAACGGTACAAGTTTCTGCTATCCGTACTGCACAATGGGCGCACACGTTTCTGCTGTGCCAAATCATCAGGTTCACCGTGTAACACCTATTTCGGCTCGCGGTCACGTTGCAATGCCGGGTCAGTTTGGTTACGAACTTGATTTGAATAAACTTCAAGATTACGAAATTGAAGCGGTTAAACAGCAGATAAAGGATTACAAGGCTTATGGCGAAGTATTCCATAAGGGTGATCTTTACAGACTTACCGAAGCAGATAACCGTGACTATGCAGTTAATGAGTTTGTAAGCGAAGACGGCAACACAGTTATTGTGACTTTGTTCTGTGTTAAAGCTACTCCGAATGACGTTGTGCACCATATTAAACTTCAAGGACTCCAACACGGTGCAACCTACAAACTTGTAGATACTGATATAGAGTTTTCTGCCGACTTCCTTATGAATTTCGGTATTAATAAATGTTTTGTTAAAGACTACGAAAATGAAATATTAGTATTTAAGAAAGTTTGATTTTTAAGCTGTGCATTTTTGCACAGCTTTTCTTTATTATAAATTGAGTTTAGTTTGCATAAATATTATCGGAGGGATTTTATGCAAATTAAATGTAGTTTTACAAAAAAGTTATTTCCGATTATTGTTTTACAGTTAATTTCAGCGGTTATTTTAATTGTTGCTGTTTTAATAATTAAATTCTTCACCAAAGATATTTTCTGTGATATTAGTAATTTTCACAATAAGTATTTTGAAAGGGAAACAAGCGTTAAAGAAGTAATACAGTACGATAAATCGGCAACTGAAAATGAACCCGCGTTATCGGTTGCAACTGTTAGTATTAACAAAAATTTTGCCTTAAACAATTCATTTGCTCTGCCTTTAAGTGGCGGTGTGATATCATCGGGGTTTGGATACAGAAGCGACCCTTTTACTTCTAACACAAAACTTCATAAAGGTATTGATATTGCCGCCGAAACTGGAACAATAATTTATGCCGCACAAGACGGTGAAGTATCTTTTGTTGGTTATGATGAATACGGTTTTGGCAATTACGTAAGTATTAAACATACTAAAAATCTTAAAACTCTTTATGCGCACTGTAGCGAAATACTTGTTTTAGAGGGAGAAAAAATAACAAAAGGACAACCGATTGCTAAAGTGGGGAACAGCGGTGTTACTACAGGTAGTCATTTGCATTTTGAAATAAGATTAGATAACGTGTGTGTTAATCCTGAATGGTATATTGATTTTGGTGGCTAAATGAGATTTACGTTTTTTAATACAAAAATTTATGTTTCATTTTTATTTATGGCGCTTATTTGCATATTTTTGCTAATTGATAAAACCGGGCTGTTTTTACCAATGATGTTTGCAAGTGTAATTCACGAAACAGGACATCTGTTTTTAATGTGGATTTTTGGCTGTCAACCAAAAGAAATTAATTTAATTTTAGGCAGTGTTCAGATTATTTCAAATGCAAGTTCAAAAAACTTTAAAAATATTCTTATTTCATTTAGCGGACCGTTGTTTAATATAATTGTGTTTACGGTATTATTTATAAATTACGCCTTTTACAGAAATGAAGAATATATAACGTTTGCTTTCACAAACCTTTTGTTGGGGATTTTTAATTTATTCCCCTTAAAAGGTTTAGACGGCGGAAATATACTGTTTCATATTTTAGAAGATAGATATAACACAAATGTTGCTTTTAAAACTTTAAATATTACATCAATGATTTTTGGCGTTATAACTGTAATATTAGCTGTAACGTTAACAATTAACGGAAATTTTAATATTGGTATGTATGTTTTAGCGTTATATTTAATATTATCGGTATTGTTGAAATTTTAAGTTGCCAAAATAAAAATTTTATAGTATCATATTTTTGGTGATAAAAGTATGATTGATAACAAAAAGTTTGAAGAACTGCTTTTAACTGTTCAAAAACCCGGAAGGTATTCGGGCGGCGAACAGGGAAGTGTTGTTAAAGATAAAAGTAAGGTGGACGTTCGTTTTGCGTTTTGTTTTCCCGATACTTATGAAATAGGAATGTCACATCTTGGAATGAAAATTCTTTATTCTTGCTTTAATGAGCGTGATGATATCTGGTGTGAACGTGTTTTTGCGCCTTGGATAGATTTTGAAGTGGTAATGAGAAAAAACAATATTCCGCTTTTTGCTCTTGAAAGCAGAGATGCTGTAAAAGATTTTGATTTTATTGGTTTTACTCTTCAGTATGAGATGAGTTATACCAATATGCTTAATATGTTAGACCTTGCGGGTTTGCCTTTGAGAAGTAAGGACAGAAAAGATTTATCTCCTTTAGTAGTTGCGGGAGGTCCTTGTGTTTGTAATCCCGAACCTATTGCCGATTTTGTTGATTTGTTTTTTATCGGCGAGGGCGAAGAGGTAGACTTAGAAGTTATTGATTTATATAAAAAGTCTAAGAAAAACGGTGAATCTAAACAAGAATTTTTGCGTAAAGCGGCGCAAATTGAAGGTGTATATGTTCCGTCTTTATATGATTTCAATTATAATGACGACGGTACTATTTTATCGGTAACTAACAAAGAAAACTCCCCTGCTGTTATAAACAAGCGTATTATGCATAATATGGATACTTCTTACTATCCCAAAGACTTAGTTGTTCCGTTTATAGAAGTTGTACACGACCGTGTTATGCAGGAAATTTACCGTGGTTGCATTAGGGGTTGCCGTTTTTGTCAGGCTGGGTTTATTTACAGACCTGTTCGTGAAAAAAGTGTCGAAACAATAAGTAATCAAGCTAAGGATTTATGTGCTTCAAGCGGTTACGATGAAATTTCGCTAACCTCATTAAGTACAAGCGATTACACTAAACTTGAGCTGTTACTTAACGAACTTTTAAATTGGACCGATGACCAGAAGGTAAGTCTTTCGCTACCTAGTCTTCGCATAGATAACTTTTCGCCTGAACTTCTTCAGAAAGTTCAGCACGTACGAAAAAGCGGTCTTACTTTTGCCGCCGAGGCCGGAACACAGCGGCTTCGCGACGTTATTAATAAGAACATTACCGAAGAAGAAATACTTAATACTTGTAAAACTGCTTTTGAGGGCGGACATACCTCTGTAAAGCTTTATTTTATGTTAGGACTTCCAACCGAAACCGATGAAGATGTTAAAGGTATTGCCGATTTAGCCCAGAAAATTGTAAACGTATATTATTCGCTTCCAAATAAACCTAAGGGTAAAAGTGTAAACGTTTCGGTCAGCGTATCTAATTTTGTCCCGAAACCATTTACACCGTTTGAGTTTGAACCTCAGATTTCTGCTGAAGAAATGAATCGACGTCATCAGTATTTAAAAAGTTGTATTACCTCCAAAAAAATTTCTCTTTCTTATCACGATTCTTCCACAAGTGTTCTTGAAGGTGTTCTTGCTCGCGGTGACCGACGACTTGCCGACGCTATTGAATATGCATATAAGAACGGTTGTGTTTTTGACAGTTGGAATGAGTGTTTTAAACCTGAAATTTGGTTCGATGCGTTCGAAAAATGCGGAATTGAATATAAGTTTTATAACGAAAGAAAACGTGATTATGAAGAAATTATGCCTTGGGAGCATTTAGATTACGGTGTTGATAAAGAGTTCTTTGTGCGACAGAATAAACTTGCCCTAAACGCCATTACTACGCCTAATTGCAGAATAAAATGTTCTGCATGCGGCGCTCAGAAGTACAAAGGAGGGGTTTGTTATGAAGGACGTTAGACTTTTCTTTGAAAAGCGCGGTTCACTTAAGTTTATTTCGCATCTTGATATGAACCGCTTTTTTATTCGCTTACTACGAAAAAGCGGACTTGATATTTGGTATACCGAAGGTTTTAATCCGCACCCTTACATTACTTTTGCTTTGCCGCTTTCTTTAGGATTTGAAAGCACATATGAAATTGTTGACTTTAGAGTTAATGATGATAATTTAAGTTTTTCTGATATTGAAAATGCTTTTAAAAGTGTTGTGCCAAAAGATATTAAAATTATTAAAGCTGCATCTCCTGTATTAAAAACAGGGAAGATATCTTTTACAAAATATCATTTAACTTTTAACAGCATTGAAGTTGCGTCGAAATTTGTGAATTATCTTAAGGGCGATAACGTAGTTATCAGCAAAAAAAGCAAACGCGGTGATATTAAAGAAATTGACGTTAGTGAAAAAATCAAAAGTGTAAACGTTATTGATGATACTAACATAGAAATAATTCTTCCTGCCGGTAACGATAATATTAACCCTTCGCTTTTGGTTTCAGCATTTATGGAAAACAATAATCTTGAAATACAAGTATCTTATTTACGCACAGCGTTATTAGATGAGAATTGTAATTTATTTGAATAAAATAAAAACCGTGTAAACAAAAAATTACACGGTTTTTTATATAATAATGTCGTACTAAATCAAAAATCCGCTCACTTTCGTGAACGGATTTCCAATTTTGGTCCGAGTAGCGTTATAGTAATCAAGCGTAAACTCGCATAAATACTGGGTTTTAAAATCAAGGCGAAGCCTTGTATATCATTAAAACGTTAGTTTTGCATATCATCAGCGGCAAAGCCACTGTATCTCATCAAGCCGATAGAGATATGCACACCTATGGTGTGATGATATACGCCGTATAAATGCGGCAATGATATACACGCTATCGCGTGATGATATACCAAGCCTATCGGCTTGAATAAAAAAATCCAAGTCCAAAGACTTGGATTTTTTGGTCCGAGTGACAGGAGTTGAACCTGCGGCCTCTTGAACCCCATTCAAGCGCGCTACCAAAACTGCGCCACACCCGGATAGTCAACGATAGTGATTATAGCACATTATTTTTATTATTGCAAGTATTATTTTTAAATTTTAAAAAAATATTTTTATTTAACAAAAAATGAAAAACTTCTTGACATATTACTTGGTAGTATTGTATAATAGGTGAGTAAATATTACCCTTGTCGGTTTTAAAGGGAGGGAATACAAATGAGTCAGGTTCGTATTAAAGAAAATGAATCACTTGATAATGCTTTAAGACGTTTTAAGAGACAGACTGCTAAAGACGGCGTAATTCAAGAAGTTCGTAAAAGAGAACACTATGAAAAGCCTTCTGTAAAGCGTAAAAAGAAGTCGGAAGCCGCACGTAAGCGTAAATTCCGCTAAGTATTATTTTGTAAAGTAAGCGGTTGAGCAATCAATCGCTTTTCTTTTTTGAAAATTTTTTAAAAGGATGTTTTTATGTTTCGTCCGAATTTATATAAATATAGAGTTACAGATATTTCTGTTGAAGATTTAAAGAAATTAAAAGTGAATACTTTGTTTTTAGATGTTGATAATACTTTATCCATACATCACGGAAAAGAATATGTTGACGGCTTATATAAATGGCTATCTAATATGAAAGAAAACGGTATCTCACTGATTTTAACTTCTAATTCTAAATTTCAAAGGGTAGAACCTTTTGCAAAAGGTCTTGATTTGGATTTTGTTTCTATGTCTTTAAAACCGCTTTCTAGAGGATTTAGAATTGCCAAAAAAAGACTTGGCGCCGATAAAAATGAAATTTGTGTTGTTGGTGACCAGATGTTTACCGACGTTCTTGGCGCAAAATTATACGGTGTTAAGGTTATTTTGTTAAAGCCGATTTTGCTTGAAGATAAGATATCTTTTAAAATAAGGCGTTATTTAGAGAAAGTATTAATTAGATTATTAAAAATTGAGGTGCAGTAATGACAGCAAAATTCGGACCTGCCGGTACAAGCGACAGTTTTTCGGCTATGGGTTATAAACACAGTTTACAAGTTCCCGAGTATCTGATTAAAATGGGACTTGATCATTTTGAATATCAGTGCGGTCGCGGTGTAAATATCGGTTTAGATAAAGCAAAGATTTTAGGTGAAGAATTTAAAAAGAAAAACCTTACAATTTCACTGCACGCACCATATTATATTTCAATGTCTTCGGTTGAAGAAGAAAAAAGAATTAAATCGGTTGATTATATTCTTCAAAGCGCCCGTGCTGTAAACGCAATGGGCGGCAACAGAATTGTTGTGCATACAGGTTCTTGCGGTAAAATCAGCCGTGAAGAGGCATTAAGTCTTGCTAAAGATACAATGATTCTTGCACTTAATGCGCTAAAAAACGAAAATTTAGAACATATTCACATTTGTCCTGAAACAATGGGGAAAATTAATCAGCTCGGTACACTTGATGAAGTTTTATCTTTGTGTGAATTAGATGAATCGTTAATTCCTTGTATAGATTTCGGTCACTTAAACGCAAGGACATTAGGCAGTTTGAAAGAAAAAACGGATTTTGATTTAGTATTGAACTCAATTAAAAACCGTTTGGGTGAGCAAAGAGCCAAAAATTTTCATTCTCACTTTTCTAAAATAGAGTATACCGACGGCGGTGAAAAAAAGCACTTAACTTTTTCCGATAACGTTTATGGACCTGAATATTCTCCTCTTATGGAACTTGTTGCCGAATATAATCTGACGCCTACGTTTGTTTGTGAATCGGCAGGAACGCAGGCAGAAGATGCAAAGGCTATGAAAGATTACTACTTCTCGGTGTTAGGATTATGAAAAAACTTAAACTTGACTTTTTAAAGGAATATTTTGAAAATGATTCTGCGGTTTTAATTTGTGATAACGTTAACCGCAGATATATTAGCGGATTTGATTCTTCTTTAGGATATTTGCTAATATGCGAGAAAGAGATATATTTGTTTGTTGACGGCAGATATATTACAGCGGCTAAATCTTCTGTTAAAGATGGAATAAATGTTATTTTGCTGGAAGATATTTATGAACAAATAAATTCTTTGCTTAGTGATAATGCAATTAAAAATCTCTTTTTAGAAGCAAGTCTTTCGGTTACAAACTTTGCGGGTTTTAAGAAGAATATTAAGTGTGATATTGAATGCTCAACCAAACTTTGTGAAGATTTTCTTGTTGCACGTTCGGTAAAGAATAAATATGAAATTGAAAAAACGATACAAGCACAGAGGATTGCCGAAGAGGCGTTTGTTGAGGTACTGAATTATATTAAGGTTGGTATTTCTGAAAAAGATATTGCTTTGGAACTTGATTATTTAATGCGCAAAAAAGGTAGCGAAGGGGTTTCATTTGATACTATTTGTGTTTCGGGAGTAAATTCTTGTTTACCGCACGGTGTTCCTACAGATAAGAAAATAGAATGCGGTGACTTTATTACAATGGATTTCGGCGCCGTGTGTGAGGGGTATCACAGCGATATGACAAGAACCGTTGCAGTGTCTTATGTAAGCGATGAAATGGCAAAGGTTTATGATACTGTTTTAAATGCGCAAATTGCTGCAATTAAAACGGTTAAAAAGAACGTTTCTTGTAAAGATGTTGATAAAGCTGCAAGAGATGTTATCAATGAAGCAGGATACGGTGAGTATTTTTCTCACAGTACGGGACACGGTGTGGGACTTGAAATACATGAGTATCCAAATTTATCTGTTAAGAGTACAAAAATGCTTAAAACAGGGCAAATTGTTACTTGCGAACCCGGCATTTATTTGCCCGGTAAATTTGGAGTACGAATAGAAGATATGGTTGTGGTGAAAAATATTTCATCCCAAAACTTGACAAAAGCTGCAAAAACGCTTATAATTCTTTAGTAATAATATATTTGGAGGATTCATTTTATGATTAGTGCCGGTGATTTTAGAAAAGGTGTTACATTTGAAGAAGATGGAAACGTACTTCAGGTTATAGATTTTCAGCATGTTAAACCCGGTAAGGGCGCTGCGTTTGTTAGAACAAAAACTAAGAACGTTATTACAGGTGCTGTTATTGAAACAAGCTATAACCCCAGTGCAAAGTTTCCAACTGCTTTCGTTGAAAGAAAGGATATGGAATATTCTTATAACGATGGCGATCTTTATTACTTTATGGATCAGGAAACATATGAACTTGTTCCCATTAATGCAACAGACGTTGGTGACACTTTAAAGTTTGTTAAAGAAAATATGGTTTGTAAAATTCTTTCTTACAAGGGTAAGGTGTTTGGTCTTGAACCACCTACTTTTGTAGAACTTGAAGTTACTACTACAGAACCCGGTTTCAAAGGCGATACTGCTACTAACGCTACAAAGCCTGCTACTCTTGAAACAGGTGCTGAAATCCGTGTTCCGCTCTTCATTAACGAAGGAGATAAGATTCGTATTGATACCCGTACGGGCGAATATATGGAACGCGCTTAATTAAAAAATTGGAGGAACCTACAGTGACAGTTTCTGAAAAAGCTGCTTATATTAAAGGCTTGGCTGAAGGTCTTCAGCTTGATGAAAATTCAAAAGAAGGCAAAGTTATTGCCGCAATTATTGACCTTTTGGGTGATATTGCTGTTGATCTTGAAGATGCTCAGGATGCTTGCGCTATGCTTTGCGATCAGATTAACACAATAGATGAAGATCTTGCTGATCTTGAAGACTTCATTTATGAAGATGATGAAGATGAAGATTTTTGCGACGGTTGTGATTGTTGCGAAGATGATGAACTTTATGAAGTTGAATGCCCTAATTGTCATGATATAATTTATATTGATGACAAAATGCTTGAAGATGAAGGCATTACTTGTCCAAACTGCGGTACAGACCTTGAGTTTGAACTTGAAGACGACATAGAAGAAGTTGACGAATAATTTTTACCGCACTTTACATTTAGGTAGAGTGCGGTTTTTTCTGCGGAGGTAATTATGGCTGTAAAGACCGAGTTTTCTTTGGATTACGAAGTTGAGAATGTTAGAGAATCAGGTTTTCCTGTTATAATAGTTGCGGGCGGGAGTTCTTCGAGAATGAAGGGGATAGATAAAATAACTGCAGAAATTGCAGGTATTCCCGTTCTGGCAAGAACAATGCTTGCTTTTGAAAGAAGCAATTATATTTCTGAAATCATTGTTGTTACCAAAGAAGAAAAAGTTGAAACTGTTAACGAATATGCAAAGCGGTTTCTTATTTCAAAATTAAAAGGTATTGCTTTGGGCGGTCAAACCCGTGCCGATTCTGTTGTAAACGGATTAAAACTTGTTGCTTTATCCGATAAGTACGTTTTTATTCACGATGGAGCAAGACCGCTTGTTTCTCAGCAAGTTATTGAAAATGTTGCAACCGCTGATTATGCCCATTCCTGTGTTATTTGTGCAAACACTTGTATTGATACAGTTAAAAAGGTTAAGAATAATTTTGTTGAAGAAACTCTTATAAGAAGCGAACTTGTTAATGTTCAGACGCCGCAACGAGTTGAAATTAATAAATATAGAGAATTAATTGAACGTTGTGATAATTTACAAAGCGTTACAGATGATGCTTCGGTTATGGAAATGTTCGGAGAAAAAGTTTTTGTTGTTGACGGTGACCCCCGAAACATTAAAATTACATCTGCAATTGATTTAAAAATTGCACGGGTTTTGTTGGAGGATTTTTAATATGCGAATTGGACACGGATATGACGTACACCGATTTTGTGAAGGAAGAAAACTTTTTTTGGGCGGTGTTGAAATTCCTTATGAATTAGGACTTTTAGGACATTCAGACGCCGACGTACTTTTACACGCCGTTTGTGACGCCCTTTTGGGTGCTGCGGCTCTTGGTGATATCGGCAAACATTTTCCCGATAGCGATGAAAAATACAAAGGCATTGACAGTTTGCTTTTGTTAAAAGAAGTTTACTCTAAAATTAAAGAATACGGTTACCGTGTTGTTAATATTGATGCCACAATTATTGCTCAAGTGCCTAAACTTGCTCCGTATATAAGTAATATGGTTTCGGTTATTGCTGATGCATTATATATTGAAGAAGGCGCCGTTAACGTTAAAGCAACTACCGAAGAAGGATTGGGATTTACGGGTAATAAAGAGGGGATTGCCGCCCACTGTGTATGTTTAATAGATAAAGAATGATAAAATATTTTTTACTGCCATATACTTTTTATGGGAGTGAAAAATGTGAAAGTGTATTTGGTTTGTTCAAGAAGCACGTTAGTTGTTTTTTATTGTCTATTATTGTTTTTAGTTATTCTTGGCGTTATTGGTCTTACTGTAAATAATTACGCCATTAAAGGTGATACCGAAGAATCAAGGAATTCGTATTTATACGATTTAGGGGTTGTTGGTGTTTCTCAACCTGTTTCTTGCAAGGAAATAACGATTCCGATTCATTTTAACGAATTTTATGTTCGCTATAATTCAATACTTAGTAAGGCGAATATTAATCTTAAACGCTTTTGCGGAAATAATGCGCAATTATTTACTTATGAATATAACGAATATTATATTCACTTAATAATTATAAAAGGGAAAATTGTTGGTGGAGATATATCTGAAAAGTTATATGGTGGGTATATTCTTCCGCTTACAAAGAATAATGTATATGAAATTAATAAGACTTGATAAATATATTTCTTCACAAACATCATACAGTCGAAGTGAATGCAGAAAATTAATAACAACAGGCAGGGTAAGGGTTGAAGGCATTAATTGGGTTAATGCCGATACCAAGATTAATGCTGAATCGTCGTTGGTTTTAATTGACGGTAAGCCAATTGGCTTTAAAGAGTTTGTGTACTACTTATTAAATAAACCTTCGGACGTTTTATCGGCTACTAATGATAAATCTAAAAAAACCGTAATTGATATTTTAGGAGAAGAGACAAAACACCGTCAACTTTTTCCGGTTGGCAGATTAGATAAGGATACAACAGGTCTGTTACTGATAACTGATGACGGGGAAACTGCGCATAAAATAATTAGTCCAAAAAGTAAAATTGTCAAAAGTTATATTGCAACTCTTGACGGGACACCAACCGATGCAGATGTTAAAACCTTTTATGATGGTGTTGTACTTGCTGACGGCACTAAATGCGCGCCCGCTACTCTTGAAATTATTTCAGAAAATGTTGTTCGAGTTAAAATATGTGAAGGCAAGTATCACCAAATTAAAAGAATGTTTGGCGTTGTTGGTCTTGGGGTAGAAAAACTTCACCGCGAAAGCATTGGCAAAATGTATATTCCCGAAAATCTTGAGTATGGTGAGTATGTAGAAATATCATACTCTGACATAGAAAAATTGATATTTTGTTGATTTTTGGTAATCTGTTGTTGAAAATATATAAAATTTTTTATTTTCTTCAACTATTTTGCCTATAGTATTTGTAAAAGGTTTTTGATATAATACTTTAGTAAAATACTTGCATAATATGTAGGAGGTTTAAATATGGCAAGTTTATCTCTTCGCAATGTGTACAAAAAGTATCCCGGCGGTGTTGTAGCTGTATCGGACTTCAACCTTGAAATTAAAGATAAGGAATTTATCATCCTTGTTGGACCTTCAGGTTGCGGTAAGTCTACAACTCTTAGAATGGTTGCAGGTCTTGAAGAAATTTCTGACGGTCAGATTTATATCGGTGACCGCGTAGTTAACGACGTTGCTCCTAAGGATAGAGATATAGCAATGGTTTTCCAGAACTATGCTCTTTATCCGCATATGACAGTTTTTGATAATATGGCTTTTGGTCTTAAACTTCGTAAGACTTCTAAAGATGAAATCAGACGCCGTGTTGAAGAAGCTGCAAGAATTCTTGATATCGAACATCTTCTTGAACGTAAACCAAAGGCTCTTTCTGGTGGTCAGAGACAGCGTGTTGCTTTAGGCCGTGCTATCGTTCGTGAACCTAAGGTATTCCTTCTTGACGAACCGCTTTCTAACTTGGATGCTAAACTTCGTGCACAGATGCGTACTGAAATTTCTAAGTTGCATCAAAGACTTGGTACAACATTCATTTACGTTACCCACGACCAGACTGAAGCTATGACCATGGGTACCAGAATCGTTGTTATGAAGGGCGGTTTTATCCAGCAGGTTGACACTCCTCAGAATCTTTATCTCTATCCTTGCAATCTCTTCGTTGCAGGCTTTATTGGTTCTCCTCAGATGAACTTTATCGAAAGCGTTATTCTTAAAGAAGGCAACGATTACTTTGTTGAATTCGGCTCTGAAGATACAAAGACAAGAGCAGGCGTTAAGTTCAAAATCAAGCTTCCCGAATCAAAGAATAAGGACAACCGTCTTGAGGCTTATGTTGGTAAGGAAGTTATTATGGGTATTCGTCCTGAAGATGTTCACAATGAAGAAGATCTTCTTGCTGCAAATCCAGACGGTATTGTAGAAGCTGACGTTGAAGTTACCGAACTTATGGGTGCTGAAACTTACCTTTATATGGATTGCGAAGGTCAGCCTATAAATGCTCGCGTTTCGCCCACAAATACTGCTCGTCCCGGTGACAGAATCAAGATTGCTCTTGAACCTGCTAAGATTCATCTCTTTGATAAAGACACCGAACTTACAATTACTAACTAATTATAGGAAAACCCTTTGCTTTGTCAAAGGGTTTTCTTTTTTTTTAAAAGGTGAATTGTTACTCTTTTTTTAAAATTGTAATAAATTTGTAACTTTTTTTATTTGGTACTTGAATTATACAACGTTTTTGTGTACAATGTATATGTAATATTATATATTATTATATAAAGGGAGTGTTTTTATTGTCTAACCGTTTATTTCAAGGTGTAATTTCTCAGATGAAAGATTCTGTAGATGTTACTTTTGGTGTTCTTGATGCGAACTTAACAATTATAGCTTGTAGTGAGTTGGGGAAAATTGGTGAAGCGTTAAGTTTTACCGATGAGAATCTTTTTTCTACCGAGTGTATTAAGTTAGAGGGTTATACTTTAAAGAAGTTAGGCGCAGGTCACAGAAACGATTATACATTGTTTGTTGAGGGCGAAGATTTAATCTCTGAAAAGTATTGCAATATTTTAGCCGTTGCATTTTCTAATATTAAATTTTATTACGATGAAAAATATGACAGAAGTAATTTTGTTAAGAATATAATTCTTGATAATATTTTACCGGGTGATATTTATCTTAAAGCAAGAGAACTGTATTTTGCGTCGGACGTTTTGCGTACAGTTATTCTAATTCGTATAAGTGACGGTAATGATATTTCGGTATTTGATATTATTCAGAATTTATTCCCCGATAAGAATAAAGATTTTGTTATAAGCATTAATGAAACCGATATTGCTTTAATTAAGGAAACAAAACCGGGTATTGATGATGATGATATTAGGCAACTTGCCACTACTATTGCCGATACTCTTTCAGGTGAATTTTATGCTCATACCAACATTGGTGTTGGAACTACTGTGGATAATCTTAAGGATTTAGCGCGTTCTTTCAAAGAAGCACAGGCAGCGTTAGAAGTTGGTAAAGTGTTCGACACCGATAAAACTATTGTTTGCTATAACAATTTGGGTATTGCAAGACTTATTTATCAGTTACCCACAACTCTTTGCGAAACGTTTTTAAGAGAGATATTTAAACGCGGTTCTATTGAGAGCCTTGACCAGGAAACTTTATTCACAATTCAAAAATTCTTTGAAAACAATCTTAACGTTTCCGAAACTTCAAGACGCTTGTTTGTACATCGAAATACGCTTGTATACAGACTTGAAAAAATTAAGAAGATAACCGGCCTTGATTTAAGAGAATTTGACCACGCTATTGTGTTTAAGATTGCTTTAATGGTAAATCGGTACCTTAAATCAAATCCGGTCAAATATTAAGAAATGAGTGATAATGTTGTCAGAAGAGCAAATAGCCTCTGTTAAACCTCCTGTTATTGAGTTTAAAGGTGTTTCTAAAACATATCAGACAGGAACTAAGGCACTTAGTGATGTAAATATTTCTATTGATAACGGCGAATTTGTATTTGTTGTTGGTTCCTCGGGTGCCGGTAAAAGTACTTTTATGAAACTTATAATGCGTGAAGAAAAACCAAACGCAGGTGAAATTCACGTTAATGGTTTTAACTTAACAAAAATGGCTCACAAGCAAGTCCCTATGCTTCGTAGAACTATGGGAATTGTTTTTCAGGATTTCAGACTTATTCCTAATATGACGGTGTTTGACAACGTTGCGTTTGCTATGCACGTTACCGGCGCTGAACCTAAGGATATTCGTATTCAGGTTGCTAAGGCATTGAGTATGGTGGGACTTGGTGATAAAGCCCGTTCAATGCCTAATCAACTTTCGGGCGGTGAACAGCAGCGTGTAGGTTTGGCAAGAGCGCTTGTTAATTCTCCAAGCCTTATTATCGCGGACGAGCCTACGGGTAACGTAGACCCTAATATGTCTTACGAAATCGTAAATATGCTTACAGAAATTAATCGTAGAGGTACAACCGTTTTAATGGTAACTCACGACCATAACTTGGTTAGAGATTTTGGACACCGTGTAATTATGTTAGACGGCGGTAAGGTTGTTGCCGACAATTCGGGAGGTAGAATTAATGAAAATTAATAGTTTTAACTACCTCACAAAAGAAGGCATTAAAAATGTATGGGTAAACCGCCTGATGACATTGTCTTCAATTGGTGTTCTTGTTGCATGTATGGTTCTTATCGGACTTGCTTTAATGCTTTCTTTAAATGTTTCTAAAATTATAGGAAATCTTGAACAGCAAAACGTTGTTATGGCGTACCTTGATGACTATAATGCCGCTTTGTATGATGAAGACCGTAAGGTTCCTGAAGGTGCCGAAGTTGATGATAACGGTATTGCTTATGAATCTTATTTGATTCATAATGAAGAAGAGGCACTTGCTGTACGCGATAAAATTGCTGCAATTGATAATATTGCTTCTGCAGAGTATATCAGTAAAGATAAAGCTCTTGAAGATATTAAAGCAACTCTTTTAGAGGGCGAAGAGCAATACTTCACTTTTCTTGAAGAAGAAAACGGAAATCCGCTTTCTGATGCAGTTAAGATAACAATGGTCGACTTATCAACTTTTAAAGAAACCGTTGATGCAATTTCTGCAGTTAAAGGTGTTGAATCTATTCAATCGCAAAACGATCTTGCAGAAAAAATTTCTTCTATTAAAAGCGGTGTATTTATTGCGGGAATTGCAATTATTTCAATTCTTTTAATTATTTCGTTGGTTATTGTTTCAAATACTATAAGAGTAACTATGTATAACCGTAAACTCGAAATTGGTATTATGAAAGCGGTTGGTGCAACCGATGCTTTTATAAGATTGCCATTTGTTGTTGAAGGCATAACTATAGGTGTTATTTCTGCAATTCTTGCCGAAGGAATTCTTTATTGTTGTTACCGTGTGGCAACCGAAGCAATTCTTTCTAATATAGGTGCTACTGCCATTATTAGTTTTTCTTCCAAGGCACTTATGTTATTTGGTGTATTTATGGCTATAGGTGTTCTTGCCGGTTCTATTGGCAGTATTATTATGATAGGAAAATATTTACGCCGTGAGGGTAGTGAATTTTCTGCAATATAAGGAGATTTTATGAAGTTAAAACATTTACTGAAGGTAGCTGCTATAATGCTTTGCGTTGCGCTTACAGTTTCGGTAATTCCGACTAATTATGATGTTAGTGCTGCTACTTTAAGCGAACTAAGAGAGCAACAAAAACAAGCTCAAAACAGTCTTAATGATTTAAAGAATCGTAAGGCTGAACAAAGTAAAATTAAAGATGGGCTTGATAAGCAAATAAGGGCTACTCAGGCAATTATTTTTGAATTTAACAGTAAAATATCAAATTTGAATTCACAAATTAGTAAAAAGCAGGATGAAATAGATACAATGAATGAAAAAATTGCTGATGATAAGCAGCAATTTAAAAAGAGAATCCGTTCAATCTATATGAGTAATACTAAAAGTAACGTTCAAATTTTGCTTGGCGCCGAAAACTTTTCCGATTATCTGGTTTTGGCGCAAATGGCAAAAAGTGTGTCTGCACACGATAAAGCGTTGATTGATAATATTTCTTCCACTATTAATGAGATTGAAAAGGAACAAGCTGAAATTCAGGTTCTTTTAGATGAACAAAAAGCGGCAAAAGCCGAAGTGGACAAGGAAAAAGCGGCACTTGATAAACAGGTTGCCGAGGTTCAGGGTTTAATTAATAAAATTGACCGTGATATTGCTGCTGATAACGCTGCTCTTAAGAAAATTTCAGACGATATTGATAGAATGACTGCACCGTCTGTTGGCGGCGGCGGTATTGCTTCAAGTAACGGTATTTTAAAATGGCCTTCAAAATCGTTTTTCTATGTTATTGCGGGTTTTAACAGTGGTGACTCCGTTCATAACGGTAACCATAAAGGTATTGATATAGCGGGTGGTGGGATTTACGGTACACCAATTATAGCAGCTGCTTCTGGCACCGTTTACAGCGCTTGTAGTTCTTGCGGTCACGACTATGGTAAATCAGGATCCTGCGGTTGTGGCGGCGGTTACGGAAACTATATTGCTATAGACCACGGAAAATATAACGGACATTCGTATAAAACGCTTTATGCTCATATGTCACGAACTGCTGTTAGTGTTGGGCAAACGGTAGAGCAGGGTCAAATTATTGGCTATGTTGGTACAACAGGTTGGTCAACCGGTCCGCATATACACTTTGAAACTATTTATGACGGTGTAAAGGTGAATCCTAAAAGATTCTTCAATTATTAATTATGATATTTGATATTTACGGAAAGTGTAATAAATTTTTCAGGATTGTTTTCATATTTTTTGCATTTGCAGTTTGTTCTCTAATATTCTATATGTCGGCGCAAACTGCAAGTGTTTCTTCGAAAACAAGTGGAGAACTTATTTTTAAGTTCTCCAAACTTTTTGTACAACAATTTGAAGAATTAGATGCATCTTCTAAAGTTGCATTTGTTGAAGCAATGCAGTTTATTGTTCGTAAATCTGCTCATTTTTTAATTTATGCTTTCTTAGGATTTAATGTAGCAGGTGCTTTTTCTACTTTTAAAATTCAATTCAACGGTTTATTTATTTCTTCGCTTGTTTTTAGTCTTGTTTATGCTATTAGCGATGAAGTTCATCAATTGTTTGTTAAAGGCAGAAGTTGTGAAGTAAGAGACGTATTAATTGATTTGTTTGGTGCATTGGCAGGAATATGCTTATTTTTATTAATAGCAACTCTTATATTAAAGAAAAAATATACTGATTCAAATTCAGTACGGGAGAAAAATATGCGTAAAAAGAAATTAATTTTACAAAATAAATTGCTTGAAGAAAAACTTAATCAAGCGAATTCTGTTATTAATTCTTTAAACGATGAAATCAGCATTTTAAAAGATAAAATTAATGTGTTGTCTGTAAAATCTGAAGTTTTAGAAAACTTAGCAGATAATGAAGAAAAAGAGTCTTCAACTGTAATGTCTTGTGAAGATATTGTTACCGATTCTGCTAATGAAACAGTTCCCGTAAATGCTTTGGATTTTAATACGAAAATTGTTGATATTGTACCTGATTGTGGTGTTGAAAACGAAGATTACGCTGTTTCTTGTGTGGCGAAAGTTATTCTTGAGTGTACTAAAGCAGAACTTTGCGTTTCTTCTTCAAATTCTACCTCTGCGGTTGATGACAAAAACGTAATATTAGGCGAAGCCGAAAGTACAAAAATGCGTTTGTACGAAATTTTAAACAATAATAACGGCAATGCTGATATTAAACAGCAATTAGATACCGAAGTAAACAGTTACGTTGAAAAAGTTAAAAACATTTTAATTAAATATTAATTTGCAAGTTTAGTTTTCAGACATCTGGCAATAATTCTATTAAGAATTATTGGAGGTGTCTGTTATTTTTAATACAAAAGTTCAGATCTGCGGGGTTGATACTTCACAGATAAAGGTTTTAAAAGAAAAAGAAAAAACTGAATTGCTCAAAAAAATAAGGCAAGGTGAAAAAGGAGCAAGAGATGAACTGATTAACGGGAATCTGCGCTTAGTATTAAGCGTAATTCAACGGTTTTCTAATCGCGGAGAGAATATGGATGATTTGTTTCAGGTTGGTTGTATTGGACTTATGAAGGCAATTGATAATTTTGATGTAACGCAGAACGTTCGCTTTTCTACCTATGCAGTTCCAATGATTATTGGTGAAATCAGAAGATATTTGCGAGATAATAATTCCATAAGAGTAAGCCGTTCTATAAAAGACACCGCCTATAAGGCTATGAAGGCAAAGGAAGAACTGATTAATAAGTATCAAAAAGAACCGACAATATGCGAAATTGCCAAAGCAATTGATATGCCTGAAACAGAAGTGGTTATTGCACTTGAAAGTATAGTTGACCCGTTATCGCTTTACGAACCCGTTTTTTCCGATGGCGGTGATATGGTATATGTACTCGACCAGATAGGAGATGACGCTTCGGCTGACAGTTGGTTGGATGAAATTTCTATTAAAGAAGCAATTGCAAAACTTGATGAACGCGAAAAGAAAATTTTAACTTTGCGTTTTATGGCAGGAATGACACAAACCGAAGTTTCAAATGAAATAGGAATTTCTCAAGCACAGGTATCAAGACTTGAAAAATGTGCAATTGAAAAAATCCACCGTTCTTAGTATTTTTTATTATTTCACCTCATAATTTTTTATGAGGTGTTTTTTTATGATTTGCAATATTCTTGATTTAAAAAATAAGCAGGTTGTCAGTGTAGAAACAGGCACGGTTTTAGGTTTTATTAACGATATTGAAATTGAAACCGAAACTGGTGAAGTTGCAAACGTTGTTATATACGGAAAGCCAAAATATTTGGGATTCGTTGGTAAAGAAGATGACATTGTATTGCCTTGGAAGAATATTCAGGTAATAGGCGAAGAAACAATTCTTATAAACGGACCCGTTCAGTTTAAAAATAATTTACGGAAAAATTTTTAATCTTTAAATTTACTTCACCAAGGGCAGAATAGTTTTTGGTGATATTAATGAAAATTGTAAAAAGGATTATAATTGGGTTATACGTTTTTCTTTGTATAAACGTATTGACATTAGGAGCGGCTGCAGGATATTACGGAAGAACAATAAATGAGCAGTTTACAATATCAAAGGGATCTTCAATAGTAATTAATTCATTAATTCCGGTAACTGCAGAATATAACGGTGTTGTTTTAAAAGAAACAGGAGTAATTAATGACGTAGGTGAAAATTTTAAGGTAGATATTAAATTACTTGGTGTAATTCCTGTTAAACAGGCAAACGTGCTTGTTGTGGATGAAACAAACGTTGCAGTGCTAGGTACTCCGTTTGGAATTAAAATGTACACCGACGGTGTTTTGGTAAGCAATATAAGTGATATTGTCACTTCAACTGGAAAATACTGTCCGGCGAAGGATGCGGGTATTTTAGTGGGCGACTATATTATTTCCGTAAACGGCGTAAAGGTAAATAGTAACGAGGATTTAGCAAATTTAATTGAAGACTGCGGCGGTGAGACGCTAAATATCGTTTTAAGAAGAGAAGAAGAAAAAATAGTAAAGCAATTAAAACCCGTTTTATCATTAGATGAAAATCTTTATAGAGCGGGAATTTGGGTTAAAGACAGTTCTGCCGGTATAGGAACGTTAACGTTTTACTCACCGCAAACAAATACGGTTTGTGGGCTGGGACATGCTGTTTTTGATAAAGATTCGGGCGAGATTATAGATTTCTCAAACGGACAACTTGTAAACGCTTCAATAGTATCTGTAATTCGCGGCGTAGCGGGAGTTCCCGGCGAACTTAAGGGTAAACTTGAATACGGAAAAATCGCTAATATGACCGCAAATACTAATAATGGTATATATGGAGATTTGAGCTGTGAAATTAATCTTGATAATTTAACTGAAATAGCATTTGCTAATGAAATTAAAAACGGTAATGCAAAAATTCTTTGCACTACCGATGAAAGCGGACCGCAACTTTATAACTGTACTGTAAAAGTTAAGGACATTAATGTTAATAACACAACACAAAATCTTATAGTTGAAATAACCGATAATGATTTAATAGAAAAAACCGGCGGAATAGTGCAGGGAATGTCGGGTAGTCCCATTATCCAAAATGGCAAACTTATCGGCGCAGTAACCCACGTATTAGTCGACGACCCAACAAAAGGCTACGGCATATTTGCCGAAAATATGCTTGAAACAGCGCAAAGTGTAGGGCAGAGGCTTGCTCCTGCCGAAAAAATAAAAGATGCATCATAACTGAAAAAAGCATCCCGATTTATTTTCGGGATGCTTTTGCATATTCACCGGGCGATATGCCGAAATGCTTTTTAAATTCCCGGCTGAAATAACTTTCATTGTTAAAGCCTGAGAGAAAACATACTTCGCTTACCGTATAAAATTGTGAATCAAGTAGTTCTCTTGCACGGGCCATTTTAAGATTGTTTATGTATTTGAGAGGAGAGATTGCAAACTGTTTGATAAAAGTATTTCTGAGATGTACGGTACTTATACCGCATAATGATGAAAGGTGTCCAATGCTTATGTTCTCTTTACAATAGTTTGAGTGAATATAGTTTATTGCAGGATCTATGATTTTAGAATTAGTATACGGTGTATGATATTCCGTTTGCAAATTATAAATTATGTTATAAAGCTCGGATTTGATTTTAGAATCATATCCCATTACCTTTCGCGCTTGCTGCCTTTGTGCTTGCATAAAACTATCGAGATAAATATTTGCATTTTTAATCTTAAATGAAAAAGGCTCAAACAAGGCGCCATCAGGCATTTCAAAATTTATCGCATAGCAGTCAAAGGACTTTTTTTCCGCTATTGTGTAGTTGGAGCCTTTGGGAAAATATACGACCTCGTTTTCTCCGACCTTTATTTTTTTGTGTTCGAAATAAAAGGTTCTTTCACCACCGGGGAAAAAGGCAAGACCGTGGCTTTTCCTGTTTTTGTGAGTCTTGGTGCCTGTACCTGCTTTGACAATATTCGCAAATGTGATTTCGCCGATTATAAAATTGTGCGTCATAAAGTTTTTCATATAATCACCAACATTATTATAAAATTCACTTTCGAAATAGTCAAGTGATTTTCTTTCGTTCATTGTAAAATGTATCGTTTTGTTATAGAATGAATTTAAAAGGCGGTGTTTATATGATTACAAAAACAGATCGATATTATATTGAAAGAAAGTATCACGATCCCGATAAAGAGTTTGATGCTTTTGGACGTATGGCATATCACGGAATCGGGTATATTGAAGAAAGCGGACTTGATGACACAGAGCTTTTAAAAGGACTCGAAGAACTTTCTTTTAAAACAGAGCAATTGCCGCATCCGGTCGCAAGAGCTATGGCTATCAAATATGTTCTTGAAAATGAGCGTTTGTATATAAACGAACACGATTATTTTGTTGGTCTTTATTCTCTTAACCGACTGGCCAATAATACAACCTTTAAAAAATGGGAAAGGGAATCAAGAGCTTATCGCGCCCCTGAAACTTTGCAACGCGGCGATGATTTTAACCGTTCGGGCGCGGTTATGATCTGGGTAGATTATGACCACGTTGTGCCTGACTGGAAATCTCTGATGGAATTGGGATTTTCGGGTATTCGTGGAAGAGCAAGAGAATATAAGAGAAAGCACAAGGAAAACGGCACGTTAAATAGCGAAATGACGGCTTTTTTTGAAGGTATTGAGATTCAGTATACCGCTATCATTGATCTAATTGATAGAATGTACTGTGTAGCAAAAAAACAAAGCTTTGAAAAGGCACCGAAAATTGCTGAATGTCTTAAAAATCTGCGTGACGGTGCGCCTTCATCCTTTTATGAAGCGTTACAACTTATTTATATTTATTTCATTATTTCAGAAAGTATTGACAGTTATCAGGTGCGCTCTCTTGGTAATGGTCTTGATAATACTTTGTACTCTTTTTATAAAAACGATATTGCATCGAATAAAATCACAAAAGAGGATGCATGTAACTATTTATCATACTTTTTGATGCAGTGGTCTGCAATAGGGAACTATTGGGGTCAGCCTTTTTATATGGGCGGCACAAATCTTGATGGCAGCACAAGGTATAACGAATTATCAGAACTGATTTTAGAAACCTATGATGAGCTTGAAATTTACAACCCCAAAATACAGCTTAAAATTAACGAAAACACACCCGATAATATTTTAAACAAGGCTTTTGATATGGTCAGACGAAAAAATGCGAGCATCGTTTTCTGCTGCGAGCCCGCAATGATTAAGGCGGTTATGGGATACGGTGCGACTTACGAGGAAGCGCTTAATATGGATATTCGCGGTTGTTATGAAACAGGGGTCAGAGCAAACGAGGTCTCTTCTTCCTCAGGCTACGTCAATGCGGCGAAGGCGGTGGAGTTTGTGTTTACCAACGGTTTTGATACCGTCACAAATAAGCAGGTGGGTATTAAAACGGGCGAAATTTCCGAAATAAAAACCTTTGAAGATTTTTATTTTGCTTTCCTTAAACAATGGGAATATCTGATCGAGCAAAGTATGAAGATCACCAACGATGCCGAGCGTTTTCTCGCCTTTGTCAATCCGTCGTCCATGTACTCTGCAACAATAGAAACCTCTCTTAAAAACGGCAAAGACGGCTACGGCGGTGGTGTCAAATTCAATAACAATGCTATGCTGAACTGTGGTTTTGCAAGTGCAGTTGACAGCTTAATGGCGGTCAAGGAATTTGTTTTTGATAAAAAAGAAATCTCTTTAACCGAATTAGCAAGGGTTTTGAAAAACAACTGGCAAGGGTATGAATTACTGCAAGCAAAGGTGAAAAAATCAACGCATAAATACGGTAATAATGATACCGTTGCCGATACTTATGCAAGTGCGATGGCAAGCTATTTTGCCAACAAGGTGAACAATGTTCCAAATGGCAGAGGCGGTGTGTATAAGGCAATCTTCCATTCTGCCCGAGCATTTGTGATACAGGGTGAAAAAACCGGCGCATTGCCTTATGGCAGAAATGCAGGAGAAGAGCTTTCTAAAAACGCAAGCGCTGTACCGGGTGTGGATAAAAACGGTATTACAGCGCTGATTGAATCAGCCACAAAACTTTCACCTTCTGATTATCACGAATCCTTTTGTTTGGATGTTATGCTTCACCCAAGCACAGTAGACGGCGAAAACGGCTGCAATGTGTTTAAAGGAATTTTGATGACATATCTTAAAAAAGGCGGTCAGTCAATTCAGTTTAATATTTTTAACACCGAAACCCTTCGTGATGCGCAGAAGAATCCGGAAAAGTATAAAAATCTGCAGGTAAGAGTTTGCGGGTGGAACACGCTTTGGAATAATATGAG
>JAZUPW010000006.1:0-17762 GCA_045605385.1 Acutalibacteraceae bacterium
AGCACCTAAAAAAGAAAAATTTTTAGTGGGATAAAAGGCGAAAAGCCATGGTAACGCTTGACGCGTACCACGGCTTTTTAACACATTAGAACACAAAAATTTACTTTTTTAGGCATTTTATCCCTAAGAACAACACCCGAATCGGTCTTTTTTTATAACTCATAATTTCTTTTAATAACCTTTTCTCCGCGCCAAGCAAAAGCTCTGCCGCTTATATCTTCGCCTAAAGTATAACCGTTTTTATAACTGTTTATAAACTCTTCAATATCGGTTTGTTCGACGTTTTTGTTCATTGGGCACACGTCGGCGCAAATATCACAACCCCATATACATCCGCTTTGTTTTATAAGAGTTTTCTCCCATTCTTCAAGTTCGCCCTTCTTTTGAGTTAAAAGTGACAAACATTTTTCTTTGTTAAGGTTTACGGGACATACTTTTTCACACGTTCCGCAATTTATACAGGATTCTGCTTTATTTTCTGCATAAATTTCCATATCGGTTACAATTTCACCGATAAAAACGTAACTTCCGTATTTTTTTGTTATAAGCAACCCGTTTTTACCCACTACACCAAGCCCTGCATTTGCTGCAGCAAACACTTCGGGAATTGGCGAATTATCTACAAAATGCACGAAATTGTATTCATTATGTTGGCTTTTTAGCGTTTCTGCGTGTTTTTGTAATATTTCAGCGCAAACAGTATGGTAATCTTTTACCGTGGCATATCGGCAAATATTCATTGGTTTTTCTGCCTTTACGTTATACGGAAACACAAATAATATAATACTTTTGGCGTTTTCGGGCAACAACTGTTTGTTACGGCAATTAATAAGATGTTCTTTTACCGTTTCAAACGAACAAATTCCCACTTCACAGCCAAGACTTTTTTCAATATCATACTTTTTCACGGGTTTTCCTTCCTTAACTTTTTAAAAAAGTTCTTCATAACAGCGCTACACTCTGCCTCACAAATACCGCCGTATACTTCGGGAACAAATCCGTAGGGCAGACTTGCCAGATTCACAACCGAATCAAAAGAGCCAACCGAAATATCATAAGCGCCGAAAACAACGGTTTTAATACGCGCATTTATAATTGCGCCCGCGCACATAGGACAAGGCTCTAAAGTAACGTACAACTCGCAACCGTCTAACCGCCAACTTCCAAGCGTTTTATTAGCCATATTAATTGCTTCTATTTCGGCGTGACTTAACGCGCTTTGTTTTGTTTCGCGCATATTATACCCTTCGCCTATTATTTTGCCGTCTTTAACAATAACGGCTCCCACAGGCACTTCGCCTAACGCTTCGGCTTTATGGGCGAGTTCAAGCGCTTTCAACATAAACTTTTTATCCATAGTTCCTCCAAGATGTTTCACGTGAAACATTTTCTGTTTTGTTTCACGTGAAACAAAATATCGCGGCCGTATTGACCGCGATATAAATTACGCATAAATGAAAAATGCTTCTAATATTACAACCGCCATTACAATTATTGTAGATGGAGCAAATATAAACGCGGTGATTTTTTCTTTTTCGCTAAGCACACTTTCTGTGTTTTCAAATTTAAATATGTTTTTTTCTTTAAGCATTAATATTCCTATAAATCCAAAAGCAATTAACACAAGAAAATAAGCGGGAAACATTAGTTGTTCTGCTTTTGTGCTTAAATTATCTGAAAGATAGCCTGTAATCACGCTGAAAAGATTGTTTATAAAGTGCAACAGTACTGCGGGTAGTATGCTTTCAGTTTTAACGGTAATAAACCCAAGATACAAACCAAGCAAAAAAGCAAACGGTATTTGTTCAAAGTTTCCGTGCATTAAGCCAAACACCACTGCTGTAACAAACACGGCAAAACCTTCGCCGAATTTTTTCAGTTGCGTTAATAATACGCCTCGCATTGCAAATTCCTCTACAACAGCAGGAGTTATTGCTGTTGAAAGAATTACAAGAAATACACCAATAAATCCGCTTGGATTATCTCGGTGAATGTTTGCTTCATAGGTGATGCCTAAATTTTGCAATATATAAGCCGCAATGCTTGACATTACGTTTACAAAACCGCAAACACCTAATCCCAAGAACATTAAAGGCACAAACAAGCCTTTTTCTTTTACGGGTTTAATTTGCAAGGCATCGTTTAAGTTTAATTTAAAAAGTTTTGCTAAAATAAGATACGGAACCACAAAGGCAATAGAAGAAAGCAATATTTGGAACACGTGAATAAGTGTGTCATCTACCGCCCATTTATAAAACAAGGTTTCAAGCCCAAACTTTTTAGCAACAAAAAAGTATGGATAACTCCATAAAACCATTATGGCACTCATCAGCAAAAAGGCTATCGCAGTGCGGTTTGCCGCACCGCGAATAAGCTTTTTTTCGTTTTCTTTTTGTAAAAACAACGGATCGATATAATAAGGATCAAAATTCATTAAGTTACTCCTCGTCAGATTCTGTTTCCGCCGCAGTTTCTTCCTCTAAATTTCCTACATCGCCCGCATCGGCATCAGGAGCCTCAGGCAAATCTGTTACTTCTGAATCATCGTGCAATGCCGTTGCAACCGATAACAGTTTTTCTCCTTCTCTAACCCTCATTACTCTTACACCCTTTGCAGGACGGCTGAAGGTGCTGATTTCACTAACGGGTATTCTTATAATAACACCGTCGGAAGTAATCATAATTACATCTTCATCATCATTTACGCAAAGAACGTTTGCAACGTCACCGTAAGCAGCAACACGGTAATTGGTTGTACCCTTACCGCCACGGCTTTGTCTGCGATAATCTGAAATAGAACTCTTTCTTCCGTAACCTGTTTCGGTAACGGTAAGAAGGGTGTCACCGTCGTGACAGATATCCATTGCCACAACTTCATCATCGGGCGCAAGTTTAATTGCTCTTACACCTGCAGCAGTTCTGCCCATAGCGCGAACCTGAGTTTCTTCAAAACGAATACCCTTACCTTTTTTGGTAGCAACATAAATATCATCGTTACCGCTTGTCATCTGAACAAAGGCGAGTTCATCGTCTTCTGCAAGACCAATTGCAATAATACCGGTCTTTCTAATATGCATAAAGTCGGTAATCTTAGTGCGCTTAATGGTACCTTTACGGGTTATCATACAAATATGACAATCATCATTTGCTTCTGCGCAAGAAAGTATCATAGAAAGTTTTTCGCCGCTTTGAAGTTGTAAAAGATTTACAGCGTTCATACCCTTTGCGGTACGGCTTGCCTGCGGAATTTCGTAGGCTTTAAGTCGGTAAACGCGGCCAAAACTTGTAAAGAGCATTATTTCATCATGTGAGGAACAGGTCATCATATTATCAATAACGTCATCTTCTCTGGTGGTCATACCAAGAATACCTCTGCCGCCCTTATGCTGAACAGAATATGTGTCGGCTGCCATACGCTTAATATAACCGTTAACGGTTTTTGTAATAACACATTCTTCTTCGGGAATAAGGTCTTCAATGTCAACTTCACCCGAAACAGGAGAAATTTCAGTTCTTCTGTCGTCGGCATATTTATCGCGAAGATTCAAAGATTCAGTTTTAACAATATCAAGAACGCGTTCACGGCTAGACAAAATAGCCTCACACTCTTTAATAAATGCCTTCTTTTCTTCAAGTTCGTCAAGAATTTTTTGCTTTTCTAAGTTGGCTAGTTTGCCAAGTTGCATCTGCACAATAGCAGTTGTTTGAATTTCGTCAAGACCAAAACGTTCCGAAAGCGCTTCTTTAGCTGCAGAAACGTCAGCGCTTTTTCTAATAATATCAATAACTTCATCAATAAAATCAAGCGCAGTTTTAAGACCTTCAAGAACGTGAGCGCGTTCTGCCGCTTTTTTCATTTCAAAACGTGTTTTACGCTCAACAATTTCACACTGGAAGTCAATGCTGTTCTGAAGCATTTCTTTAAGTGTTAAAACCTTTGGTTTGCCGTTTGCAATAGCAATAAGGTTAGCGCCAAACGTTGTTTGAAGTTCTGTATAAGAATAAAGTTTATTAAGAACAACCTGTGGGTTTGCATCTTTTTTAACTTCTACAACAATTCTTATACCGCCGTCACGCTTTGAAGAATAGTCAACAACGTCATCAATACCTTCAATACGTTTATCGGTTGCTAAATCATAAATTTTCTTAACAAGCGCATCTTTTCTTACCTTGTAAGGAATTTCGGTTATTACAATTCTGTATTTACCGCTGTTTAATTCTTCAATTTCGGCTTTACCGCGAACTATAATCTTACCCTTACCCGTAGCATAAGCCGCACGAATACCGTCATGGCCCATAATAATGCCGCCTGTTGGGAAGTCGGGACCTTTAATAAACTGACAAAGATCGGCAAGTTCCGCTTCGGGATTATCAATAAGGTGGCACATTCCGTCTATAACTTCGCCTAAATTATGCGGAGGAATTTCGGTTGCCATACCAAAAGCAATACCCGAAGAACCGTTAACAAGAAGTTGTGGAAATCTTACAGGTAAAACGGTGGGTTCTTTTAAGCGGTCATCATAGTTAGGTGCAAAATCAACGGTATCTTTCTCAATATCATCAAGCATATGAAGAGAAAGTCGGTTCATTTTAGATTCAGTATAACGGTAAGCGGCAGGCGGATAACCGTCGATATTACCAAAGTTACCGTGACCGTCTATTAAAGGATAACGGAGTGAGAAATCCTGCGCCATTCTTACCATTGCATCGTAAACAGAACTGTCACCGTGCGGATGATAACGACCAAGCACAGCACCAACGGTGTCGGCGCACTTACGGTATGCTTTATCGGGAGTCAAGCCGTTTTCATACATTGTGTAAAGTATTCTTCTGTGAACGGGTTTAAGTCCGTCTCTGACATCGGGCAGAGCACGACCAACAAGCACAGACATACCGTATTGAAGCATACTGCTTTTTACTTCATCTACAATTTCAACAGGAAAAATTTTTGTTTCTTCACTGCTTGGCCAATAAACTTTTTCTTGTTTTGCCATTTTTCTCTCCCCTTTCCTTAAATATCAAGATCGGTAGCAAATACCGCGTTTTCTTCTATAAACTGTTTTCTGGGTTCAACTTCATCACCCATAAGCATTGTAAAGGTTGCATCGGCAAGTTCGGCGTCTTGCATTGTTACTCTTAAAAACGTTCTTGTTTCAGGATTAAGTGTGGTTTCCCATAACTGGTCAGGATCCATTTCACCAAGACCTTTATAACGCTGAACATCGGCTGTTCCGCCAAGTTTTTCAATATATTCTGCTTTTTCTTCATCGGTAAAAGCATCAAAATGCTGTTTACCCTTGCTTATTCTGAAAAGGGGCGGCTGAGCTAAATAAATATGTCCAGTTTCAATAAGAGCAGGCATATAACGGTAGAAGAACGTAAGTAAAAGTGTTCTTATGTGGCTACCGTCAACGTCGGCATCGGCCATAATAACAATTTTATCGTAACGAAGTTTTTCAATATCAAAATTATCGCCTATTCCCGTACCTAATGCCACAATAACAGGAGTAAGTTTATCGTTTCCGTAAACTTTATCGTCTCTTGCTTTTTCAACGTTAAGCATTTTACCCCAAAGCGGAAGAATTGCCTGATAAGTAGAGTTTCTGCCTTCAACGGCACTGCCGCCTGCAGAATCACCTTCGACAATATATATTTCTGTTTTGGTGGGGTCATCGGAAATACAGTCTTTAAGTTTTTCGGGCATTCTTGTTTTTCCGCCTATACCCGATTTGTTTCTACTTGCTTCTCTTGCTTTTTGAGCTGCTTCACGCGCATTTGAAGAAGCAATTGATTTTTCAATAATAATTTTTGCTTCGGCAGGATTTTCTTCCAAGAACTGATAAAGTTTATCGTTAACAAGGTCTCTTACAACTCTGCCTATAGAAGTATTACCAAGTTTTGCTTTGGTCTGGCTTTCAAACTGCGCATCGGCAAGTTTTACCGAAACAACCGCAACAACACCTTCAATAATATCTTCTGCTTTAAGTCTTGCATTACCTTCTTTGAGATGTTTAAAATCGAAGGCATATTTATTAACCGTATTTGCAAGCGACTGTCTGAATCCCTGTTCGTGAGTACCGCCGTCTATAGTATGAAGCGTATTTGCAAACGACATCACTTTGCTGTCATAAGCGGTAGACCAAATAAGAGCAATTTCAGCAGTCTGGTCGTCTTTTTCGGCAGATAAATAGATAACCTCTTTATTAAGGCTTTCTTTTTTCATACCTTCAAGTAAAAATTCTACGTAAGACTTAATACCGCCTTCATAATAGAACTCATCGGTTTTGGGTTCAAAAACGTCGGTTCTTTTATCTATTAGTTCTATTCTTATTCCTGCATTAAGGAAAGACTGCTCACGAAGACGGTTTTTAAGAGTATCGTAATCGTAAGTAGTGGTATCGGTAAATATTGAAGGGTCAGGTTTGAAAACAACGGTAGTACCGCGTTCATTTGTTTCGCCTATTACTTCAAGATCAGTAACAATGTTACCCTTTTCATAACGCTGACGGTAAACATTTTTGCCATCTTTAACGGTTACTTCCAAATAAGTAGAAAGCGCATTAACAACCGAAGCACCAACACCGTGAAGACCGCCGGAAACCTTATATCCGTTTCCGCCAAACTTACCGCCTGCATGCAAAATTGTAAATACAACGGTAACAGTAGGAATACCCTTTTGCGGATTTATACCAACAGGAATACCTCTGCCGTTATCTTCTACCATAACAATTCCGTCATCAAGCAAGGTTACTTTAATTTTATCGCAGAAACCTGCCAATGCTTCGTCAATAGAGTTATCAACAATTTCATATACCAGATGATGAAGACCGCGTTCACCCGTTGAACCAATATACATACCGGGACGCTTTCTTACTGCTTCTAAACCCTCTAATACCTGTATAGAGGACTCATTATATTGTTCTGCACCTGGTAAATTTATGTTTTCGCTCATAAATTTTGACCTCTCTTTTTTTAAATTCAAATTATAAATTCACTGCGCTTTAAAAGCGTAGACGAAGAAATTTGTGTAATATAAACTTTTTGTTCTTTTCCTTTTTCTTTACAAATAACAAATGATTTTGGAAGTTCTGTACTTACGTTTACAACCTGTCCTTTTTTTTCGGCAATTTTTAAAAACTGCCTTGTTTTTAAAGAAATAGTTGTATTATCTAAATCGAATATTCCAATAATATCCTTTTTTTTTACAACAGTTTCTTGTCCTAAATGTATATACATTATTCTTCAAGCCTTCCGTTACTCATAGAAAAAACTTTGCCTTTATCTAAATTTTTTGTATTTGAAGGGTCACAACAGGTAATAAAAACCTGCCAACCTTTTATATGATTTAAAATATAATCCTGACGTGTAGGGTCTAATTCACTCATAACGTCATCAAGTAATGCAACAGGAAATTCTCCCGTTATATTCTTTAAAATTTCCGCTTCGGAAAGTTTAAGTGATAATGCAACGCTTCTTCTTTGTCCTTGAGAAGCAAAATTTCTAACCGAAACACCGTTAATTTTAAAATCTAAATCATCTCGGTGGGGACCAACCGATGTAATTGCAGAAAAAATATCGGTCTTTCTTGCATTATAAAGGTCTTTTTCTAAATTTTCATAAGAAGAAGTCATAATATATTCAATATCAAGTTCTTCTTTTTCGGCAGAAATTCCTTTATAAATATTTTTAATTACGTCTTTAATTTGGTTTACATAATCTAATCTATATTTAATTATTTCTTTACCGTTCTGAACAATTTCATTTTCAAAAATGTCTAAAAAAGAATAATCTGCAAGACCTTTTTTTATATCTTTTAAAATTATGTTTCTTTGTGTAACCGCTCTTGTATAATTTCTTAAATATCCTAAATAAGAAGGATGTATCTGAGAAATTGCTATATCCATAAATCTTCTTCTTTTTTTAGGACCTTCGGTTACAAGACCAATATCATCGGGCGAAAAAACTATAGCACAGAATTTTCCTGCAAGAGCCGCTGCGCTTGAAAGTTTTTTTTCATTTAAAACAGCATTTCTTTTGGTATCTATTATTATTTCGGCGGTTTTTTCAACACCTTCGGCTTCAAATTCTAAAACAAGTTTAGCTTTTTCACAGTTAAAATTAATTAATTCATTATCTTTGTTTCCTCTGAAACTTTTTGCGCCCGTAAAAAGCCATATTGCTTCTATTAAATTTGTTTTACCCTGCGCATTTTCACCGCAAATAACGTTCATTTCCTTTATAGGAATAAATTCTGTATTATTTAAATTACGAAAATTATTAATATAAAGTTTTTTTACTAACATAATTCAACTTTAACGGCAACACCGTCAAATTCGGCAACGTCGCCTTTGCGCATTTTTTTACCGCGCATTGTACAAACTTCACCGTTGACTTTAACTTCGCCGTTTTGAATAACAATTTTTGCGTGACCGCCCGTTACAACTAAATCTGCTAATTTTAAAACAGAATCAAGTCTTATAAATTCTTCTTTTATATAAACAGTTTTTTCAACCATTATTTCAACCTCATTGGCATTATCATATATAAATAATCATCGCTGTTAAGAGGAGATATAACAACACCCTGTTTAGCAGAATCAAATTTCATTTGTACCATATCGTCATCTACTGCTTTTAATGCTTCGGTAAGATAACGCGAAGAAAGACCAATTTCAAAGGCTTCTCCTTCAAGATCAGATTCATAAGTTTCTGTTACTCTTCCCATTGTTGTAGAACAGTTAAAGGTAATTTGTTCTTCACCAACCGAACAGCGAACGGGAGTAGAAAAAGAATCGCTTATTAAAAGAGAAATTCTATCGAATATTTTTAAAATATCGCTTACTTTTACAACAAGTCTTTGTTTATGCTGTACAGGAATTGTTTTTTGATAATTTACAAATTCGCCTTCCATTAAACGGCAAATAAGTTTATAACCGTCTATTTCAAAAGAAATTAATTTATTACCCACAACAACGGGAATTTCTTCTTCATTATCAGTAATAATTCTTACAATTTCTTCAAGACATTTGCCCGAAATAATAAAGTTCATATCTTCGGTATTATCTATTTTCATTTTCTTAATTGCTAAACGGTAACCGTCTATTGCAACGAATTTTAAAACGTTGTTTTCAATAGAAATATTAATACCCATAAGAATAGGTCTTGTTCCTTCTACAGGAGCAACTGCAAATGCTGTAGAAGTAGTCATATCAAGAAGTTCTTTTCCTTTTAATTTCATTTGTTTTCCGTCGGCAAAAGAAGGAATTTCAGGAAAATCTGCTGCAGCCATTCCTAAAATATCAAATACTGCGTTTGATGCCGTTATATGACAAACAGATTTATCATCAATACTAATTTGAACCGTAGGACCGCTTAATCTTCTTAAAATATCGCTTAAAAGTTTTGCCGATAATACAATTTCGCCGTCTTCTTCGGTTCTTGCATATATTTCCTTTTTCAAACTTATTTCAAGGTTATACGCAATCATTGTAAGTTTTCCTTGTTTTGCAATAAGTAAAATACCTTCTAACACAGGATAAGCAGTTTTAGTTGATACAACTCTTGAAAGGCGGGATACCGCTTCAAGAAAACTTTCTCTTTCAACCGTAAATTTCATAAACTTTAATTCCTTTCGTTTGCTTTATTTTAACTTTTTACTTTTTTTGTTATTTTTCAAAAGAAAAAATATAAGTTATGCAGTAGAAGTAATAATAGTGTCAGTTGTGTTAATAACTATTTTAAAGCCTTATTAATAAAGGATTTTGTTATTCAATAACTTTTTAATAAATTGTTTAAAACTTTAATGAAGATTTTTTTATTAACATATATGTGGACAACTTTAATGTTAATAAGTGTTAACTTTGTTCATAACTTTTTATTATTCTACTTTAAGATTTTTAATAATATCTTCAATAACAGTTTTTTCGTGAGGATCGTTTTTCATCATTTCTTTTACCTTCTTTTCGGTATAAAGAACGGTTGTATGATTTTTACCGAATGCTTCACCAATAGAATTATAAGGAAGTTCTGTTGTTTCACGGGCAATATACATTGCAACTTGTCTTGCTTTAACAAGGTCAGCCGTTTTTCTTTTAGAAAGTATATCGTTTTCAGAAACGTTATAAGTTCTGGCAACTTCGCTTATTATTTGTTCAACCTTAATAGGTTCCGGTTTTGTATCGCTTACAACTTCTTTTATAAAGCCCTGAACGGCAGAAAGTGTAGGTGATTTTTGGTTAAGTAAAATAAGAGCCTGAATTTTCTTTACAACACCTTCAAGTTGGCGGGTGTTATCTTGAATATGTTCAGCAACGTAATAAATAATGTTTTCGGGAATTGTAATGTTAAGCTGATTTGCTTTTGTTTGCAAAATACCTACCTTGGTTTCAAAATCAGGAGGGGTAATATCTGCAATAAGTCCGCTTTCAAACCTTGAACGTATTCTATCGTCAAGAGATTTAATATCTTTAGGAGGACGGTCACAGGTTACAACAATTTGCTTTTTTTCCTGATATAAAGCATTAAACGTATTGAAAAATTCTTCCTGAGTAGATTCTTTACCGGCAATAAACTGAATATCGTCCATTAAAAGAACGTCGGTTGTTCTGAAACGGTTTCTGAAAGAATCCATTGTACCGTCGTGAAGTGAAGAAATTAATTGGTTTGTAAAATCTTCACATCTGATATACTCAACACGTTTAGATGGAAATTTATTTTTAATGTGATTTTTAATAGCAAGAAGAAGATGTGTTTTACCCACGCCGCTTCGACCGTATATTACAAGAGGATTGTATATAATATAAGGGTTGTCCGCAACAGCCATGGATGCAGCATGTGCAAAACGGTTTGTAGCGCCTACTATAAAATTATCAAAAGTAAATTCATCATCAAAAGAATCAGAAGTAATTGCAGGTTTGGTTTCTTTAAATTTTCCGTTTTCATCTTCAACCAAAATTGTAACGGTAATATCAATGCCCATTAAATTTTTAAGGGCTGCTTCTATCATTCCAAGATAATTAGATTCAACAATTTGTTTTTTGTAATCTGAATAAATACTTAAAACAAATTCGCCTTGTTTCATTTCAACAGGTTTTAAATCTTTAAGCCAAACGTTAAATGAAATTTCAGTAATTTCTTTTTTTAATTCCGTACAAACAAGTTCCCAAATATCTGCAGGAGAATTAATTTGCATAATCTACCACCCTTTAAATGTTCTATTTTATTTTAAATTTTCTTTTAAAAAGCCTTTTGATAAAAACTTGCAAAATTATCAATTTTAAGTTTAAACGCGCTCTGGCGCAAAATACCGAATATATTATAACATATAGTTTTAAATTTTTCAATATATTAATTTATATATTATATATAAATATTAATTTTCTTATTGTATATTGAAAAAAATAGTGATAAAATAGTAAATGGAGATGAAAAAAATGAAAGTTGCTATAATAGGTTCAAGAGGACTTGTTACAGATGTAAGTGAATACATACCAAAAGAAACAACCGAAATTATTTCCGGCGGTGCGGTTGGAATTGATAAATGCGCCGAAGAATATGCTAAAAAAAATAATATAAAAATGACGGTTATAAAACCAAACTATAAAGAATTTGGCAGAAGAGCGCCGCTTATAAGAAATTTAGAAATAATAGATAAAGCAGATTTAGTTATTGCATTTTGGGATACAAAGAGCAACGGAACAAGATTTGTTATTGAAAAGTGCAGACAAAGGGGAAAAAATATAAGAATTTTAACAAGCGAAAAAAAAGACATAATTAAACTAAAAAATTGCACTCTTGTCAGCAAGGAAAAATTAAAAGAAAAAATAACATAATATAAACAAAAGAGAAGTTTTACTTATGGAAAAACTTCTCTTTTTGTAATTGTTTTTACCCCCTTTTCATATTATTAAAAAGAATTATGAAAAGGGGTTTTGTTATGTATACAGATAACGGAAAATTAATTGTAACGGTTACACATTCCAAAAGAACTTTTCCCGTTGAAAATGCGGCGGTTACAGTTTTTGATAATAACGGAAAAACCGTAACGGTTGCAGTTACAGACAACAGCGGTAAAACACCTGCCATTGAACTTGGTGCGCCCGAACTTAATTTAAGTTTGTCGCCGGGTGAAAATCCCACAAATACGGCGGCATATTATACAGTAAAAATTGCGGCAAATTCTTTTTTAGAAAAAACAGTAGAAAACGTGCCTGTTTACAGCGGTATTACTTCGCTTCAGGCGGTGGATTTAACCTTCCGCGACGCTGTAACGGGCGGGAATATTGCAGACATTACGGTTTTGCCGTATCCTGAATTATAAGAGGTGATATTATGCCTGTTATAACACCGTTTATACCAAGTGAAATAACCGTTCATTTAGGCGCCCCCGATGCTGCGGCAGAAAACGTAACGGTTCCCTTTGTGGAATATATAAAAAACGTGGCGTCGGGAGAAATTTATCCTACCTGGCCCGAAGCTTCACTCAGAGCAAATATATATGCAATTATAAGTTTTGCTTTAAACAGATATTATACCGAATGGTATCCTTCAAGAAATTATAGTTTTGATATAACTTCTACCACCGCATTTGACCAGACTTATGCAAAGGACCGAGAAGTTTTTGAAAATATAAGCAATATTGTAGATGAAATTTTTAATTCTTACGTTGTTCAAAGCGGTGAGATTCAGCCGTTTTTTACACAGTTCTGCAACGGAACAACATCTGTTTGTGACGGTCTTTCTCAGTGGGGAACGGTTGATTTGGCAAACAGAGGATTTACACCTATTGAAATACTAAGATATTACTACGGCGAAGACATAAATATTGTAGAGAACGTACCCGTAACGGATATTTCAGAGTCTTACCCTGGCTCGCCGCTTGTTATAGGTTCGGCAGGAAATGACGTCTTTGTTATTCAAAGGCAGTTAAACCGAATAAGACAAAACTTCCCTGCTATTCCGTATATAGAAATTTCAAACGGTATATATGATATTAATACACAAAACGCAGTAAAAAAATTTCAGGAAGTTTTTAATCTTAACGTAACGGGAAACGTAGATAAAGCCACATGGTATGCAATAAAGCGTTATTATGTGGGTGTAAAAAGGTTGGGTGAACTAAGCAGCGAAGGGCTTTCTTATGATGACGCTTCGCTTATTTATTCAACGGCACTTCAAAAGGGTGACAGCGGATATCCCGTAGCGGCGCTTCAGTATTATCTTAACGTAATAGCATATTTTAATTCTAATCTTAACCTTTTTCCCATTACCGAAGTTTTTGACGATAACACAGACAACGCCGTAAGGCTTTTTCAAAGGCAATACGGATTTGAAGAAAACGGAATTGTGGAAAGAACGGTATGGGACAAAATAGTATCGGTTTATCTTGATGCGGTAAACAGTTTGCCTGAAGAATATGAAGGGGGTTATGCAAAAGTATATCCCGGATATTTTTTAACCCCCGGAATGTCGGGCGAAAACGTGCGAGATTTACAAACGTATTTATCTGCAATCGCAAGAAATACGGGCAGAATTCCCGACGTTGAAATTGATGGGTTTTACGGCAATAATACGCGCGATGCTGTGTATACTTTTCAAAACATAAACGGCTTGCCTATAACGGGATCGGTAGGTCCTTCTACCTGGCAAAGAATTGCTATGCAGTATGACGATATTGTAAAGGCGTCTTTAAACGTTTAAGTTGTAATAACAGTAAAACGGGCACAATTATTTCAAGGCACAAAAATACCAAATTAAAGGTTTTGCCTGAAATAAAGTTATATAACGGTTTAATTGTTGAAAACAAAAATGCCGTAACAGTAAAAAGCGTAAAAACTGTGTAATATAAATATTTATTTTTGCTTTTTGCCGCTTTTATTGCAGAAGCAAATATAACTGATGCTTTAATAAGCGAACAAATGAAATAAATATAATAGGTAAAACCGTCAAGACGGCTGTAAGATTTAGCCGCAGTAACACTTCCCGTTGCCGCCGCATAAGGAAAATCAAGCAGTTCGGTAACAAAGGGCCCTAAATGAAACAAAACCTGTAAAAGACAAATAAAAAATACCGCACTTCCCGCGCTTATTCCTAAAAGCAAAAGTTTTTTTGAAGAGGCGCGGCTTTTTTTGCCTATAAACAAAAGCACTATAATTATTTGTCCGAAACTGTGAATGAAATAAGTAAGCGCCTGAATAAGATTTTGTTTAATATCAATGGGTAAAGCAGAATAAAACAAGTTTGGTTTAGACTGTGAAACCGACAATAAAAACATAAAAATACTGCAAATTAAAACAACGGCAAAAGAAACAAGCGAAAAACTTTTAAAAAGTTTGGTTTTGCTTGTTGCCAATAATGCAGTAAGCAAAATAAATACAGGGGCAATTAAAAAACGCGACGTATTATTAAGGCGCAACGTATCCACCAACACAATATATTCTTTACAGCAAACAATATAAGAAAACAGGCAAAGTGTTAAAACAGCAAATAACGAAAATAAAGACAATAAACTGCTGTTAGAAAACATATTAAGCGAAAAGCCGTTATAAGATTGCAAATAAGAATAAAACAAAACAAGCAAAAACGAAAACGCAAGGCATATAAAAAATCCCCAAAGACTTCCCCGTTGACCTTCGCCTTTAGGAAAGGAAATTATCATATTTCCAATTAAAAATACGGCAATTAAACAAACTGTGTGTTTAAAATCTTTTTTCAAACTTCTTCCCCGTTTCTAAGTAATAAAAAATTTTCAAAGGTTAAGCGTTTTGTAATTATAAATCTGCCGTTGTTACTTCTTATAAACGGCAAAGAAAAACTGTTTTGATTTTTTAAATCTTTATCTATTATTTCGGCAAAACTAATGCTTTTTAATGAAGAATTATTATTAATCAACCTTTCTATTTCATAGCCCTTTGGATTTTTGGTTTCGTTATTTAAAATATCGGCAGCATTTTCACAACAAACGAACTTTACCGAAAGCGAAATATCGTTATTGTCAAACAAATAGTAAAACAATTCTTTTAGTTTTTCGCCGTTTACATTTTTTCCTATTAAAATAACAGGACATTGGCTGAAAAGCAGTTTGCCGTAACTTATACTTTTTAAATTTTCCATAGCGCTTTCAGTTGTTTTTCCTTGCGCGCTGTAAACGGAAGTTATAACGTTACCCTCTTTATCGCCTAATGAATTTTCTATTGTAAAAACAAAACCGTTTTTGTAATCTATAGCAAAACAAGAAACAATAACTCTTTTTTCGGGCTCGGTGTAGTCTTTTACAAAGGCGCAACCCAAAAAAAGAAAAATAATAATTAATAAAGCGGTAATTTTAAGTTTCATATTTTCACTTCTTAATATTTAGTCTTTTAGTATTTTTCGTAAGCGAAGAAGGCCGTGTGGTCATTTTAGAAAAAGGCGCTCTTATAAGGGTGTCTTTTAAACTGCTAAAGGAAAATTCAAGCGAAGGGCTAACGTAATCTATGCCGAAACTTGTAAGAGAATAAAGGTGACAGTGTAAAAGAACAATTCCTGTAAAAAATCCGTAAAGACCAAATACAGAAGAAGCAACCGTTAAGAATATTTTGCAGTAAAATACAGCACCTTTAAGGCGTGGTACCATAAGCCCCGCAATTCCGCAAAGCGCGGTTATAATAAGCACGGGGGCGCTTACAATACGTGCTTCTACCGCCGCTTGTCCCACCACAAGACCACCTACAATGCTTAATGCGTGGCCCGAATTTTGTTGCATACGAAGTCCCGTTTCTTTTAACATTTCAAAGGTAACAATAAGCAATATAACTTCCGAAAATGTTGAAAAAGGCACACCGCTTCTTGAAAACGCTATTGAATTTAAAAAAGCGGTTGGTAACAGTTCCGGATGAAAACAGGAGAGCGCAATAAAAATTGCGGGCAGAGTTATGGCAATATAAAAACAAAGGTAACGAAGTACTCTGCCTATTGCCGCAACCGAAAAATTGGTGTAGTAGTCGTCATCTGCCTGAAAATTTTCGGTGAATAAATAAGGAATTGTAAGCACAACGGGGGTGCCGTCGCACATAATAGCAATTCTGCCCTCTAATAACCGCGCGGCAACGGTGTCGGGGCGTTCGGTACTTCCCGCCGTTTTAAACAAAGTATAACGGTTTCGGTTTATAAGTTCGTTTATATAGTTTGTGTCTAAAATGCCGTCTATGTCTATTGCTTTAATTTTTTTTACTACTCTTTTTAAGGTTTCTTTGTTAACAAGCGAATCAATATAGCAAATAAATATTTTTGTGTCGGTTTTTCTGCCTAAGTTCAGCATTTCTATTTTTAAATCGGGCGTGGCAAGTCTTCTTCTAAGCGTTGCCGCATTAAACATAAGCGCTTCGTCAAAGCCTTCGCGAGAGCCTTGGCTTACCTGTTCGTTAGGCGGTTCGCTAATACCTCTTGTGCGCCACCCTTTTGTGTTTATAATAATGGCGTTTTTACAGTTTTCAATAAGTAAAACGCTGTCACCGTAAAGAAGCGAAGAAAGAAGCGAAGCAATATTGCTTTCCTGCTTCGATTCATTTGCGCAAACAATGTTTTCAGCGACAAAGGAAGATAAATTTTTATTGGACTTAACGCTTAAAACGGCAAGCGGCTTTAAAACGGCTTCGTTAATAATTTCGCTGTTTACCATACCGTCCATAAATAAAAGATAACAAACAACACCGTTTTTATTAAGGTTTATTTTACGGGTTCGAAACATTGCATCGTTTAAAAATATTTCCTTAAAAAAGGCAATGTCTTTTTGTATGTTTCCGCTTAAATATTTTGTTTTAAAACTGTTTAATTCCCTGTTCAATTGAAAGCACCTCTTTTTTATTATTTCAAAAAGAAACATAAAAACACATAGAGGGTAAAAAAACATTTAATTCTTTTGTGTTTTGTGGTATAATACCGTTTAATAATTAAACTTTTCAGGAGATTTTAATATGACTGAATATGAAAAAATGCATAACGGAATGATTTACGATTGCCTTACGGAAGAACTTGGTAACGTGCAAAAGGATAGTCACCGTCTTTGTGAACAATATAATAAACTTGGTGTTGATGATAAAGAAGAAAAGCAAAAGTTACTTCGCAAGCTGTTTCCAAATGATGATTTCGGTATTTATCGCACAATGGAAGCACCTATATTTATTGATAATCATAAAGAAATAAAAATAGGTGAAAACTTTTATTCAAATATACATTTTTCGTTTATTGGCGGTAATACGGTAGAAATCGGCGATAACGTATTTATAGGTCCTTATTGCACGCTTGCAACGGGTATTCATTCATTGATTGCGCAAGAGCGAAGAATAACCGTTGATGAAAACGGTGTTGCACACGATTTTGAATACGGAAAACCAATCAAAATAGGCAATGATGTATGGATCGCTTCGAATGTGACAATTTGCGGGGGCGTTATTATAGGGAACGGCAGTGTTATTGGCGCAGGCAGTGTGGTAACAAAGGATATCCCCGCAGGTGTTCTGGCGGCAGGAAATCCTTGTAGGGTTATTCGGGAAATTACCGAAAAAGACAGTATGTATCTAAAGGCAAAAAGCGAATAACAAATAAAGTGTTTCGCAGGCGTGAAGAGTTCGACTTTCGTCAGCCTAGCCAAAACATTTAAACCCGAACCAGCCTAAAAGGGCGGGTTTAAGGCGTATTTTGGCTCTTTGTCGCACATAGGCGATAGCCTTATGTGTTTCGCATCACCAAAATCCACTCATAAAACCGCACCTTTTAGGTCGGAGA
>JAZUPW010000007.1:0-79650 GCA_045605385.1 Acutalibacteraceae bacterium
ATTTCACCTCGTTTGAACGAGTGATTTTTTTAACACAATATTATAATTTTGGGTCGGGTATTTCACTCGGCTTGGTTTAGTGTGCCTTTTTTGCAATTTTTCTCATCTTTTGGTTTCACGCTAACCGTCCCCTTGTCCCCCTCATGTTCATTATTTACTTTTACTTTTTAAAGGTAAAACTATTGCTGAAATTAAAAGTGGCAAAATAGTTAAGATCACTGTAAAGACAATTGTTATCGCATAATCTCCATCATCACCAATTTTTTTAATGATAACTAATTGAACGACAGATAGAATCATAGCCACAGATACTAATGTCGCCGACTTTTGTAACAAAGATATTTCTTTAAAAAACAATAAAATCAAAACTATGTTTACAATCGGTAATATGAAAGCTAAAAAGTACAAGTTTTTTGAAAAGACCATAAAAATTGTATCGACTATACCATTAAAAAAAAGCAGTATAATAATTTTTTTCATTACCAAAGAATCTCCCATCTTATTATTTCTCTTTCATTGAGATCAATATGTTTTGTGTTTTCTTCAAGAGGAGTGTTCTACACCGTTTTCTTTTCTTGTGTTCCCGATGTGTTATTTTTATTTTATTATACCATTTCCAATATTTTACTTCAACTCTTTTAGTAACCAATGTTAAAAATTTTCCTTTGTGAAAAACAGAGATTTTTGGGTTGAGCTACTGAAAATTTTAAATTTTTATATTATACTAAAAAAGATGTGAAATAAATAAAAAAGCTTTCGGTTTTTATGCCGAAAGCTTTTAGGTTTTTATTAGTTACATTCTGCAACAAGGGGACCTTCAAGTTCTTTTATGTAGAAAAGTTTGCCTGGCATTGTAGGAATGTAGCTGGAAGTGATCCAACGTGTAGGACCGTAACGCAGAGTCATCCAGAAACTCATACCCTGCCACTGCATACCGCGGTTAAAGGTACCGTCGCAACCGCCGATGATGTAGTCTGCCTTTAAGAAGAGACCGGGGCCGATTGTATTAGCGCGGCAAGGAACAAGAGTTGTTCTTGACTTGAAGCTTGTAATAGCATTCTGTTCAATGGTAAGGGGATGAAGTTTTGCAGCAATTCTGTAAGGCTGTTTTGCCCATTCTTCATCGGAATCAAATTCAGCAGCAAAGTGCGGCTCCCAGAAAGCGATATGACAAGCACGACCAATACCGAAAACAAGAACTAATTTTGCGCCTTCTGCCTTTAATGCAGCAATTTTTTCGGGGTATGTAGGAAGATTTTCCTTAGAAGCAAAGTTACGCTGATTTTCAGGAACTGTAAGTTCACCAAGCGGATCAAAAAGCGCCTGTTTCATAGCGTTCTGGAAAGCAGCAGGATCATCACTTGCAAGGGTATTACCCTCAGAGTCTGCCCATTCATCCATATTAAATGTATAAACGTGGTCACACTTTACGTTCCATTCTTTAAGGAAGTAAACAGCCCATTTATACATACCCATAGGACCAACAGGAAGAATCATAGCCAATTTTTCGCCGCGTTCTTTAGCAAGGCGAATCTGCATAGCAATTTCATGGCCCATATAAGTATCAAAATCATAAAGATTATCACACTTAACAGGGTTGAAGTCTTTGTGCCAGAAGCTCTGACGTTCCTCTACTTTGTTTGCAGGGTCACAGCAAGCGTCGATTTTTTCCATATCCCAACCTGCAGGGAAAAAACCTTCAAGCATAGAGCCCTTTACGGTATCTGCGAATTTCATAACTCATTTCTCCTTTATATTAAATTTAATGATTTGCCATAAATTCTTTTATTTCTTTATATGATTTCATTCCGGTAGTTGCGCCCTTTGCCATACAACAATGAGCACCTGTTGCATTACCGAAACGTGCGCAATCGGTAAATTCTTCACCGCTTGCAAAGGCGGCTAAAAATCCCGAACAGAAACTGTCGCCCGCGCCCGTTGTATCTACAACGTTAATACCCTTATATGCGGGAATTATTACCGCTTCGTCACTTTTTTCTTTTCTTACGTAACAGCCTTTGCTTCCAAGTTTAATAACTGTAGAGCCAACACCGTTATTAAAGAAAACGTCGGCAATTTTTTCAACGTCGGTACAACCGGCAAGTTTTTCGGCTTCATCAATGCTTGGCAAGAAAATGTCTATGTATGGCATTGCCATATTAAGAACTTCGCCCCACCGCTGTTTGCTGTCGTAACAAACGTCCAAAGCGGTTACCTTGCCCATTTCTTTACAGCGTTTTAAAAATTGCATTGTCTGTTCGCCGTCAAAAGTATCAAGCAAGAAACTTCCCGTAACAAAAACAACCTTACTTTGTTCAACAACGTCCCAATTAACGTCATCAATACTGAAAGTACCGTTAGCGCCTACGCAGTGAAGAAACGTTCTCTCTCCGCAAGGGTCGGAAAGCACAACCGAAACAGAGGTCTGAACCTTATCATCAACACTTACCGAAGCAGTTTCAATGCCCTTTTCTTTCAAGTTTTTTACAAGAAAATCACCAAATGCATCGTTACCTACTTTACCCATAACAGCGCTTTTAAGGCCAAGTTTAGAAATATTTATTGCAGCTGTCATAGCGTTACCGCCCGTAAACATTTCAATACTGTCTACACGTGAAAGCAAACCTTTTTCGGGAATGCCGCTAACGGGTTTTGTTATAACGTCGGCAACCAATATACCAACACACAATACGTCTATCACGGCAAGAACCTCTTTGTGGGATTACGAAGGTCAGCCTTTAAGCGGCGGAAACCTTCTGCATACGTAACGCCGCACTGAGTTCCGCGGAAACGTGCCTTTGTACGGGTTGTCTCAAGAACATCAACGTTATCGTGGTCACGAAGCCATACAAGCTGACTTTGATGACAAGCAAGCATATCAAGTTTTGTTTCAATTTCTTCGGTAATGTCAACGTAATATTCGGGTTCGCAATCTATATATCCTGCATTTTCCATATAGAAAATAGGAGTAACAGGAGTAGCTTCGCCAAGATCAGGTCTGTAATGCGGAACACTTGCGCTGAAACTTGCAGCAAAAGCAAGTTTGCCTGTAGCAATATGGTCACGCATATAATCGTTAGGACCGTGAGTAATAATAAAATCAGGCTTTACGTCTCTGATTATTTTAACAAGATTATCATGCTGTTCGGTATTTGTTTCGTCTATAAGCAAATCACCAACGTTAAGGGTAACAATATTAAACCCTGCGAGTTCGCATGCAGCCTTAGCCTCACCTATACGAATTTTTCCAAGTTCCTCAGGTTCTATAATCATATGTCCCATATTACCGTTAGCAACATGGCATACAGTTACGTTGTCGCCGCGCTTTTTGCAACGAAGAAGTGTACCTGCGCAACTTATTTCCATATCATCGGGATGACACGAAATTGCAAGAACGTTCATAAGAAAACCTCCTAAAATTTTACAAGTCAATTTTAAACATTGACAATCTTACAATGTAATGTTATCATTACCGTGTGAATATTGCAAGACACAAATATATTATTTGTGTGCATTTTTGTAAACAAAGGGGTATTTTTATGGCTGAATTCGATGTGAGACGTCCGTTAAAGAGCTTTATTAACATAAGCGGTATACATTCATTACATTATTTTGAATTCAAATCGGATTTTTCTTTTGAGGGTGAAGCACACGATTTTTGGGAAATTGTTTATATAGACAAAGGCTGTGCCATTGTTACGGCAGAAAGCCAGAAATATTTTTTAACACAGGGCGAAATTATTTTTCACAAGCCAAACGAGTTCCACTCTATTGAAGCCGACCGCTTTGATCCTCCCAACGTTTTTATTATAACCTTTGATTGCAATTCTGCGCCTATGAAGTTCTTTTATGACAAACGAATGAGTGTTCCCGCAACACTTAAAAAGCACATTACTGAAATAATATCTAACGGAATGGAAACCTACGTTTTAAGTGATGATAACCCATATTCAAAAGGTCTTACCATGCGCGAAGAACATCCTATCGGCAGTGAACAACTTATAAAAGTAAACCTTGAAATATTGCTTATAAAACTTATTCGCTATTCACAAATAACCAATAAAGAGCCCGCCGAAAGCGAATCTTACGATAAACTCACCCGCAACATTATTGATATTTTAAACAACAGTATTTACAGTAAAGTAACGGTTGAAAATATATGTCAGGAATTAGGATTCAGCCGCGCGTATATTTCGGCAAGATTCAAAGACAAAACCGGCAAAACAATAACCGAATACTTTTCGGAACTTAAAATTAACGAAGCCAAATATCTTATAAGAAAAGATCAGCACAGTATAACCGAAATTTCCGACTTTTTGTGCTTTGAAAATCCACAGTATTTTTGCCGAGTGTTTAAAAAATTAACCAAAATGACTCCTACACAGTATAAAAGTTCGGTTGCTTATAAAAAATAACAACCAATAGTTGAACTTTACGCGTATTTTCGCAACCGCGGTGTTATTTTCAATATCGTTATTTTGGTGTATAATAAAGTTAAAGTTTTTTAGGGAGTATTATTATGTTTGACCTTAATATTTTATCCGAAAACATAAAGAAATACCGTAAAGTCAAAGGGCTTACTCAATATGAACTTGCTGAAAAATTACTTATAAGTCCGCAATCTGTTTCAAAATGGGAATGCGGTCTTTCTGTTCCCGATATAAGTAATCTTTGTAAAATTTCAAACCTGCTTGACGTTTCGGTAGACCTGCTTTTAGGTAATATTTCCGCTAGCGAAAAAGTAATGATTGCAATAGAAGGCGGCTCGAGTCAGACCGAATTTATACTCTTTAACGAAAAAGGAAAACTCTTAAGCCGTATTGTTTTATCGGGTTGTAACCCTAACTATATTTCTTTTCAAAACTGCTGTGCAATATTAAAGCACGGAATAGATACCCTTATGGGAATTACCTCTAAAATAAGCGGTATTTTTATTGGCGCTTCGGGTTTTGATTCCGGAAACAACGCAAATAAAATATGTGAAGAATTAAAAAGTGTATACGGCGACATAAAATTCAATTGCCATACCGACATTATAAACGTTCTTTCCTGTGCCGATATTTTTAACGGCAACTGCCTTGCCGCCACATGTTCAGCGGGTTCGGTTGTTTATGCATATAACAATGGTGAACTTTCGCGTTACGGTGGTTGGGGCTATATGCTTGAAAACGGCGGAAGCGCGTTTGGAATAGGCCGTGAAGCAATAAAAGCCGCGCTTGAAGAAAAAGAAGGCTATGGAAAACACACCCTTATTACGGAATATATTGAAAAACGCTTGGGCGCAGGCGTGTGGGATTCACTGCCTAAAATATATGATAAAGGTCAATATTTTGTTGCAAGTTTTGCCGACGAAGTATTAAAAGCGTTTGAAAAAGGCGATGCCGTTGCTATAAGCATTATTGAAAAATGCACCGATTATCTTGCTAAAAGAATAACTCTTGCCGCCAACGCTAATCCCCATATAAAAACAATAGTAATTTCAGGAAGCCTTATTGCAAAAAGCAACCGCTACCTTGAAGTTTTAAAGAAAAAAATACCGCCACACTTAAAGGTAATTATTCCAAGCCAACCGCCCATTTACGGTGCTTGTATTATGTGCTGTAAAATGTGCAACGCAGATGAAACACTTTTAAAAGGTAATTTTACTGCACAATATAACAGTTTATTGGTATAAAAAAACTACCGCTTTCGCGGTAGTTAAAAATTAATATTTACTTACAATTTCTTTTAAAGTATCCCAGTTCTTTTCCATTTCTTCAACAAGTTTAAGTTGTGTACGGCAACGAACCAGATTGTGTTCGGGATATGATGTTTTGAAATATGTATCGCCTTGCAGGTAGTCTGTAAGGAAGCGCATACCGCATTCAATAGTCATCATTTTAGCGCCCTCGGGCAACAGCATTACTTCGGTTTTCTTTAAAAGACCTCCACTGCCCTTTATAAATCCTTCAGCAAAGGCTTTAAACAGTTCTATATCGAGTTTCACCTTGCTTAAATCTTTTTCATCTTCATCGGCAGTGTTTGCGCCAAAACGAATAGAATCACCGAAATCATTTACCGAAAATCCCGGCATTATAGTGTCAAGATCTATAACGCAAAGCGCTTTTCTTGTTTCTTTATCAAGCATAACGTTGTTACATTTTGTATCGTTATGTGTTACACGAAGCGGTAAATTACCTGCCTCGTATTCAGTTCTGAACAACGAATAAAAATCGGCGCGTTTATTAATAAAATCTATTTCTTCTTCAACAGAAGACGCTCTGCCGACTTTGTTTTTTGCAACCGCGCTTAAAAACTTACGATAACGTTTTTCTGTGTTATGAAAGTCTTTAATGGTTTCCTTAATCGCTTCAACAGGAAAATCGTCAAGACGCTTTACAAAATCACCGAAAGCTATGCCACATTCATAAAAATCCTTATTGCTTTCAGGTCTTTCAAGGCAAATAGAATTATCAATAAAAGCCTCGGCTCTCCAGCAAAGATCATCTTCATCGCGATAAAGATATTTACCGTTACGGGTTGGTATTACATCTAAAACAGCGCGTTTTTCCGTAGCAGACTTTTTAAGAAATGCGGTAACCAAAGAAACGTTGGATACAATTGCTTCTATATCAGGAAAAACATCGGTATTAACCCGTTGCATAATGTATTTATAAGTTTTAAAATCCTCACGGCAAGTAACAATAAACGTATCGTTTATGTGTCCATTTCCGTAAGGCGCACAACCAACAGGAGTGCCTTTAAAGGTGAATTGCTTAATTGCTTTTAACGATTTATCTAACGAAATTACCGCCATATTCATATTCCCCTTAATTTCATATCTTATATATTGTACAATATTTTAACAAAGTAGTCAAGTTCAAAATAAGACAAGGAGGTGTGCAGAAAAATGTACAAACTTAAACCCATTGAAAAGTTTATAACCGTTGAAGCACTTAACGGCGCATTAAACAACGTGCATGAACCGGGATTCATTTTCGCAGGAGAAATGCATAATTTCTGGGAAGCGGTTTTTGTTGAATCGGGCAAAGCGGTTGCTTCTGCCGATGAACAAATTTTTAATCTGCACACAGGACAAATTCTTTTCCACCGCCCAATGCAGTTCCACCGAATTAAAACCGACGGCGAAACCCCTGTACACTTGAGAATTATTTCCTTCACTGCCAAAGGCAAAGGAATGAAAGATTTTGAACGCAAATGTTTTGACCTTACAACCAACGAAATTAAAGAATATCTAAAAACCTTTGAATTAATTGGCGAAGCCTGTAAAAAATATGAAGAAAATGCATATTCAACTAAATATAGCGTTGTATCTTCTAAAGCCTGCGCCTCGCTTGAAGGTTTTCTGCTAAATTTAAGAGAACACGACGCAAGTGAAATGAGCGAACTTTCGAATGATGAACGCCACTATAAAGAAATAGTAACCATAATGTCGGAAAACTGCGAAAAATGGTTAACTGTAGATGACATTTCAGCCTTGTGCCGAATGAGCAGCAGTAATATGAAACGCGTTTTTGCACTGTTTAACGATACAGGCATTTCAAAATATTTCTTATCCCTAAAAATAAGAAGAGCAACCGAACTGCTACGCGAAAACGTTCCCTCTGCCGAAATAGCCGAACGCTTAGGTTTTTCCTCGGTAAACTACTTTTATACCACATTCCGCCGCGAAACCGGAATGACTCCAAAATCCTACAAAAAGCAATTAAAATAAACCTCCAAAGAAATATCTTTGGAGATTTTTATTACCCTTTTTTACTCGCCGCAAAGCGATTTCATTAAAAAGGAAATGCCGAAATCAGCATTTTGCGAAATTTTACAAATTAGACTGTAAACTGAACCGCTATCTCGTTGATATCAATAGGCAAGCGGAGGAGATGTTTGATGCTCTAATCAAGCAATTTAAACAAGCGGAAGGTATTACCGAACAACTAAAAGCAGAAAATTAAATGGAATGGGTTGGTCGGATGAATAACATCCGTCAAAGAGTTACCGAAATAGTAAATGCAGACTTGATTTATAAATAGTTTTATAAAAAGTTTTGGCTTGTACCAAATTTGGTGCAAGTCTTTGATTATAATATAGCTACATCATAGAGATGGACAATAATTTTTGAGGTGACGATTATGAAAGAAGTATGGGTATTATCAGTAAAAACTTCTTTGCCGGATGTATGTTGGAATTCTATGAATCTAAAAACTACGTTTTCTGCTTTTGATAGTTTTGAAAAAGGGCGCGAAGCAATGCGCAAAGTTTTACACGATTTAGCATTTTCTAAAAACAGTATGTTTGATGGCAACGGAAATATCATACATTTTAAAAAATATCTTGAAGATATGTATGATGAAGAATATATCGATGATGGTGAAGTTCTCGATAAAAATACACTTAGTTACGTTTCTGATTCTTTCAGAGAAGCATTTAGCGGAAAAGATATATATTTTGAGATGGAAAATGCCTACTGTACCGACTGGATGATTGCAATTGAATCGGGAGTTGGTGAGGTCTATTTCCACGGAGAAGATGATGGGCCCTGTAACGGTTACGACCCTGATATTGCTGCAAATATTTTCTCAATGCAGGAAGAAAAAGATTATTTTCTTTATATAAACGACCGTTTCGGACAAGATGATGCAACCAGCGAATTATACATAGATTTGAAAAAAGTTTCAATTTCGTAAACAATGCACCAAATTTGGTGCAACCCCCGTGATATAATAACAACATAATAAATAAACCCCTTACAGTAGCGTACAACTTGAAGAAATTCAAGGCGGACAGCGAGTCGCTGTCTGAGGCACATTCCCGATCCGCATTTCTGGCGAAATGCCAGTCCTGATAAATCCTTCAATGGGTCATCCGTTATTTCATAACGCCCATACCCATCTTCGTATTTATCATGTCATTTAGTACTGTGAGGGGTTTGTTTTTTGGGGAGGCAATTATGAAGCTAAATAAATTCACCGTTTCATTTGAAGAACAGGATATGCATTTTTTAAAAAAGTATGGTTTTTTTAGAGCTGTTTGTATGGTGAAAAAGCACTATAAAAAGCATAGGACACCATTCATACACGATACTTATCAATTAGCTAATGAGCTTCGTATTTTTCGTAAAGATGTTTTCAAGTTATCAAAAAATGCACGAAAACATTATAAATTGATTATGCTCAGAAAGAAAAACGGTGGACTTCGGTACATCCATTCACCTGATCCTTCTTTGAAAAATGCGCAACGCAGAATACTTAAAAGCATTTTATCAAATATTAATATTTCCCCCTATGCCACAGCCTATGTAAAGGGCAAAAACTTAAAAGATAATGCCGAACCACATATAAATCACAAATATCTTCTTAAAATGGATATAACTGATTTCTTCGGTAGTATTACATATTTGCAGGTAATATCCACTGCATTCAATGCAAATAGATTTCCCGTTCAGATAGGTGCTATGTTAACTTCCCTTTGCTGTCTTGATGACGTGTTGCCGCAAGGTGCTCCCACTTCACCAATGCTTTCAAATATAGTTATGAAAAATTTCGATGATATTATCGGTTCCTGGTGCAAAAAAAGAAATATATCATATACACGTTATTGCGATGACCTTACTTTTTCTGCGGATATCCCTTTATATAACGTGTATTTAAAGGTAAAGGATATGCTTGAACAGCGTGGCTTTGAGGTTAATGAAGAAAAGACCAAATTTATAACAAATTCCTCGAGCCAAAGGGTAACGGGTTTAACTGTCAACGAGAAGGTATCCATACCCAAAGAATATAAACGACAGCTTCGACAAGAGGTTTATTACGCAATAAAATATGGTCTGGCTGATAGCATTATTAAAGACAATAAAACCGAATATATAAAACGCGGAGTGCCGAATATCCATAGTTATTTTTCGCACCTTAAAGGTAAAATGTTTTATGTGTTACAAATTGAACCAAATAATGCTTGGTTTTCTAAAGCTACCGAACAGCTGAGTAATAAATATTTTTACGAAGTGAAAAACACCCGATGCACCTGATTTGGTGCATTGGGTGTTGTAATTTTATAAAGGATATGATAAAATGAATGTATCATGTCTTGGAGGTAGTCTTATGGATAGTTTAGAACCTAAAAAATTAGCCCTTATTCGTATTTTGCAGATATTTAAAAAATATAGCGACTATGATCATCCGCTTTTGCGGGAGGATATTGCCGTACATCTTGAAAATGATTATGGCATTATTCTTGAAAGAAAGGCGATAAGCCGAAATATTGGTTTGCTTAAAGAAGCCGGCTATGAAATTGAAGAAACAAAAGCCGGTAGCTATCTTGAAGAGCGCGAGTTTGAGGACTCCGAGCTTCGTATGCTTATAGACGGTGTGCTTTCAAGCAAGTATATAACCGCCAAGCACTCAAAGGATTTAATCGAAAAGCTTTGCGCTATGTCTAATAAATATTTCCGCTCACACGTTAAAAATATTTATTCGGTTAATGACTGGTCCAAAACCGATAACCAAGCTCTTTTTTATAACATTGAGCTTATTGACGATGCAATCGAGCGCAGATTGCAAATTCGATTTGATTATAATAAATACGGCACAGATAAGAAATTGCATAAAAGTAGCACAACTCGAGTTACGCCCTATCAATTGATACTTCATAATCAGCGTTATTATTTGATGTCCTATAACGAGTATTTTGGAAATCTTACATATTATCGTGTGGATCATATAACAAATATGACAATAGAAGAAGATAAATCGGCAACCCCTATCACAAACCTTAAAGGATTTGAAAGCGGTATAAATTATAAAGTTCTTGCTACTTCACTTCCCTATATGTATACCGATATGGTAGAAAATGTAGAATTCATTGCCTATAAGGGAATTACTGACCAAATCGTTGATTGGTTTGGTGAGAATATAAGAATTACCGAGCTTGATGAAAAACATATTTCTGTTTCACTTAAAGCCAGCCCCAATGCTATGGAACATTGGGCAATGCAGTATATAAACTACGTTGAAATAACAAAACCCGCTGAACTTCGCGAAAAGATAAAAGAAAATCTCAAAGCAGCTGAGGAGAAGTATAAATAAAGAATGTTTGTTACATAATGCAGATTCACAAAGGCGACCCCTCTCATACAACATTGACACTTTTCGACAAGTTTTGCATGGCGATACATAGTGTGGTAGAAAGATATAAAGCGAGATAGTTTTATCTCGCTTATTCTTTTGCACCGATTTTGGTTCATCGTTGATTATATAATGAGAGTATGATACAATAAATTATAATTGGTTAAAAGCGGAGGAATTACGATGTCATATTTGTTTAAAGAGAATCCCAAGGAATTAAAGTGGTGGAAATGGTCGCAAGATGAGAACGAAGAAGTTATCATTCCTGCACAATTTACGGAATTGACAGAATTTTCTTTTAATAACACTTCTAACATTAAAAAATTATATTTGCATGATAAAATTAAGAGAATAAAGGAAGGAACCTTTCGAAACTTCACTAACATAGAAACTATAGAAGTACACCCTGAAAACAAAATTTTTTATGTGGAGGATGGTATTCTTTTTAAAAAAATAAAAGTAAATGGAAACGATGTAATACAACTCGAATTATATCCTGCAGAAAAAAAAAGCGATAGTTATACTATTCCAGATGATGTTTCTTGCATTGGTAGTTGTGCATTTACTAACGCAAAGCACCTCAAAAAATTAACTTTTTCTGACAATTTGATTCCCAATAAAGAAATTTGTTTTTGTGGCTTTTCGGATAGTATTGAGGATGTTGTCGTGCCATCTATTAGCGTCTTTAGTTTGGTTAGAAAGAAAACAACAATATATCCTTCTAAACATGTTAAAAGGCCTAAAGGTTATGCGAAAATCTTTAAAAAAGATGGTTGTATTTATAAGTTGAGTGGGAACTTATCCGTTATTACATCATCGTATCGCCCTTTGTTTGATAAGGTGCTGCTTGGATGGCAAGATAAAAATGGCGGTGAGCTTTGCGGATTTTATGAAACAAATCATCTTCCAACCAAATTATTAGAAGGTGATAAAAAATTTGATGCCATCATTTTCCCAAAATTCCCTTTATTTTGGAGAGATTACCAGGGCAATTTAAAATCGAAAAATATTATTCCTTTAACGTTTCCAAGAGTGGATTTTAGAAAAATTGAAGATGTTGATACTAAATTTTGCCTGCTTTTAGGGTATTTAGCGCATCCTGAATTTTACAACGATGATTCGTATTTAACAAGTGGTTTATATCTCCCGTATGTTATTAGTCAAAAACATAAAATTTTACCATATGTTTACAAAATCGACCGTCCTGACTTATTGGAATTTTACTCCGAACGAAATTGCATTAACTCAAAAAACTTTGAAAAAACTTTTCTTAATCCCGCCAAAGAGGAAAATGCAGTAAAATGTATTGAATATTTGCAAAATTTCAAAGCAAATTATTTATCATCAAAACCTGATGGTAAAGAATTTTCTTGTCAAGAAAACGAATTGACTTATGTTATTACGATTTCAACAAAGGCAAATACTCCGCTTCATCAAAAAAAATTGCTCAAATGCAATGAAACGGTTGTTGGTGATGTCTATTTGCCGTTTAATGTAATCGATATTGAAAAAAACGCTTTTGATGGATGCGATAATATAACGTCCGTTATAGCTCCAAAATACTATGTTGAAAAATTTGACTATAATTTTAATAATGGCTCAATTATTCCTCTTGTTTTCCCTATGATAGACTTCAGAACAGCAAAAAACAATATTGCGAAAACAAATCTATTGCTTGGTTATATTGCTCATTCTGAATATTATGAAGATTGCGTTACTGGCGGTTTTATGGAAAATACTTTGGGCGAAGATTATTTGGAAAATGTTATAAGACAGAAGAAAAAATTACTGCCATATATCTTTGAATTAGACCGTGCAGACATGGTAGAGTTTTACGCTTTGCATGGTAGTATAACTCCCAAGAACTTTGACGAAGACTTTTTAAAACATGCTAAAGCAGCAAACGCTACAAAATGTATTGAATTTTTGGAAAACTGGAAAGTTGAAAACTTATAATATCAAGTATAAAACTCCTTTGTTGACAGATAATAACAGTGTTATCAAATCAACAAAGGAGTTTTTATATATGAAAGCAACTGGAATAGTTAGACGACCTTGGTCGTGTGGTTATACCGAAAGAGATTAGAAGAACGATACGTATCCGTGAAGGCGACCCGCTGCTGACAACATTGACACTTTTCGATAAGTTTTGCTGGGCGATACATAGCGTGGTAGAAAGATATAAAGCAAGATAGTTTTTATCTTGCTTATTCTTTTGCACCAAATTTGGTGCGTAGTTGATTATATAATAGAGGTATGATATAATAAATAAAACAAAATCGATGCGGAGGATTACATAATGAGTGCTAGTGATTTTGAAACGAAGGAAAAACAACTTTTAGCGCAAACTGCAAATGAAAACGTGGAAGCAATGTATTTATTAGGTTTGCACTATTATAACAACGAGTATATGGAAAAAGCATATACTTGGTTTAACAGGGCAGCACTTTTAGGACACGGAGATTCTTATTATTATCTTGGCTTGCTTTATGAAAATGCAAGCGGTTATTCGTGGGCAAAAGAAAATCCTGAACGCAATCTATTACAAGCCGCTATTTATTATGCGGTTGGAACAGATAGAAAATCAGCAAAAGCAACCTTTAAATTGGGAAGACTGTATCTATATGGTGAGGCAGACACACCTGTTGATACTCAAAAGGGAATAGAGTATTTGCAAAAGGCTGTTAGGCGTAAAAGTGCCGAGGCTTGCGAAGAACTTGCCCTTTGTTATGAAAAAGGAATCGGTGTTGAAATCGACTTAAAAAAATCAGCAAAATATGCAAAAAAAGCTGCCGAGTTGGTTCAAAACGAAAACTAATAATATCAAGTATAAATCTCCTTGTTTTACAGATACTAACAGTTGGGCTTTGTAAAGCAAGGAGATTATTATATATTATGAAGGCTACAGGTATTGTGAGAAGAATTGACGACCTTGGTCGTGTGGTAATTCCGAAAGAGATAAGAAGAACGATGCGGATCCGCGAAGGCGACCCGTCTCGAATACATACCGACATTGAAAATTTGGGCAAGGCAATATTAAACATTATAAACCGATACAACAGTAAAGCAGAGTGATTTTTCACTCTGCTTTATTTTATGCACCAAAAATAGTGCATTTGAAATCGTATAATGTGATTGTAATAAAGAGTTGGAGGTAAAAAATATGGTATTTTACAAGATTGAAACTAAAAGAGAAATGCCGGAAAAGGAAAATGATTTAAGCCCTCGTGAAAAGAAAGCCATTTGCAGTTGCCTTGCCGAAAGAAGTGATAATAATTATTATAACTCTAAGGGTCAATGCTTTATTGCAACGGTTGCAATCAGAGACGAGAGTGCTACCTTTGTTGTTATAGCAAAATCGCCTGATATAGTAAAAGTGCAGTTTGAAAACTATGTGAAAGAGCCTTTATTTCAAATCACGACCTATAAAAGCGAAGAAATCACATTTTCTTCGTTTAGTTCTTTGCTGACAAGTGCTCAGCGCAATTCTTTCATTATTGATGATGACGAAGTTTTAGAACGTTTTGAGCTTGACGGACTTCAACCTCATCGCGGCGGTTATGAATTTGGCGAAGCACTTATTGATGATTCATTATCAATAGATGACTGCAAAAAGATTGCAAGTGAATTATTGTTTGAGAACACTATGCACCCCGAGCTTGATAGAATAGCGAAAACAAATACTGCAAAAAGTATAGGACATCCTGTTCACTATATATTAAGAGTAGATAATCGCGATATTAGAAAGACTGTATACAAGTCGTTGTTGTCTGCCCTTTATTCAAAAGGTAGGATAAAGAATAAGCGATACTCGTTTGTCGATTACAATAGTGAAAGCAGTTTTCCCGACTCAACTTTTGATGCACTTTATCGTTCGAGCGCTGGCGGAGCAGTAGTTATTCGTTATACCGATTCAGATGAGAACGATAACCAGTTCGCAAAACGCGGAACAGACGTTATTGCTTCTGTTTGCGATATTGCAGTAAAATATAAAAATTCGGTGCTTACAATTATTTGTGTGCCTAAAGATGTTAATAAAGTTAAAGAGGATTTTTTGCTAAATTTCGGAAGCACCGCATTTATCGAAATTTATGAAGATATTGCTTTTGGAACTGTTGCAGAAAGTTATCTTAAAACTAAAGCTAAAGAAAACAAAGTTCGCACAGATAAAAAGTTGATGAGGTCGCTCCAAGACGGTAAAGGCTATACAGCGGCAGAACTGAATAGAATATTTGATGATTGGTACAGCAGAAAACTTAGAAACGAGATTTATCCCGAGTACAAGATGGCAGAAGCCACAAAGGTAAAAATTAAAGAGGAACAGCCCAAAGGTACCGCCTACGAAAAACTCGAAAAACTTATCGGTCTTGAAAACGCAAAAGAAGTAATGAATAATGCGCTAAACTATTTTAAGGCGCAAAAATTATTTGCAGATAGAGGTATGATAGCCGAGCGCCCCTCAATGCATATGGTGTTTACGGGAAACCCCGGCACCGCAAAAACAACGGTCGCTCGACTTTTTGCCGAGATTATGAAAGAAAACGGACTTCTCACAAGTGGTGATATGTTTGAAGTTGGTCGCGCCGACCTTGTTGGTAAATACGTCGGCTCAACCGCTCCCCTTGTTAAATCGGCATTCAAGCGTGCAAAGGGCGGCGTACTCTTTATTGACGAAGCATATTCACTTGTTGATGACCGCGATGGACTTTTTGGCGATGAAGCAATAAATACTATTGTTCAGGAAATGGAAAATCACCGAAAAGACACCATTGTGATTTTTGCGGGTTACTCCGATAAAATGGAAGGCTTTCTTAATAAAAATCCCGGTCTTCGTTCCCGTATTGCTTTTCATATTCCATTTGAAGATTATTCGGTAAACGAACTTTGCGATATTGCGAAGCTCATAGCGTCAGAGAAAAAGTTAACTCTTTCACCTAATGCCGAAAGTAAACTCGCAACTGTGTTTGAAGCGGCTTGCAAAAACGCTGACTTCGGCAACGGTAGATTTGCTCGCAATATACTGGAAAAAGCAAAAATGGCTCAAGCCAACCGCCTTATGAAAATGGATTTTGATATGATTACCGATAAAGACCTTACAACTATTATCGCCGATGATATTGAAATGCCTAAAGAAAAAACCGAAGAAAAAGAAATTAAGATTGGCTTTTCGGCCTGAAAGGATTAAAATTATGAATAAAACACCTATTATGTACACGGACAAACAATTTGAAGAACTTGAAAACTTTATAGAAGAAAACTTTGGTTCGCACTATGATTACATAGTGCACGAAACGACGAGCGAATACGTGCATACCGATACTTTTGCACTTAAATCTAAAGACGGTAACAAAATATTCGTTACCTGCGGTATGGGTGCTCGCGCGATGAACACGCCTTTTGGGCTTAAAAGATGCGAACTTGTAATGCACGCCCGAAGTCGATTGCCCGTAACCTCAGAAACCGCAATGATACTTGCAGGAGAATTAACCAAAATAAGCAAGTTTCCCTTCCGCGAAGAAACTTGGCTTGGCACAGGTCATACAATGGACGTATCAAAAAAGTTTAAAGAAGCATTTGGCTATGATTACGTAGCATTTATGGAATTGCCACATTCTGCAAGCCTTACAGGTATAAAGGAAGACGTCGACTTTTTATTAGCCATTCCAATATATGAAGCAGAACGAGAGTGGTGTGTAGAAAACCATACCCTTGCCTTTTTAGAAAAACTTAACGAAAAGTTTGAAGGCAAGGAATTATATGCCGATTTTAAAAGAGAATTGTTTATTCCCGAGCCTTTAGATGAAGACGAGTTGTACGATTATAACGTTATGACAGTTTTAGGAATAGATAAACCGACTTTACAAAAACTTTGCGATTATTTGGATGAACAAGACCAAAACGGAATCGAAGTCACCTATGATATGATTGGCAAATGGGTTTCTGAAAACTCATAAATTTATTTTATCAATGCACCCAAAGTGGTGCATTGATTTTTTTATAATGTTTTTAGAAATGATAAAGGAGAGTTAAAAATGAGCGAAATACAAAACACCGTAACTTCCACCCTTAACCCTGTTGAACTTGCGAAACAAAAGCGCAAAGCGCTATTTGATTTTTATGAAAACATTAAAAATGGTACCGAGATTTTTTCGGCCGAAGATTTAGATATCGCTATCGAATCGATGAAACTCGCTCAACTTGATATTAAAGAACGTGAGCGCAGACGTCTTCAAGAAAAGGAGGCTGAACTTTTAAAGAAAAAGCTTGAAGAAGATGAAAAGCGCCGAATTGCTGCTGAAAAAAGAGCCGCTGCCCGAGCTGCCGCAAAACATAAAAAGCACGTTGAAGAAGTTACGGCAATGGATTTGCCAATCGATTTTGAAAACTCCTTCAAAGAGGACTATCGAGCAAACATCCACTGTGATAACGTTAATGATGCTTTGCTTTACTCAATCGACTCGCTTGGAATGGTTGATATTGAATTTATATCATCTATCACCGGCGAAGAAATGAAGGACGTTATCGAAAAACTTAAAGGCTATATCTTCCAAAATCCGCTTCATTGGAATGAATGTTTCTATAAAGGTTGGGAAACTGCAGACGAATATCTTTCGGGCAACCTTCTTCATAAATATCATTTAGCAAAAGAGGCAAACGAAGAATATCTCGGCTATTTTGATGCAAATATTAAAGCCATTGAAGAGGTGCTTGAACCTAATATTGCAACCGATGATATTTATATTACTCTTGGTTCTCCTTGGGTTCCTACCGATATTATTGATGATTTTATTTTACACCTTATTGGCCTCGAAAAGAATCACAAAGGTCAATACCCAAAGGAAGCCGAACCATTTTTGGCAAAGGAATATGCCGTTAATCACGATGATATCACCGGTCTTTGGGACATTCCTCAAAAAACACGTTTTAGAAAATCTACCCATCGCGGAAAGTACGAAGAATTAAACTGGCACGTTTGGGGAACCGAGCGAATGGATATGCTTATTCTTTTAGAGAATATTCTTAATATGAAAACCCTTGCTATTTATGATTACGTTGGACCTCAGAAGAAAACCAAGATATTAAACAGCAAGGAAACGGTTAAGATTCTTGAAAAGCAGGATAAAATGGTTGCCGAATTTAAAACTTGGGTATGGTCAGACAGTGAGCGAACTAAAAGACTTCAAGGTGCTTACAACCGCCGTTACGGTAATATCAGAAAGCGCCATTTTGATGGTAGCTTCTTTGAATTTCCTGATATGAACCCTGAAATAGAACTCAGACCCCATCAAAAAAATTCAGTTGCACGTATTATTTTTTCGGACAACACCCTACTCGCCCACGACGTTGGCGCAGGTAAAACCTACACAATGATTGCTGCCGGTATGGAACTTAAACGTCTTGGAAAATCACAAAAAAATATGTACGTTATTCCTAACAACATAATGCCGCAGTGGCACAAAATGTTCCTTAATATGTATCCCAAAGCCAATATTTTGGTGGTGGACCGAAGAAATTTTAACGTAAAGAAAAGAGCTGATACTCTAAACCGAATTATTAACGAAGATTTTGATGCAATTCTTATTACTTATAGTTGCTTTGATATGCTTTCGCTTTCTAAAAAATATTATATTGATTTTTATGAAAAGCAACTTGCAAGACTTACAAAAGCAAAGGAAAAATTTTCATCCGAAAGAGCTATTGAAGCTAAAAGAGCTGCCGCGATGAGAACACTCGAGAAACTTCAAGAAGATATGTCTGAAAACGTATGTGAAATTCCTTTTGATGAACTTGGTATTAACTCGCTTTTTGTTGATGAAGCACACAATTATAAAAACGTTTCACTCCATTCAGGCATTATGCGAGTTCGAGGTATTTCAAATAAAGGTTCTTCCAAGTGTGATGCGATGATGGATAAAGTGCATTGTGTTCAGCGCCAAAACGGTGGTGGCCGTGTTGTTATGGCAACAGGTACACCGATTACTAACTCAATAACCGACCTGTTTATTATGCAAAAGTATTTGCAAGATGGCGAACTTGAATTTTTAGGTATTCAAAATTTTGATTCTTGGGTAGCAATGTTTGGCAAGAAAGTCAGCGAATTTGAAATTGACGTTGATACCAATAGTTATCACTTAGCAACACGATTTGCAAAATTCTGTAATGTGCCTGAACTCACCTCTATTCTTTCCTCTGTTAGCGATTTTTATCACGTAGACAATTCAATGGGTCTTCCCGAATTTGAGGGATATTCAGATTCTATAGCACCGGGCAGTGATGATTTTAAGGACTATTTGCGTGAAATTTCAAATCGTGCAGATGACGTAAGGCAAAAACGAGTAGATAAAAAGGAGGATAACCTACTTAAAATTACAACCGATGGTAGAAAAGCTGCCCTTGATATGCGCCTTATTGATATGGTGTATGGCTTGGATTTTGACTCAAAGGTTTATCGCTGTGCAGAAAACATTATGAATATTTATGAAAATACACGAGATGAAAAACTAATTCAAATGGTATTTTGCGACAGCTCAACGCCTAAGCAAAGCTTTAATCTTTATGATGAACTTAAAAGTATTTTGGTAGCAATGGGTATGCCTGCGCACGAAATAGCATTTATTCACGATGCTGACAGCGAAGATAAAAAGAATCTTCTTTTCTACGACCTTCGTAAAGGCGACGTTTCGGTTGTTATCGGTTCTACCTTTAAAATGGGTCTAGGTGTAAACGTTCAAGAAAAGCTATGTGCGCTTCATCATTTAGACGTGCCGTGGCGACCTGCCGATATGGTGCAACGCGAAGGTAGAATTCTTCGCCAAGGCAACCTTTGTGATTCGGTAAAGATTTACCGCTATATCACTAAAGGAAGTTTTGATGCTTATTCCTGGCAGTTACTTGAAAAGAAACAACGTTTTATAAGTCAGATTCTTTCAGGTAATGTATGCGAGCGTGAGGGCGATGATGTTGACGAAACCGTTCTCAATTATGCGGAGGTTAAGGCGTTGTCGGTAGGCAATCCGCTTATTAAGAAGAAGGTTGAAATCACCAACGAAATCGATAAACTCCGTATTTTGCAACGCGATTACATTGTATCTCGCCAGCGAAAAGAACAAGAGCTTTCAGAGCTTCCCGCAAAAATCGAAAAGCAGAAAAAACATATTGCAGACACCGAGGAAGATATTAAATATTACGCTGAAAACAAAATCGATTATAAGGAAATGGAATACGAAGACCAGAAAGAAATAAGAGATTTAATTTATGCAGCCGTTAAAACTCACGTTAATAAGCCAATGGAAAAGGTTGTACTTACCTATCAAGGCTTCGACGTGGTAGTTCCTGCACGTATGATGCCCAAAACACCAAGTGCAAAATCTACCGAAGACGGCGAAGTTAAATCTAAAGAACCCATTCCTTACGTTTTTGTTAAGCGAAACGGTGCGTATTATATGGAAGTTGAAAGTCTTCAGGGCATAACCAAACGACTTAACAATCTTCTCGAAGATTTGCCAAAGGCTAAAATCCGCCGTGAGGGTGTTCTTGAAACTTTAGAAAACAAAAAAGCAATTTTAGAGTCCGAACTTGCAAAGAAGGGCGAATCATACGCCGCAAAAATTTCAAAACTTGCATTAGAACTTGAAAAAATTGATAAAGAATTAGGAGTTGCAGCATAATGAGTGAACCAAGAGTAAATATGCCGATTTTATCGGTCGAAAAAACTATAAAACATTTATCCAATATTTATTGCGAGATTGTGAAAAAAGGCATTTCTCCCAAAGTGTTACCATCGGTAATGCTTTGGGGCCCTCCCGGTGTTGGTAAATCACAGGCAATCCGTCAAATTGCAAAAGACATAAAGAAAAATACGGGCAAAGAAACAAGAATTACTGACGTTAGATTGCTTCTTTTTAACCCCATTGATTTGCGTGGTATTCCTACATCCAATGCAGATAAAACCTTGGCAATTTGGCTTAAACCTCAAATTTTCCAAATGGACCCGAGTGATGATATTGTAAACATCTTATTCCTTGATGAGATTTCGGCGGCACCGCAATCAGTCCAAGCGGCAGCTTACCAAATTACCCTTGACCGTGTAGTTGGTGAACACAAACTTCCCGACAACTGCATTATTATTGCCGCAGGTAACCGTGTAACCGATAAATCGGTGTCCTTTAAAATGCCCAAAGCCCTGGCAAACCGACTTTTACACATTGAAGTTGAAGGTAGTTTTGAGTCATGGCAAAATTGGGCGGTCAGAGCTGGTGTGAATCCAAAAGTGATTGGGTTTCTTTCCTTTAGAACCGATAAACTATTCGGCTTTGACCCTAAAAGCGATGATTTAGCATTTGCAACACCGCGTTCTTGGGAGATGGTCAGTAACCTACTCAATAACGTATGCGATAACGTTGAAACAATGTATCCGCTTATAGCAGGTCTTATTGGAAGCGGCTTGGCGCTTGAATTTCGTTCGTGGTGCAAAATGCACTTTAAACTCCCTAACACCGAAGATATTTTCATGGGTAAAAAATGCGATATTCCTAAGTCGGCAGATACTCTTTACGCCATCGTTTCCTCTATGACTAATTATGCAAAAGAACACAAAACCGACGTAGAGCAAATTGGAAATTCTTTAACTTATGCAGCAGGATTCCCCGCAGACTTTATCTCTTTGTTAATTGAAAATTATGAGAACATTGAAGAAGGCTATAATAAATTCTTAATGCAAATTCCCGAATACTATGAGCTTAGTCGAAAACGAGGAAAGGTGCGCAATGGACAAGTTTGATAAAAGAACTTACGAGATTATAAAGCGACTTCAAAATGCTCGCCTTAACCTACTCTCAAAACAACCGTTTTACGCCCTATTACTTCTCCATATGAAATTTTCGCTTGATATTTCTTGTGAAACTGCGTATACAGATGGAAACCGCATTGCCTTTAATCCTGATTTTATGGATGCACTTTCTGATAAAGAACTTGAATTTGTACTTATGCATGAGGTTTTGCACGCGGCACTTGGTCATCCCTTTAGAAAGCAATCAGATTATGACCTTGAGTGCTATGATAAAGCCTGCGATATTGTTGTAAATTCAAATATACTATACAGTTTCAATATGGATATAAGTAGCATTACACTTAAAAATTTTGGTGTTGCTATGCACTTAACTCCAAGCGGTAAAGAGGGATATAAATTTACCGTTGAGGAGGTATACAACGAATTACTTAAAGCATCCGGCAAAACACAAAAGAATTCAAATAAGAACAATTGCATGGGTGGAGGCCTTCCTGGCGTAAGCGGGGGTCAAGGCAGTTCAGAAGAAGGTTCTAACGAAAATAATGACGAAGATAATTCTGATGAAAAAAACAACTCGGACAATTCTTTAAAACAAGACAAAAACAAAGAAAACACCAACTGTACTAGCAATAGTAAAGGTAGCGGCAACAATATTGGAAAAGGCGGTAAAACATCAGGGGAAGGCAAATCAAGTGGTGGTCAAGGCTCGGGCACCGGTGGTGAAATTACCGAAGATGATTTGAATAACCTTATAGCAGACCTGCTTAAAGGCAGAGCGGTTCACGGTAAGGTTGATCCCAATAGCAGTATTATTGACGACAAAATTGAAGATAACGAAAAACAAGGTATGGTTGACGATCATTCTTTTTGGAATGGCGACGAAGAAGATAATATTGGACGCGACACTTGGCTTAACCGTATGATTGATACTACCGATATTATTGCTCGAAGTGAAGGCGGTAATAGCAGAGGTACTACACCACTTGCTGCGCAACGAGTTGTTGAAGAAATTAAAAATCCCGTTCTCGACTGGCGAACAATTCTTAATGAGTTTGTTCAAGAAGAAATTTGTGATTATTCCTTCTCTCCGCCCGATAAAAGAATGGAAGATAGCCCATTCTTCTTGCCTGACTTTAACGAAAAGGACGAAAGTATTAAAGACATCTTGTTTATGATAGACACATCGGGTTCGATGAGTGATGCTCAAATAACCGAATGTTATAGTGAAATATACGGCGCAATCGGGCAATTCGGCGGCAAGTTGCAAGGTAAACTTGGATTTTTTGATGCCGTTGTAGTCGAACCAATCCCGTTTGAAAACGAAGATGAGTTTAAAATTATTCGCCCTAAAGGCGGCGGAGGAACATCTTTTGATATTATTTTTGATTATGTAGAAAAAGAAATGGAAGAAGAACCACCGGTAAGCATTGTGATTTTAACAGACGGATATGCGCCTATTCCCGATGAATCAAGAGCAGGCGGTATTCCTGTACTTTGGATCATAAATAATAAAGAAGTAACACCGCCTTGGGGAAAAATTGCTAGAATTCTAGAGAACGCACCAAAATAGGTGCATACGCCTTTGTATAATTTCGTTAGAGAACAGTAAAGGAGATATAAAAATGAACAACCTTTTTAGAATGAGAGAACTTATTGAACTAATTAACAATGCCGATAAAGCCTATTTTGGCGAAGATAAGCCGATTATGACCGATAAAGAATATGATGCATTGGTTGAAGAACTGACAAATATTGAAAAGGAAACGGGTATTCATTTTAAAAACTCTCCAATTGGTAAAGTAGGCGGTGAGGTAAAAAAAGGTCTTGAACCCGTCACCCACACAAAGCCAATGCTTTCTTGCAATAAAACCAAGGATTTACGTGAAGTAGTCGATTTTGCAAAGGAAAATGACGTGGTGCTTTCTTGGAAAATGGATGGACTTACGTTAGTACTGAGATATGAAAATGGCGAATTTAAGCAGGCGATTACACGTGGGCACGACGGTATTGTTGGTGAAGACGTAACCCATACCGTAAAAGAAATGCGCAATGTTCCTATGCACATCCCCTGTAAAGACAGTTTTGAGGTTCGTGGCGAAGGTGTACTCTCGTTTGAGGATTTTAACACCCTTACAAAACTTGGTGAAAAGTCATCCCACCCAAGAAGTGTTGCGGCTGGTGCAGTTAGAAGCTTTGTCGCAGATAGAGGTAAACTTTATCATCTCGATTTTTTTGCCTTTGAACTTATTAAGGAAGATGCTCCGAACACAAAAATAGCGCAATTGAAGTTTTTAAAAGAAAACAACTTTGCTGTTGTTGAGCATATTTTGGTTGAGTCGGACAACGAGGAAGAGATTGAAATTGCCATCAAAAAGTGGACTCCCGAAGGTTTTGCATATCCTGTTGACGGCATTGTGGCAGAGTATAACGATATTGAATATGGTAAATCTTTGGGAGCTACCGCTCATCACGAGAAAAGAATGTTGGCACTAAAATGGAAAGACGAAGTTAAAACAACCGTTTTTCGTGGCGTTACCCTTAACACTACCCGTAACGGAACGGTAAGTATCGTGGGTGAATTTGATGAAGTTACTATTGACGGCACCAAAATTCACAGAGCAAGTCTGCATAATTTAAGCAATTTTGAAAAATTTCAGTTTGGCATCGGCGATATTATAAGCGTTTATAAAGCCAATATGATTATTCCGCAAATTTCCGAAAATCTTACTCGTAGCGGTACATACATGTTGCCAAAATACTGCCCAAGTTGTGGAGAAGAACTTACCGTTCAGGTGTCTTCCGGTGGAATTAAAGAACTATATTGCCCTAATACGGAATGTATTGCCCGAAATGCAAATAAGATTGCTCGCTTCTGTGATAAAAATGCAATGAATATTGACGGTCTTTCGGCTACTACTATTGAAAAAATGGTAGCTTATGGATGGGTTAAAAATTTCAAGGATTTGTATCATCTTGAAATTCACGCTGACAGTATTCTATCGGCGCCCGGTTTTGGCCCCGATAGATATAACGCACTTATCGAAGAAATTGAAAAGAGTCGCAAATGTTTAATGCATAGATTTTTAGTTGGTATTGGTATTCCGCTCTTAGGCCCCGAAGCCGCAAAGAAATTGCATCAGTATTTTTATGGCTCTATGGAAAAATTTGAGGATGCCATAAAAGCGGGATTTCGTTTTTCTCATATCGAAGGCATTTCCGAATCTTTAAATTCAGCCATTTATGAATGGTATGAAAAGCCTATTAACCAAAACACCCTTCATGCGCTTATGGCTGAGCTTGAATTCATGGGTGTGCAAAAACAAAATGAGGGTAATTCTAATCCCTTCTTCGATAAACAAATCGTGGTTACCGGCACCTTCGAAAATTTTGATCGCCCCGCAATTATTGCGCTACTTGAATCGCTTGGCGCGGTTACACATAGTAGCGTTAATAAATCTATTGATTATTTAATTTACGGCAATCTTCCGGGCAGCAAAAAGGTCGGTCTTGCAATAGAAAACGGCGTTACTATGATAAGCGAGCAAAAATTCGCCGAAATGCTGGAGCAGAACCGATGAAGCTCTATATTAAAAAAATAATAATCGAGAAAAACAGAAAAATCACCGAAAGTCTTGAGTTTAACAAAGGGCTTTCGGTGGTTAAAGGGAGCGCGGAACTTTATGATGTTATAAAATTACTTCTTGGAAAGCAGGAGGCGGCTCGCAATTTTTATGACGTAAGATTTTTGGCTGTTGTTGAACTTGATAAAACCTATTATATTCGTGGAAGAAAAGATAAAGGCAACCTTTTATTTGATTTTTCTGTTTGTTTGGATGATAAAGAATGTCGTGATGAATATTTTGAAAAAGTACAACAAAGCAGAGAAATAGATTCTTCCCTTTTCTTTCACCGTTTTAAAAGGCAAGATTACCCACACAAACTTTTCAGATATAAAGATTTACTGAAAAATTATCCGGATGGCGATTTCTCGACACTTACAAACGGTTATGGAACAACCCGTAGTTTCAGAGGATTTACTACCGACTACATCAAAGATTTTAAGCCCGTAAGATTGCGAGAAGATAAGGTCTTTTTCTTAAAACTTTCAGATAACGGCGAGTTTAATGTTGGCTACCTTGATAGCAACGAAAAAATATTTTTAAGCGAAAGCGAGAACATCCTTTATCATTATTTAAGCTTCATAAGTATTGCGGATTTTTGGTCGAAGGCCGAAAAAATAAGAAATCTTAACCGAGTGGTTAAACCGCTTATTGTGTCTAACTTTTTAGAACGTTTAGATGACAGTATTAATTTATCTGAAATAGTGCGCCGCACAAATCAAATTGATAGACAGATTATTATCTTTTCAGAAGAACAAGTGAATCACACATTGCTTTTTAATCAAGATAAGGAGTTGGTTGTATGACAATACCAAACGATGAAAACGAGAAAAGAAAGAAACTTTTTGACTTTTATGAAAATATTAAAAAAGGAAATTCCGTTTTTTCTGCAGAAGAATTAGATATTGTTATAGAAACATTAAATTTAGCAAGGCAAACTGTTAAGCAAACCAATCAAGGCAATATAAAAAGCAATACCCCTCCGAACAAAAACGATAGCGATGAAAATGTCGAAGTCGCTCAAACCGAACCACCTGAAATTCCCCAAAAAGAAGAAACTTATGACAATAAAACACTTCCGCTGCCGAACTATGACTGGTTTGTAACAAAGCACGATGGAAAGACAGTTTCTAATACCTTTACCGGTTCGTGTCGAAAAGACGCAACCAAAGGCCATTTTTCAACCGCAACGTTTAATTACAAGATTTCTGTTAGTAACGTTGGGAAAGAGAATGCGAAAATCATTGTTAATTGCTTTTTAGAAAAGCCTTGGTATAAAGGTGGAGGTCGTAAGCTGCTCGCAGAGAATGAATTTGAATGTTCACCTTGCGGATTAGCAGAAGCAGTAAGCCATCTAAATAACAAATGTCAGAAATTTATGGAGGATGATAAAAAATGACTGATAAAAAGAATAATATGCTATCTGCTGTAAGACTTTGGGCTATATCTCAGGGTATGGAAGAAATAACCGATGATGAAGATTATACATATTGGACAGATATTGCATTCGAGAAGGAAGATAAGATTTACGGATTTATAACCGAATTTGACCGTGGCGCAGAAAAACTAAAATTCAAATCGGTATTTGTTCGTGACTTTTGCGATTATGCTTATATTGTTACTGATGATGAGAATAAGAAAAAATATATTGAAGATAATACGGTAGATGGTATGGGGATACTATGCTATTCAAACGCTTTTGGACTAGGGATGACCTATCAAATATTAAAGAACCCTCGCTTGCTATATTGACACCGATATGATAAAATCAAATATAATTCAATTGCACCAAATTAGGTACATAACCTTTGCTATAATGGCATAGATTAAGCGAAACAATTTTGTTTCGCCACAAAATCTTTGATTTTGCGACAAATTTTTAGTAAAAATTTGTCCTATCCCATTGCAATGAATGTTGTGCAAAATTAAATATTAGAATTTAATTTTGCGAAAGCCACTTTTTAAGTGGCTTGTCGGAACGCTTTTAAGCGTTTCGACTAACTACAATCATTATAAACATTGAAAAATCTTTTTCAATAAATTTCATATTATGAAATATTGAATATACAAAGAATCTGTGATATTATTGTTTCAAGGAGTGATAATATGATTGGTTCTGTACAAAAAGCCGTAAAGATGCTTAATACAATTTCGGAAGGAAAAAACCGACCCGTTTCTCTTTTACATATAAGCAATGTAACGGGAATAAACAAATCAACCTGCTCACATATAATATCTACTCTTGTTGCAGAAGGCTTTATCAAGCAGATTTCCCATTCAAAAGGTTACGTGTTGGGACCTGCAGCATACTGTCTTTCAAGACACGGAAAGTATAATGAAGAACTTACAACGGTAAGCCATCCCTTAATGCGCTGGCTTCATAAAAAAACGGGATATACCGTAATTCTTGCAGTAGTTGAAAGCGGCAAAAAATATACAATAGATTATATTGATACAAAAAGCGAAATTCTTCCCGAACTTTCAGCAATTATGCCCGATGATATATACCGTACCGCAAGCGGCAGAATTATTATGGCAAATATGAGTAAGTCTGACGTACTGAGTGTTTTTGAAAAAAACGGTATTCCGCCAAAAGGTCATTGGGATAATGTTTCTTCTTTTGAAGAATTAGAAAAAAATCTTTCCGAAATAGATAAGGATTCTGTTGCTAAAACTCTTTTTACAAGAGAAGATGGCAAAATTTTGCTTGGTTATGCCGCCGCAATTTTCAAATATACAAAGTGTGTAGGCGCAATTGGAGTTGCTGTTCTATGTACAAAAGAAGAATATGAACAATTTCAAGAAGAAAAACTTATAAAACACAATATTATAAAGGCAAGAACAGAAATCGGAAGACGGCTTAAATATTCATAAAAAGATTTTCACAGCAAAGCGAAAAGAAAACAACTTCGCCCACGCCTTACAAGGCGTGGGCGTTACTTATCTCATTTTTTATTTTTACGTTCTGTTTTTATATTCCTTCGGTGATACGCCAATCTGCTTTTTAAACACGTTAGAAAAATATAAAGCATCGGCATATCCGCAAAGGAAAGCTACGTTTTTAACCGAATCTATACCGTGGTCAAAAAGCGTTACGGCGTGTTTTATTCGCATTGTACGAAGGTACTCAGAAAAAGATACTTTCATTTTTTCTTTAAAAATATGTGAAATATATTTTGAATTATAGCCAAGTTCCTCTGAAAGCGAAACAAGGGAAAAATCAATTTCATCAAAGGATTCTTCGGTTATTTCAAGAATTTTGTTTATAAGAGTATTACTTTTATCTGTCTTTTTAGAAAATCTTGAAAAAGCGTAAAGCAACATACTTTCTGCCGCAAGGTCGGTGTCAAATTCGTCGGCACGGGAAATACTATCGGACCAGATAGGTATAAGATTTTCAAATCCTGTAAATGCTCTGTTTCCCTTACTTACCGAAAAACGGCGGAACAGTTCTTCTGCTCTGCCCCCTTCAAAAGCAACGTATACATACTCACAATCTTTATTTTCATAAAGCACTATTTCTTCGCCTTTGAACAAAAACACAAGCATTCCCTTAGAAAAAGGCAATCTTATACCGTCTAATTTAAAAATGCCGCTTCCCTTTGTAATAAGTACGGCACGGTGAACGTTAAGACGGTATGATTTTCCTGTTAAATTCTCACCTGTTTCCTTTACAAAATACTTAACGTCTATTTTGCTTATTGTTTCCTCGGTTATAAATTTACACATATTGCCCCGTTTCATAAAAACACCCCTTTGTTACATAATAACTTTGTATAATGCGTTTGTCAAACTTTTTTCTATAAATTCATAGATTTTTTCTATAGATATCGACTTTTAAGTGTGTTATATTGTAATTGCTAACATAAGAAAGGTGGTAAAAAGAAATGAAAAAGATAAGACTTGGTGTATTCGGCACCCGCAGAGGTATGGATTTCAGACGCTACTTTTTAGCCCTTGGCTGTGAATTTGTTGCTCTTTGCGATAACCGACCTCACATACTTGAAGACGCCAACAAACAGTTAGGCGGCAAAGTTGCTACTTACGATAAGTTTGAAGACTTTATTGAGCACGATATGGATGCCGTTATTATTGCTAATAACTTCCAGGAACACGTTCCCTACGTTATTGAATGTTTTAAGCGTAATCTTCATGTTTTCAGCGAATGTACTGCAGCCGCTACAATGGCAGAGTGTGTTGAATTGGTAAGAGCATTTAAAAACAGCAAATCTATTTACTTCCTTGCTGAAAACTATCCGCAAATGATTGTAAATATGGAAATGTCACGTATTGTTAAAGAAGGCACATTGGGTAAAATCCTTTATGCCGAAGGCGAATATAATCATCCTTCTGCCCCCGACGACAAAGAATTCTTACAAATGCACGTGTACAATTTAAACCATTGGAGAAACTATTTACCCACTACTTATTACGTAACTCACTCCTTAGGTCCGCTTATTGAAGCAACAGGCGCTATGCCTAAAAAAGTAAGCGCACACGCTATATTCGAACCCTATCCTGCTGATGAGCCGCATTCAAAAAAATCTGCCGACCGCGCAGGTATTATTGTTACCGAAAACAACGACGGTTCTGTTTTCCGTTTTGTTGGATGTTCTTCATTTGGAGCTCATCACAACGCTTACCGTTACTGCGGTGTTGACGGTTCGGTAGAAAATATACGCAGTGAAAAACGCCGAGTATTACTTCGTTATAATAAGTGGAGTATTCCCGAAGGTATGAAAGAAGTAAACGATTACGTTGTTGAGGTGAAGGATAAGGATGCAGAACTTATTAACAGCAGTTGGCACGACGGCGGCGATTTTATTACCGCAAGACTCTTTACCGAATACGTAAGAGCAGGCAAACAGCCCCCCGCACCCTTTGATATTTACGGTGCTACAACAATGTCAAGCGTTGGTATTCTTGCTTGGCGTAGTATTTTAGACGGCGGCAAACCTTATGAAATCCCCGATTTCAGCAAAGAAGAAGACTGCAAAAAGTGGGAAAACGACAACCTTACTCCATTCCCCGCAGCCGACGGAAGCGCTCCTACACTTCCCTGCTGTTCTAATCCCGATTTTAAATTAAGTGAAAAAAATATTGAAGAATACCTTAAACTGCTTAAATAATTTACTTTAAGAGCAGAAGAATAATTTTCTTCTGCTCTTATTTATAAATTTATAGATAGAGGTTTAAAATACATGTATTACGCGCTTATAATTCTTTCAACCGCTGTTTTTGCGTGCGGTTTTTTGCTTAACGACGTTTATAGAAAATCAGCAGGAAGTACCGTTAAAGCAAGTCTTCAATACACCTTCTTAAGCAGCCTTGCGGGACTTATTGCTTTGTTTTTAATAAACGGTTTTTTATTTGAATTCACACCATTCGCTTTTATAATTGCATTACTTACGGCAATAAACGGTTTTGGTTTTAGTTTTTGCGCTTTTAAAGCGCTTAACCATATAAACCTTTCAGTATACTCTGTTTTTTCAATGCTTGGCGGAATGTTGCTTCCCTTTTTACAAGGCATATTCTTTTACGGCGAAAAATTCACCGTTGCCAAAGTGCTTTGTCTTGTATTTATTATTGCCGCGCTTTTATGCACCATAGAAAAAGGCAAAGCAAAAGGTTTTATATACTACATAGGTATTTTTACACTTAACGGTATGTCCGGCGTACTTTCTAAAATATTTGCTTCAAGCCACTATCCTAAAACAAGCGCCGCAGGTTATTCAATACTTACCGCCCTTTGCAGTACAGTAATTGCCGCATTTATTCTTATTGGTATGGCGATAAAGAACAAAGAGCAGTTTTTTCCGTCCCTTAAAGCCACAGTTGTATCTGCAGTGGGCGGAATAAGCAATCGTCTTGCTAACTTCTGGCTTGTAATTGCCCTTATGCACGTAGATGCATCTATTCAATACCCACTTGTAACGGGCGGCGTTATGATAGGTTCTACAATTGCTTCCTGCTTTACAGAAAACAAACCCAAGCGAAACGATATTATATCAGTTGTTTTAGCCTTTATCGGAATGCTTATACTTTTTGTTATTCCGATTTAAAATATTTTAAAATTAAAAAGGTGGTTATTAAAAATGGAAAAAATAAGACTCGGTGTGTTCGGTACCCGCAGAGGTATGGACTTCAGACGCGACTTTTTAGCACTCGGCTGTGAATTTGTTGCGCTTTGCGACCACAGACGCCACGTACTTGAAGATGCCAACAATCAATTAGGCGGCAACGTTGCTATGTACGATAAATTTGAAGATTTTATCGAACACGATATGGATGCCGTTATTATTGCCAACAACTTTCACGAGCACGTACCCTACGTTATTGAATGTTTTAAACGTAATCTTCACGTTTTTTGCGAATGTACAGCGGCAGGCACAATGGCAGAGGCTGTTGAGCTTGTAAGAGCATTTAAAGAAAGCAAATCCATTTACTTCCTTGCAGAAAACTATCCTCAAATGCCTATGAATCTTGAAATGGCACGTTTGGTAAAAGAAGGAACTTTAGGTAAAATTATGTATGCCGAAGGCGAATATAATCACCCCTCGGGTCCTGCAGACGTTGAATTCTTAAAAAAGCATATTTACACACTTGACCACTGGAGAAACTATCTTCCGGTTACATATTATGTAACACATTCTTTAGGTCCGTTAATAAGTGCTACAGGTGCTTTCCCGAAAACAGTAAGCGGTCTTGCTTGCTATGCGCCTTACCCTGCTGACGTTCCTAAGGCAAGTAACACAGGTGACCGCGCCGCTATTATGACCACAATGAATGACGACGGCTCGGTATTCCGTTTTGTTGGCTGTTCTAAATTTGGCGGACACCACAATGCTTATCGTTTCTGCGGTACTGCAGGTTCGGTTGAAAATATCCGTGGTACAAGCGACCAGATTTTACTCCGCTACAACGATTGGGAAATCCCTGAGGGTAAAGAAGAAAATCAGCAATACAAGGTTGATATTTCCGGTGATAAGGATTATCAGTTTATTAAAAACAGCTACCACGCAGGCGGTGATTTTATTACTGCAAGACTCTTTACCGAATGTGTAAGAGCAGGTAAACAGCCCCCTGCACCCTTTGATATTTATGGTGCTACAACAATGTCAAGCGTTGGTATTCTCGCTTGGAGAAGCGTTCTTGACGGCGGTAAACCTTACGAAATTCCCGATTTCCGTAACGAAGAAGACTGCAAGAAGTGGGAAAACGACCGCTTAACACCGCTTCCCGGAGCAGACGGAAGCGCACCTACACTTCCTTGTTGCTCAAATCCCGACTTCAAATTAAGCGAACAGAATATTTCTATGTTCAGCGAATTAATTAAATAATTTTATTTTATGCCTGTTGTGTAAATTGCAACAGGCATTTTACTATATTTTTCTACAAAATTCTTATTGACTTACATTATAAATGGTGATAAAATATTCAGTAGATATTTTTCTAACACGGTGAAGAAAAGAAGTACATATTTTAAGTTTTCGCAGAGAAGTGTCGGTTGGTGCAAGACATTGAAAACAACTATATGGAATACATTTCAGAGTGGCTTTGCTGAATATTTTTAAGTAGGCTAAGACGGGAAAAGCCCGATACAGCTTGAGGAGTTTTACTCCCATGAGGCCGCGTTAAGCGGTAAACTGAGGTGGTACCACAGGAATATTCTTGTCCTCTGCTTTTCGCAGAGGCTTTTTTTATTTTCATAGGCAAAGGGGAAAATTATGGTTATAACAGATTTTTTAGAAAAAAATGCCCGACTTTACGGCAATGAAGTGAGTCTTGTTGAGATTAATCCTTCTGAAAAGCGAGATAACGCCGTTACTTGGTGGGATTTTAATCTTATAGAAAGCGGCGGCGAAGATACACCTTACAGAAGAGAACTTACCTGGCGTGATTTTGACCGCAAGGCAAACCGTTTTGCAAATCTTCTTTTAAGCCGCGGTCTTAAAAAGGGCACAAAGGTTGCTATTCTTCTTATGAACTGCATTGAATGGCTGCCTTTATACTTCGGTATTTTAAAGGCAGGCTGTATTGCTGTTCCTATGAACTTCCGTTACAGCAGCGATGAGATTAAATACTGTCTTACACTTGCAGACGTTGAAGTACTAATTTTCGGCGAAGAATTTATAAGCCGTATAGATGCTGTAAAAGACGATTTAGGCGACGTTAAAACCCTGTTCTACGTAGGCAAAAACGCGCCTGCTTACAGCGAAAACTGTACCGAACTTATGAGCTTTTGTTCTTCAAGCGTTCCACCGGTTTCGCTCGACGAAGAAGACTATGCTGCTATTTATTTTTCTTCGGGAACAACGGGTTTTCCAAAGGCTATTTTACATAACCACAAAGCGCTTGTACATTCTTGCTATACCGAACAAAACCACCATTCGCAATCGCGTGACGACGTTTTCCTTTGCATACCACCCCTTTACCACACGGGCGCCAAAATGCATTGGTTTGGTTCTTTGCTTTCCGGTTCTAAGGCTGTTCTTCTTCGCGGTGTTAAGCCCGAATGGATTTTAAGAGCAGTTACTGAAGAGCGTTGCACTATTGTATGGCTGTTGGTTCCGTGGGCGCAAGATTTACTTGATGCTATTGAATCAAAAGAAGTTGACCTTTCAAAATACCGCCTTTCACAGTGGAGACTTATGCACATTGGCGCACAACCTGTTCCGCCAAGTCTTATTCACCGTTGGTTCTCGGTTTTCCCGAATCACCAGTACGATACCAACTACGGTCTTTCTGAATCTATTGGTCCCGGTTGTGTACACTTAGGTGTTGAAAACTCGCACAAAGTCGGCGCAATCGGTAAACCGGGATATAAATGGGAAGCCAAAATTGTAGATGACCACGGCGCGGAAGTTAAAAAAGGTGAAGTTGGCGAACTTATTGTAAAAGGCGACGGCGTTATGCTTTGCTACTACAAAAACGAAGAAGCAACCAACGACGTTCTTAAAGACGGATGGCTTTATACGGGCGATATGGCGCGTGAAGATGAAGACGGCTTTATTTACCTTGTAGACCGTAAAAAAGACGTTGTTATATCGGGCGGTGAAAACCTTTACCCCGTTCAGATAGAAGACTTTTTACGCGGTTATGAAAAAATTAAAGACGTTGCCGTTATTGGTATTCCCGATTCAAGACTTGGTGAAATATGCGCCGCAATTATTGAAGTGAAAGAAAATACCGATTGCAGTGAAGAAGATATTAATAAATTCTGTGAAGCGCTTCCGCGTTATAAGCGCCCAAGAAAAATTATCTTCGATAAAGTTCCGCGTAACCCAACGGGTAAAATTGAAAAACCTGTACTTCGTGAAAAGTACTGCAAGGGCAGACTTGTTGAAGTACAGATTACAGGCTAAATAATATATCCGATTTTAAAATCAGGAGGAAAATAAATGAAACAGTTAATGTTAGGTAACGAAGCAGTTGCCCGCGGTCTTTACGAAGGCGGTTGCAGTTTTGTTTCAAGTTACCCAGGTACACCAAGTACCGAAATAACCGAATTTGTTGCAAAATACAATGATGTTTATGCCGAATGGGCGCCAAATGAAAAGGTGGCTATGGAAGCCGCTTTCGGTGCTTCTCTTTCGGGTAAGCGCAGTTTCTGCGGTATGAAACACGTTGGTCTTAACGTGGCTGCAGACCCACTTTTTACACTTTCATACACAGGTGTTAATGCAGGTTTTGTAATTGGCGTTGCCGATGACGCCGGTATGCATTCTTCACAGAACGAACAGGATTCACGCCACTATGCAAAGGCTTCAAAAATTCCTATGCTTGAACCGTCTGATTCTGCTGAGGCTTTGGCTTTCACAAAACTTGCATACGAACTTTCTGAAGAGTTTGACACCCCCGTGTTCATTAAAATGTGCACAAGAGTTTCTCATTCTCAAAGTATTGTTGAATTATCAGAACGTAAAGAAGCAGAAAAGGAATATGCAAAAGATGCCGCTAAATACATAATGATGCCGGGTAACGCAAAACGCCGCCATCCCATTGTTGAAGAGCGCACTTTAAAACTTATAAAATATGCCGAAACTGCCGAAATTAACCGCATTGAAGAAGGCGAAAATAATGAAATAGGCATTATTACTTCCTCTACTTCTTACCAGTACGTAAAAGAAGTTTGCGGTAATAAATATCCCGTTATGAAACTCGGTATGATATGGCCAATGCCAATTGAAAAAATTAAAAACTTTGCAAAGCAGGTTAAAACCGTAATTGTTGTGGAAGAATTAGACGGATTTATTGAAGAACACTGCAAAAACATTGGTGTTGACTGTTTAGGTAAAGAAAAGTTTTCCCTAATTGACGAACTACTTCCCTTAAAGGTGGCAACTGCTTTTGATAACGCTTGGGAATCGGGCGTAAAATTAGATGAAGAAATTCCTAACCGTCCTCCCGTTATGTGCGCAGGTTGTCCTCACAGAAGTCTTTTCTACACTTTAAAGAAAAACAAACTTACCGTTCTTGGTGATATCGGTTGTTATACTTTGGGCGCTGTACCTCCGCTTTCGGCACTTGATACCACACTTTGTATGGGTGCTTCTATTTCGGGACTCCACGGTTTCGCAAAAGCGCAGAACGGTAGTGCCGATAACAAAACCGTTGCCGTTATTGGAGATTCCACCTTTATGCATTCGGGTGTTACAGGTCTTATAAATATGGCTTATAACGAATCTAATGCAACGGTTATTATTCTTGATAACTCTATTACGGGTATGACAGGACATCAGCAGAACCCTACAACAGGTTATAATTTAAAGGGCGACCCTGCTTCTAAAATTGATTTAGAAACACTTTGCAAGGCTGTAGGCATTAAGCGTGTAAGAGTTATTGACCCTTACAACTTAAGCGAGTGCGATACTGTAATTAAAGAAGAAATTAATGCAAACGAACCTTCAGTTATTATTTCACGCCGTCCTTGTGCTTTGCTTAAATACGTTAAACACAAACCCGCATTACACGTTGATAACGATAAGTGCATAGGCTGTAAATCTTGTATGAGAATTGGTTGCCCTGCAATAAGTATGGAAAACGGCAAAGCAAAAATAGACACCACTCTTTGCGTTGGTTGCGGCGTTTGCGAACAACTTTGCAAGTTCGGTGCGTTAAAGGAGGCAGAATAATGGAAACTAAAAACATTATGATAGTCGGCGTAGGCGGACAAGGAAGCCTTCTTGCTTCTAAGTTACTTGGAAAACTGCTTCTCACAAAAGGCTATGATATAAAAGTATCTGAAGTTCACGGTATGAGTCAGCGCGGCGGAAGTGTTGTTACCTACGTTCGCTTTGGCGATAAGGTTTATTCCCCTGTTATTGATAAAGGTCAGGCAGATTTTATAATTTCCTTTGAACTGCTTGAAGCGGCAAGGTGGACAGAGTATTTGAAAAAAGGCGGTAAAATAATTACAAATACTCAACAAATAAACCCTATGCCCGTAATTATAGGCGCTGCTTCTTACCCCGAAAACCTTGTTGAAAAAATTAAGGCAGCAGGTGTAGATATCGACGCTTTTGACGCATTGGCACTTGCAGAAGAAGCAGGTAACGCAAAAGCCGTTAACTTATGTTTACTTGGCAGACTTTCAAAATACTTTGATATAAGCGAAGAAGAATGGATGCAGGCAATAGAACAAAGCGTACCGGAAAAATTCTTGGAACTTAACAAAAAAGCTTTCCAATTAGGTGCTGAGATATAAGGAGGAACTTTTTATGGAAAATTATTTTCAAGCTGAAATTGAAACAATGCCCCTTGAAGAACTTAAAGCTCTTCAAAGTCAGCGTTTAGTTGAACAAGTTAACCACGTATGGAACAACGTTCCTTATTACCGTAAAAAAATGGAAGAAAAAGGCGTAACGCCCGATGATATAAAAGGCATTGACGACTTACACAAACTTCCCTTTTTGTCTAAAGATGATTTAAGAGATGCATATCCTACAGGTCTTCTTGGCGTTGATATGAGCGAATGTATAAGAATACACTCTACATCAGGAACAACAGGAAAAAGAGTTGTGGCTTTTTATACTAAAAATGATATTGACTTATGGGAAGATTGCTGCGCAAGAGCAATTGTTGCCGCAGGCGGCACTAAGGAAGACGTTTGCCACGTTGCTTACGGATACGGTCTTTTCACAGGAGGTTTCGGTCTTAACGGCGGATCGCAAAAGGTTGGATGCCTTACACTTCCTATGTCGTCCGGCAGCACCGACCGTCAGCTTCAGTTTATGACCGACCTTGGTTCTACAATTCTTTGTTGTACACCTTCTTACGCCGCTTATCTTGCAGAATCTATTTATGAAAACGGACTCCGTGATAAAATAAAACTTAAAGCGGGTATTTTCGGCGCTGAAGCTTGGAGTGAAGATATGCGCCGTGATATTGAAAATAAATTAGGCATAAAGGCGTACGATATTTACGGACTTACCGAAACCACAGGTCCGGGTGTTGCTTTTGAATGTTCCGAGCAAACAGGTATGCATATAAATGAAGATCACTTTATTGCCGAAATTATAGACCCCGACACCCACGAAGTTTTACCCTTAGGAAGTAAAGGTGAATTGGTATTCACCTCTATTTCAAAAAAAGGTTTCCCGCTTCTACGTTACAGAACGAAAGATATTTGTGTGCTTAACAGAGAAAAATGCTCTTGCGGAAGAACCTTTATTAAAATGAGTAAACCTATGGGCAGAAGCGATGATATGCTTATTATTCGCGGTGTAAACGTATTCCCGTCACAAATTGAAACTGTTCTTATGCAACAAGGATTCCCTGCTAATTATCAGATAATTGTAGACCGCGTTAACAATACCGATACCTTTGAAGTTATGGTTGAAATGACACCCGAGTTATTCTCTGACTCACTTGCTAAGGTAAACGAAGCAGAAAAAGCGCTTATAGGCGCCCTTAAAGATATGCTTGGTATTTCGCCGAAAGTAAAACTTGTTGCACCAAAATCAATTGCCCGAAGCGAAGGCAAAGCTGTTCGAGTAATTGATAAGCGTAAAATTTAAGGAGGAAGAAATATGAGCATTAATCAGATATCTGTATTTTTGGAAAACCGCACAGGTCAACTTGCAGAAATAACCAAATTATTAGCCGAAAACGGCATTGACCTTAAAGCAATTTCTATTGCCGAAACCGCCGATTACGGTATTGCGCGTATAATTGCTGATGACAGCGCCAAAGCAAGTGATATACTTCTTTCTCACGGCGATATAATTTCTATGACTCCCGTTTGGGCAGTAGAAGTGCCCGACCGTCCCGCAGGACTTGCAGAACTTTTATCTGCACTTGCCGAAAGCAATATTGACGTAGAATATATGTATTCTCTTTTCACTCATAAAGACGGCTACGCTTATATGGCGCTTAGAATTTCCGATGAAGAAGCATTTAATAAAGCCCTTGTGGCCCACGGACTGAAAATTGCTTCTGCAAACGATTTAGGTCTTAAATAAAAAATTATTAAACGTTAAAAGCCAAGTGTATTGTTAATACACTTGGCTTTTTGTTATTCTGCGCTAATACCGTATAAAAGTAAATTATAGGAATCATCATTAACCTTAATTTTAAATGATTTAACTTTTCTTCGGTTATCAACAGGCAATATATAAAGGTTTACAAGATACTGTTCAAAATTCTTATTATAAGAAAACTCTATAATCCTTTTTGCATTTTCGGCAACGGGATTAATTCTTGAAGACCCGTGAAGACGCGTTGCCGTAGTAATATCAACACCGTTTAAAATCTCTTTAATATCGCTGACGCCGTCAGTATACTCTACAATATACTCGCCCACCTTTTCACCATAAATGCCTGATATTGGATATCCTTTTGGCATACTTACGTTTCCAATTATAAACACTCTTGAAATCTGTTTATTTACTTGGGTGCAAAACGTATTATTTATAACAATGGGTTTGCTAAGTAATTCAACATTAAGATTACCTATTTGTTTAATATTTTCGGGCAGTACGGGGCCTACCTTAATATCCCGTATATTCCGCATACAATAATCCCGTACAGGCACTTTAGAATCATCAATCATCTTTTTAAAGTTATCACAGTTACAATTATCAATTGCTAAGGGATAAGACTTTTTAACCTTTTCTATGCTGCCCATAACATTTATTTCGCCCACAATTTTGTTATCTTTATTCAGTTTTCTAAAGCCTTCTTTAAATACATAATAATTACTTGTGGGGTTGCGGTACATATCTACAAGACCTTCGTTAAGCACACCGTCAACACAGGCAGGCTCGCCACGGTTGAAATCGTAGGTTTCAGCCCATTCCCAGAAAACTGCACCCGCTATACAGGGTTCTTTTTCACTATTGTTACGTAAGTTTATAACGGTATCTATAAAAGAAGTAAAGGTCCTTACATTATTATCGCAAGAAAATCCGCCCCATTCGGTGAACAATAGAGGCATTTCACAAAGTTTTTCAGCCGATTCTTTCATTCTTTCGGGCGTTTCGGCATAAGGGTGCATTGTATAAAAATCAAAACCGCATTTAAGATAGTTTTCCTTTGTCATTTCAATGCTCATACAGTTAGCGCCCGAAACCATTCGGTAAGGATCGTTATTTCTTGCTACAGCCACACTTTTTTTAAGAAAATCAAGCGTAAAATAACATTCGTTAAAACTAAGCCAAAAAGCAACACTTACGTGGTTTTTATCGCGCTTTATAACACCTTCAAGAACCTCTAAAGCACCGTTGCAGGTATCTTCATTCTTCATATCAGACCACCACAACCCAGGTTCTTCGCTTACTAACAGCCCTATTTCATCGGCTATTTCTATTATTCTTTTATTGTGCGGATAGTGAACAAGCCGTACAAAGTTACAGCCTAATTCTTTAATAAGCCGCATATCTGTTTGCATTTGTTCTTCGCTTAGTGTATGCCCCGAATCACCAAATATATCGTGGCGGTTTACACCAAGCAAAAAGTACGGTTCGCCGTTTAAATAAAAACGTCTGCCTTTGGTACAAAAATCCTTAAAGCCTACCTTCTGCATAACGCTGTCCATAACTGTTGCATTCGTTATAAGACTGCATTCAAGGGTATAAAGGTAAGGGCTTTCGGGCGACCACAGTTCGGGCTCATTTACAGTAAAGCATACCGTTGAACCCTTTGTTTCGCTTTTTGCAACAGTTTCGCCGTTTCCATTTTTAAGCACAGCACAAAAATGTGTGTCTTCACCGTTTTCAACAACCGCCTCAATTTTACAAAAAGCCTCTTTGTAATCAGAAGAAAAATTCGTTATAAAACGTGTATCGCTTATAAAGGCTGAAGCGGTATATTCAACATAAACGTCCCTTATTATACCGCTGTAGTTTTCCCAACCTGCCGAAGAACCGAAAGGAAGACCGATATCGCTTATTTCCACAACAAGGCTGTTATCCTTTTCTTTCAAAATATCGGTTATTTCAATTCGGTAAGGAATATACGGGCCCAAAACGGCTATTTCTTTTCCGTTTAAAGTTACCCGCGCTTTATAGGTTATGCCTTCAAAAACAAGAAACGCTCTGTCACTTTTATATTCTTTATTAAAACTTCTTGATAAAGTGCTCAGCCCCACACACAGCGAAGAAAAAGGCACTTCACATTCTTGCGGCTTTCCGTTTCCTATTTTTCTTTGCCATAACCCGTTTAAAGTTTGTATTTTTCTCATAATTATACTTCTTTTAAAAGTTTAGAGGTAAGAGAATGTAAGCCGAAACAATATGCATAGCGGTCAATAGAATTTTTAAGGTTATAAATTACGTAACCTTCGCCGTCTACCCCTATTTCCTTTAAGTTAGTAAGCATTTTTTCAATTTCAGCCTTAACAGAAGGTATTTCGTATGTATAATGACCGCAAATATCGGTTATCTGAGCCGAAAGTTCGTTATCTTCAAGCACCTGTTCAACGCTGTAATCGGCGGCTTCGCCCACCACCCACTTGCGCCAACGTTGACTCTTTATTGCTTCAAGCGACATTTTTTCTTTTAAGCAAGAACGTTTTTCTTCTGCCACACAACGCTGTTCCACTTTGTAAAGTTCCAAATAAGAACGTGTTTCAACAACACCGAACTCGGGCGCAACGTTCATTGCAGTAATATCAAGCACGGGATGTTCAAGAAGTATGGCATCGGCAAGATAATCACCGTTATGTTCTTTAACACCTACGCCGTGCTTTGCGGCATTTTCAGAAAGTTTTCTTGCGTTTTCACGGTTAAACTTCCCTACGTTTTCGGTAAGTCGGGTTAAGGTACCTGTTTGTCCTACAACAAACTCGGGCGCTTTTATTCCCTTTTCGCTAAGTCGTTCAACAAGAGTATCTATAAAACTTGAAAAAGCATCTACAGAGGTTAGTCCGCCGTTGGTTTCTTCGGTTCCTGCTTCATAACCTATTTCAGCATAACCTTTTTCTTTTCGGTAGTTTTCAAGTTCTTCTATTATCTGAACAGTTCTGTCTATAACAATGTCAAACGGAACAGTACCCATAGCAAATTCGGGATCTTTGGTAGGATCAATATGTAAAAGGTCAAAACCCGCATCCATATCGTGCTTATAAGAACGAATACAACGCTTCATTGCTTCATCAACCGGCAATTTTGCATTTCGTTCTTCATCTCTTTGCCACGGACCGCCGTGGTCTCTGCAAAGATAACAAAGGCCGTCAAATCCTATTTCCTTTTTAACGCGTTCAACGTCAGCCACAAATCTGTCCTGATCCCAATCTCTTACGTAACCGTGACCGAATTCATCGCTGTCTACCTGATTACGACTTGCTATAAGCATAATAGGAAAATCTTTTTCTTTAGCAAGGGTAAGAACCGCCTTAATAAGCGGCATAGACATAGGACCAATGCCAAGCATTGTAAATTTTTCGCCCTTTGCCTTTAACAATTTTGCAGCATTCATCATTTGTGAAATTGTAATTTTATTATTCATAACGTTTCTCCTATTCAATTATTTGTAAATAATCGGCATATTCTACCTTTTTAATTGGCGCAAGACCTGCCCAAGCGGCAAACTCTTTAATTTCAGCAGTATAATCGCCCAACACAACGGGGAAATGATGCTGGAAACCGTTTACAAGAATTGTATTAAGCAAATCCTTAGCGCCTATTTTTTCGCCGTTAAAGGTAAGATTTCCGCACCATCCGCGGCTTCCGTTAAAGGAAAATTTATCACGCAGCATAAACTCGCCGCCCATTTGCAAAAACTTATCGCATTCGCCCGAAAGTCTCATAATGCTTATGGGGTTTTCATCAAAAATCATATCTCTTGCAACACCGCATCTTGCAGTAACGCCTTTGCCCGGTTCGTGAGCCATACCGCTGTAGTTACAGCCCAATTTATAGCCGTTCTTTTCGCAATATCGTTTAGCAGCAGGGCCGCAGTGCCATAAAAGTATAGTTTCATCTTTTTCATCAAAGGCAGAAAGGTCCATAAGTGTGGTTATTTCATCGCCTGCTATGTATTTTAAAATAAGCATACTAACGGCGCTTAAAACGTCGCCTTCGCACGCCATAACGGTACCCTCATCATTAAGCTGACCTATTACCGAACAAACCGAATATTTAAAGTCATCCTGAAATTTCGGCCAACAGGAAACTGCAACGGCATCGTACTTATTTTCGGCAATAAACTCTTTATACGCCTTATAAAAACGTGCGCTTACTTCAAGAGTATTTTTTGCCGCAGTATCACTGTATCCGCAAGAACAGGCTTCCATATTTTCCATAATGGGTTTTATTTCTTCAATACTGTAAGAAAGCGCTTTTGTTTTAAGTTCATCATATTCGTGAAGTCGGTTAAAATAAATGCCTTCAAAACGTTTGTTAAGATTTCTTTCGTCATCGTATAAATCGTTAAATCCGGGCGCAACACCGCCAACAAGACCAATACGCGCCTTTTTTATGTTTTTAAGCGCTGTTAGTGCGCGAACGGTTATCTGAAGTCTACGGGTAAATTCGGCATCTTCACCGTAACCGTAGAACCATTTTACTTTTATTTTATAATCCTTTAAATAGTGGGCAACAATTCCCATGTGCATATTAATACTGCAAAGCGAGTTAAAAGGCACGGCGCCTTCTATCGCCTCGCCTTCGGGAATAGCCCAGAAACCTACGTTGGCGTTCTTTATTTTAGCAAGAACCGGCGCCAACTGTCCCGCAGAATATGAGGTATGCTGAACAAGTAAAAAGTCTATTTTTTCAGCCTCCATAAATTCTACTGCCTTTATTGCATCTTCGCGTACAATAACGGTGCTTTCATAAACAACAAGTTCAAATCCCATTTTCTTAGCGTGTTTTTCCATAGCCTTTACACAACCGCCGAAAGCCTTTTCCTTGTCGCCTGGGAAACTCAACTGACTTGTGCCTACCAAACCTATTCTTATTTTTTCCATTTTTTATCCTCCGTTTTTATCATTTTTTGATATAATAAGCCATAAAATAAACCTTTTACGGTTTATTATGTCAAAAAATCAATTAAATTCTAAATTACCAATTAAATTATCTGCCGCAAACAATGCCGCGCCGATCGCCGCAGCCTCGTAATCAAAGTTTGAAATAACGGGCTTAATTATTTCACAATTCATATTTTCTAACGCTTTTATTGTTTCATTGTTTAGTATTCGGCAATATTCCTTTTTGCTTCCGAAAATTATTATTTTTTCGGGATTAAACAAATAAAAAACGTTATGCAACGCATAAGCAAGAGAAGCAGCGGCATCTTTTATTACACCAACAGCCGTATTGTCGTTTTCAATTGCCAATTTTAAAATTTCTTTAAAGGTTAAACTGCTTTTTGCAGACTTATTATATTCTTGTTCTATTCCCCTGAAATTAATTACGTCACAAAGAAACCTTACCGAATCTTTATGGGGAACAAAGGTTGCACCAATTTCGCAGGTTGAATTATTATTACCCATATAAATTTTGCCCGAAAGCATAGCTGCAATACCTGTGCCGTGGTCTACCCTTATAAGAATAGCATTCTCGGCAGTTTTGTCGCTTAAATGCCCGAAATAGCGTTCAGCATACAAAATACAGTCGGGATCGTGGTAGAGTGAAACCTTTTTTGAAAACCTGTTATAAAGAAGTTCGCAAATATTAACGTTCTCCCAATTATCAATGGTTGTGTTGCGAACCGAAATGCCGTTTTCGGTATCTACAACGCCCTGCATAGCAATAGAAATTTGCGTAATGTTTTTATTTTTATTATCCTTTATTGCGGTTTCTATTAAATTATAAAGTGTTTCCAAAGCGGTATCTTTATCAATGTTTTTGGTTTGAGAATCGTACTTTTTAACAATTCTTCCCTTTAAATCACATACAGCCACCAACGTACCTTGTGAATTAAAATCTATACCTATAATATAATTATCTTTGGTATTAATATCTACCTCTTCGGGTTTTCTTCCAACACTGGTTTCCTGTTTTCCCAATGCCTCAATATAACCTTCACTTACAAGCAACGACGTAACCGAAGAAATGTTACCCCAACTAAAGCCTGTAATACTTTGCAGTTCTCTTTTAGATATAGGGCCTTTTTCTCTTATTACCGCAAGAACTTTTTTAATACTTTCCTGACGTAATCTTGTATTACCTTTCATTTTCACACAACCATTCTGCTGCCTGTTTTAAGTTTTCTGCCACAAAAACAGGTTCATATTCTTTCCACTTTTCGCGGTCTTTTGAAATTGCTTCTTCCCCTCTGCCCGTAAGCACAGTAATAAGTTTGCAACCCATTTTACCGCCTGCAAGCATATCACTCCATCTATCGCCTATAACAAAACACTCAGCCATATTAAGTGAATACTTTTCCTTTGCCTTTATAAGTAATCCCGTTTTCGGTTTTCGGCAATTACAGTTATCTTTATCATCGTGAGGGCATAAAAAGAAATCAGTAGCGCCTACTTCCTTAAACTCGGCGGCAAAATCATACCCGTTATCTTTACCCCTTGCTATGCAAGACTGATTAGTAAAAACAATTGGCGAAAAGCCGTTCTTTTTAAGAAGCAAAAACGCATCTTTTGTAAATTCAAAAGCTTTATAATCGGTTGGATATTCAATGTTATATCCACCGCCCATTGTGCCGTCTCTGTCTATAAATACTGCTTTCATAAATACCTCTGTATACTTTATAATTATATTATATCAAGCCGTGATATTTTGTCAATAAAAAAATCACTGCAAAACAATATTCTGCAGTGATTTTTTATTATTTAACGCAAATAAAGAAACAGAAGTCTATTTTCTTTTCATTAAATTGATACTTTTCAATTAAGGTAGGTCCGCAAGCGGCTGAACCTACACCCGACACTTTGTAATCAATTCTTAAATGAACGTTTCCGTCGGCAACCAATTCGTTTGTATGCTGTGCCGCTTCAACAGCCTTTATGCTGTACTTACTTACGGCAAATTCAAATGCGGAATCGGTTGTAAATACAAGTTCGCCAATACTTACACGCTTTGTATCAAAATGATTTCCGTGTTCTTGCGGTCTTATATAATCAACGTATTCTTTTTCGGCATTACTAAAATATTCTCCGCGTTTTGAACCGTGGTGCATATCGCAGTATGCTTCATACGGGCCGTAGCCGTAATAGGAAAAATCGCTGTTGGCCTTAGGCATTACAAAGTTAAAACCTAAACGAGGTAACCAAGGAGTTCTCGCTTCGCGAATGTCACCAACAAGTTCTACCTTAACGGTACCGTTTTCATCGGCGCTTAATTTTACAGTGTATTTAAAAAACGGAAGTCTTGAAATACCCGCAAGTGAACCGACAATTTCTATAGTGCCGTCTTTTATGCCGCAATCGTAAATCTTAGTAAACTGAAAATCGAAGTTTTCGCCTTCCCAACCGTTAACCTTGTTCCACTTTGCAACCATTCTCTTATCGTTATCGGTAACAGCGCGCTGTACGGTTATGTCACTTGGCTTAGCAAGTTGTTCAATTCCGTTTGCCTTTATGCTTACAAAGTGACCGTAATGCTTATTTATAACGCATTCTAACTTCTTCGTTTTAATATAGAAGTTTTCACCGTCTTCGCTAACGCTATCCTTACAAATAACAAACTCGTTCTCCTTACCGCAACTTAATTTATGCTGTGTTTCGGCAAACAAAACTCCGTCTTTTTCAAGATATACGTTTAAGTGTGCGCCGAGAACGGCATCAAAGTTCGGCAATTCAACCATAACTTCTGCCTTTGCGTGAGGCTCAAGGCTTAATTCAATATCTTTTTTACTTAAAACCTTACCGTCGGCTTCAATTTCATAATACAACTTACATTCACTAAAGGAAGTAAAGTCATAGCGGTTAATAAGCGTTAAAACACCGTCTTTATATTCGGTGCTAAGCGGTTGATAAGCCGCCTTTGCTTCATAAGTACCTGCTTTAAAGCGTCTGTCCGACATAACAAGGCCGTCACAGCAGAAGTTACCGTCGTGAGTAAGTTCCCCTTTAAAGTCGCCGCCGTATTTTCTAACACCGTCTTCAATAACGGTGTGGTCAGCCCATTCCCAGATACAGCCGCCTATAAATTTATCGTGTTTATAAACAAGTTCCCAATAATCAACTACGTCACCGGGGCTGTTACCCATAGCATGAGAATATTCACAAAGGAAAACGGGAGTTTTTATATTTTCATCTGCTACTAATTCTTCAATTGTAGAAAGATTCCAATACATACCTGAGCAAACGTCTGTCCAGTCGTGTTCACCCTTTAATGTGGCGCCCTGACAATGTACAAGTCGGGTATTATCACGCTGTTTTGTCCATTTTATCATTTCATTGTGGTTTTCACCGTGGGCGCTTTCGTTACCGGTTGACCACATAATAATTGAAGTGAAGTTTTTAAACATTTCTACGGTGCGCTCCATACGTTCAACAAACTCTTTTTTCCAAAGTTCGTTAGTACAGGGCCAAACGGGGTCAGATGGGTCATAACCGCAACCGCCGGGAAGTCTGTTTCCGAAACCGTGAGTTTCAAGATCGGTTTCAAGAATAACGTAAAAACCTAACTCATCTGCCAATTCAACAAGATACGGTATTGGCGGATAATGTGAAGTCCTTATGCAGTTAATATTAAGTTCTTTCATAAGTACAAGGTCGCGTTTAATTTCTTCTTTGGTCTGATACCAACCGCCTATTTCACTTGTATCGTGATGGTTAATACCTTTAAGTTTAACGCTTTGTCCGTTTACAAGAAGTTCGTATTTGCTTGAAACTTCTATTTTACGAAGACCTGTTTTTAATTCAATAATCTCGCCGTTTCGTTCTAACACAACGGTGTAGAGATACGGTTTTTCAGCATTCCACAAAACGGGATTTTCGGGAGCAAAGGTAAATTCGTTATTAAAATTTTCATTACAAAGCAATTTTTTGCCGTCGTAAATTTTTATCTCTGCATTGCCCTTAATTTTTATATTTATAGTTTTATCGTTTGGAATAATTTCAACGTCTTCAATGTGGCCTACAGGACGGTTTAATATATATGTATCACGGAAAATACCGTTCATACGGAAAAAGTCCTGATCTTCAAGATAACTTCCGCAACACCATTTTAGCACCTTAACAGTTACAGTGTTTTCGCCCTGATTTACAAAATCCGTAATATCAAACTGCGCCTGCAAATGGTTACCCTGAGTAAAGCCTACGTAAGCGCCGTTAATATAAAGAAACGCACAAGAAGAAACGCCTTCAAAAACATAATAAAACTTACCGCTTTTGTTTTTTACATTAAATTCCCTTTCGTAAACGCCGCAAGGGTTATCATCGGGAACAAACGGCGGATCTACAGGATAAGGATATAAAACGTTAGAATAGTTAGGATTTTCATATCCGCGCAACTGCCAACACGACGGAACATCAATAGTGTCCCATTTTTCTATTTTTTCAGGCAGATCAATATCACGGCTGAAGTAAGCAAAACGCCACTCTCCGTTAAGCAGATATTGCTCACTTTTTCCGCCTGGTATATAATAACTTCTTGTATTTAATCTGTTTTCGCTTGTTTTGTTTGGGTTTTCATAAATACGCATTACATTAGCCCCCTTAGTTGTTTTCTTAAATACTAACACACGCACACTTATTTTTCAATATTTTTGTATACTTTTATTTTACAAAAACGATTTTTATAAAACAATCACGTAGTTTCTTAATAATTCAAAAATAGTACACAGTTTACTTTTTACCGTTTTTGTGTTATACTTATTAAAACAAAACAGGCGGTGAAGAAATGTATATAATGTCGGTGGATTTAGGCAAAGCACGTACAGGAATTGCGCTTAGTGATATTGGGGAAAGTTTTGCTTTTCCAAAGTGTGTTATAACTGAATATAATGAAGAAAAACTGTGTGAAAAAATAGTTAACAAAGCAAAAGAACTCAGCGCCGAACTTATTGTTGTAGGATTGCCTAAAAATATGGACGGTTCTCTTGGTTTTCGCGCTCAGGAATGCACCGCTATTGCTGAAAAATTAAAAGAATTAAGCGGCATAAGAATCGTTATGTGGGATGAACGCTGTACCACGGTTTCGGCTCATACCGCACTTAATTACACAAATACAAGGGGCAAAAAGCGTAAAGAAACGGTAGATGCCGTTGCCGCCGTAATTATTCTTGAAGATTATCTTAATTTCAGACGTTCACAGTCTTCCCTTTAAAAGCAAACTTGCCCTTAAAACACTGTTTTTTCCGAAACGGCTGTTTATTTCACTTAATTTTCGTTCTATTTTTTCTTCTCTTGCACAAAGACTGAAATTATCAAACATATCGGTTTGTATACCGTTAATATTTTTTGTAAGATTTATAGCACGGATACCAATGCTTCGGCAGGTATCCGGCTTATTTTTTATATAAAGTTCCATACCTGTTTTGGCAAGAATTATTCCGCTGTCAGAAGGTGAAGTAAGGCCTATGCTGTATTCCCTTGTTTTTAAATCAGGAGTACGCACACTTATCTGCACACCTTTAGCATAAAGTCGGTGATGCCGCAGTTGTTCGGCTATGTCCTGACTGTAACTTAACAGTGCTACCCATATTGCGTTGTCGTTGCAATAATCTTTAGGCGGCGTTTCGCTTTTGCCTATACTTTTTGGAGGCGGCGCTTTTTCTTCTGCAACAACCTCGCTGTTATCAAGCCCTAAAGCGTAATTATAAATGGTTTCACCGTTTTTGCCTAAAAAACCTTTTAATATTTCCCTGTTACAAAGAGCAATATCACCTATCTTAAAAATTCCCAATGAACGAAGTTTTTTGGAGGTACTGCCGCCTATAAAAAGTAAATCTTCAATTGGCAGATTCCACACCGTGTCTTTAAAGTTTTCTCTTGTTATACAACACAATGCATCGGGTTTTTTCATATCGCTTCCGAGTTTAGCAAAAATTTTGTTAAAACTTACTCCAACCGAAATGGTAAGTCCTAATTCTTCTTTAACCTCTTTTCTTATGCGTTCGCCTATTTCTTTGCCGCCTCCAAACAAAAATGTACTGCCTGTAACATCCAGCCAACATTCATCTATTCCAAACGGTTCTATTTTATCGGTATATCTTTTATAAATGTTTTTTACCGCGTTGCTGTAATATTCATATTTATCGTACAAAGGCGGCAATATGCAAAGTTCAGGGCATTTTCGTTGCGCCTGCCATATAGGTTCGGCAGTTTTTACACCAAACTTTTTTGCAATTTCATTTTTTGCAAGAACAATACCGTGACGGTCTTCTGCTCTGCCGCAAACGGCAACAGGCATATTGGTAAGTGTCTGGTTATATAAAAGACTTACCGAAGCAAAAAAATTATTAAGATCGCAATGAAGTATTACCCTGTCCATATTTAATTTCTCCTTCTAAATTCAAATGTTCAAGCGCTTTTAAGTGTAATCTTTCTATCTGACGTTTACTGTAATTAAGTATTTCGGCTGTTTCTTCCAACGATTTACCGCATAAATATTTCTGCGCTAAAATTTCGGTTTCTGTTTCATTTTGCAAGTTATCAATACCATCTTCAATGGCATCTCTTACGCGAGTTGCTTTAAGTATTTCTTTTTCATAAAAACTTTTTCTGTCGGAATTAACAAGGCTTTGTTGTTTAAGCCGTTTAATTTTAGCCTGTTGAAGACGGTATCGGTTTAAATAATCTCTTTTTTCTTCAAGGCTCATCATATTTATATTCTTCCTACTCCCTTCAAGGCAAAATACTGTCCGTAACTTAAAGTACAATTAGTTCTTTTGTTGTAATCATCTACCTCTTTTATAGCCTTCATTAAGGCATTTGTTTTGTTGTTTTCATTTTGCTTAATTTGCTTTTCAAATAAGCGCTCACCCTGTTTTCTGCAACTGTGCGAACAGTAATCGCTTCCTTTTACCCTTAAACGGGTTCCGCAATAACGGCAATAGCAACCCTTTTCTTCAAAAAAGTCGGTGCTTTCACAAAATGGGCAAAGTAAAAACTTTTCAAATGCGTTTTCCTTTTCACCCTGTTTTTCAAAATAAATTTTAGCAAACTCAAATTCTTTGCGGCAAGTTCTGCAATAGTACATATTTTTCCTCCGTTGTTTTAAATTTCTTCTTGACAATTACGGAATTATGTAATAAAATGCAATCATAGGGGCGGATGATTACGACTTTCCGTAACACTTCTATATTATATTACGGTTTTTCGTAATTGTCAATACTTTCGATACGAAATTACGTAATTCGACAAAATTTAAGGCGGGGTGTACCATGAAAGGGACTTATGAGCGTATAGAAACACTATGTAAAAACGGCGGTATAACTGTAACCGAACTTTGCAGAGAATGTAAAATTCCGCGCGCAACGTTATCTGATTTTAAAACGGGCAGAGTAAAAACACTTTCGGCAGCGGTGCTTTCCAAAATAGCAAATTATTTTTCCGTAAGTGTAGATTTTTTGTTAGGTGGCGAAAGCAAACCTATTGAAGATGAGTTAAAGGTTGCGCTTTTCGGCGGAGAAGGCGAAGTTACCGACGCTATGTGGGACGAAGTAAAACGGTATGCTATGTACATTAAGGAACGAGAAAATGCAGACAAAAAAACTTTATGAATTAGCCGAAGAAAATAATATAAAAGTAGAAGGTTTTCCGCTTAATGAAACACGGGCTGTAACAATTCAGTTGGGCGATAAATGTTTTGTAGCCATTGATACGTCGGTACTGTGTTCGCCAAGCGAAGAAAAGGTGTGTCTTGCGCACGAATTAGGGCATTGTCAAACAGGTTCGTTTTATAACGAATATTCTGCTCTTGACGAAAGAAGCCGCCACGAAAAACGCGCCGAGCGTTGGGCTATTGAGCGCCTTATACCAAAAGATGAACTGAAAAAGGCAATAAAAAACGGCTGTAACGATTTACAGTTGTTGTGTGACCACTTCGGTGTTCCGCCCGAATTTATGTATAAAGCCTTACTACATTACCAAAAGCAAAGACCTTACGGGTTTTAACCGTAAGGTCTTTTTATATTAAAGGTTTTTCTTTTAATGCTTTTCTTAAAGTTTTATAATTTGGCAGAACTGCACCCACCTCTGCCCAAAACAGCGCTGAATGGTTCATTTGTTTTAAATGCGCAAGTTCGTGCACTACAACGTAATTAATAACTTCGTCGCTAAACTGCATAAGCATACAGTTAAAACTAAGGTTACCTTTGCTGCTGCAACTTCCCCACCGTGTTTTTTGTTTTCTTATTGTAATTTTGTTAAACTTTACACCCATAACAGCGGCATAGTAGTCAGCCTTTTTAGTTAACACGTATTTGGCTTTTTCTTTAAGTTCTTTAATTTGTGCCTGTGTAAGTTCTTTTACACTTGTTTCTTTTTGCCTTTTTACGGCGTTATTTATCCAATTTTGTTTAAGCGCTATAAACTTTTCTATTTTCCGCTTACCTAAAAGCATAGGCGCTCTGACAATTACCTCGCCGTTTTTAACTTCTATACCCAAAGTTTTTCGGTCAGACCGTATAATTCTATATTCCATAATTAATAGCAAAGTTTAAAAATTTCTTTTACTGCGGCTGTATCTAACTCTGTATAGGAACTAATTGTTCTTTCGCCCGAAAAGGTAGTAAGTTGCGCCAAGCGGTCTATAGCAGATTCATTTATACCTAATTCTCTTAAAGTAAGCGGCATAGAAAGTTCACTGAAAAATTCTTTCATAGCCTTTATACCAAAAACTGCCGCCTTGTTATCATCTGTTTCGTTAATTTGCCACACATTACGCGCAAAACGGGCAAAACGGCTTATATTATATTTATAAATATACTCTGCCCACGCGCCGAATAACACGGCAAGACCTGCGCCGTGGGCAATTTCGGTATATTCTCCGCTTAAAGCGTGTTCAAGTTGATGCACGGCAAGATAATGTTTTCTTCCGCAGCCTGTTAGGTTATTATGCGAAAGACTTGAAGCCCACATTACGTTTGCACGGGCATTATAATCGGTTGGGTTATTCATTAACACTCTGCCCGATTCTATAACGGTTCTTAAAAGGCCTTCGGCAACAGAATCGGTAATGGCGGTGTCTTGGCAGTTTGTAAAATAACGCTCCATAGTATGCGCCATAATGTCTACAATTCCGCACGCGGTTTGATATTTGCTTACGGAAAATGTAAGTTCAGGGTTCATAATACTGAAAAGCGGACGGTTAAGTTCACAAGAAAAGCCGCGTTTCATATTTATTTCTTCATTTGAAATAACAGCCGAAGCGCTCATTTCACTTCCTGCGGCGGCAATGGTTAAAATGCAGCCAACAGGTAAAGTTTTTTCAGGCGTTGCCTTTGCGGTGTGGAAATCCCACACGTCGCCGTTATAAAAGTATCCCGCCGCAGTGCTTTTAGAAGAATCTATTACACTTCCGCCGCCTACTGCCAATATCATTTCAACCTTTTCTTCTCTTGCCTTTTCTATCGCTTTGTGCACAAAATCAAGGTCGGGATTTGGCTGTACTCCGCCAAACTCAACCACCTCAATACCGTTTTCAGTTAACGATAACATAACTTCATCAAAAAGTCCGCTTTTCTTAATACTGGATTTACCGTACTGAAGCATAATTTTAGAAAATCCGTAACTTTTAACTATTTCGCCTATATTCTTATGTGTATTTCTTCCGAAAAACACCTTTGTGGGTGCGTAATATGTAAAATCAAGCATTGTTTCATTTCCTTTAACTTTAAATTGTTATTCTGAATTAATATTATATTATAATATTAAAACTTTGTCAATTAAGCCAATTTGTATTGAAAACCCTTACATTCTTTGCTATAATAATTTTAAATAAAAAACGAATTACAAAATAGGATAAAATATGAAAAAAGCTTATTTTTTTGCAGGGGTTTCAATACTTTTCTGGTCAACCCTTGCCACCGTTTCAAAACTGCTTTTGCACTCGTTTGACAGCATTCAGGTACTTATGTGCAGTTGCTTTTTTGCCTTTGCTTCTTTACTTATTGTAAATATTATTAAAGGCAATTTAAAAGCCTTAAAAAACTACAAACCGAAAGATTACCTAATTACAACCCTTATTTGTCTTCCCGGTACTTTTTTATATTATGTTTTTCTTTATTTGGGCACAGCAAGAATGTCGGCTTCACAAGCCTTTATAATAAACTATTTATGGCCTATAATGAGCGTGATTTTCGCTTGTATTATACTAAAAGAAAAACTTAATTTCAGAAAATGCATAGCCATTGCGTTTTCGTTTTTAGGTGTAATTACCGTTGCAGGCGAAGAACTTACCAACTTTAATTCAAATACTTTTACGGGTGTAATTCTTTGTATACTTGCCGCAGTTTGCTATGGCTTATTTACTGCCCTTAACAGTAAATATAATTATGATTATATGCTGTCTATGATGATTGCATTTTTAATTGCCTTTGTTCTTTCGCTTATTTTAAACCTTTTTACGGCGAAACCATTTTCAGCAAACTTTTTGCAAACCTTAGGCTTTGCCTACAACGGCATTTTTATTATGGCAATAGCCACAGTTACCTGGGCACTGGCATTAAAGCAAGGCAGTACTGCAAAAATATCTAACCTTGCTTACGTAACCCCGTTTTTATCGCTTTTATGGACTTTTTTAATACTTAATGAACCAATTAAACCGCTATCGGTATTAGGTCTGGTTATTATTATAATCGGAATTTTTATACAGCTAAAAAAGGAGTAATAATTATGAACACAAAAACAATAATTCCGGCAGTTAAAAACTGTAACTTTAATAACGGCAAATTAGTATTTAAAAATATTGTTTTAAAGGGTGAAAACACAGAATTTGCACAGCGCTATTTAAACTTTTTCTTAAACGGTGCAGTATCTGCCGAAAACGAAAACGCAAATATGCTTCTTACTTTGAACAGCGAATTAAAAAAAGGCGCTTATAATTTAACTGTAAATGAAAAAATCAATGTTGAATACTCCTGCACCCAAGGTCTTAGAAACGCTTTGGCAACATTTTTCCAGTTAATTGAAGTATCAAACGGCAGTTTCTGTGTAGATACCTGCGAAATAAACGACTACCCCGACTGTGATTTGCGCAGTGTTTTAATTGATTTAGCAAGAGGTCTGCCCGATTTCAGTCGTCTAAAAGAAGATATACTACGTTTGTCATTAGCAAAATGCACACACGTTCATTTGCACTTAATGGATGAAAAAGGTCTTTGCTATGAATCGGACGTATTTAAGATGGATGACGACATACGCGGGACAAAACTTTACACAAAAGAAATGCTTAAAGAACTGGTTGTTTACTGTAAACAGTTAGGCATTGAAATTATCCCTGAATTTGAAATACCTGCACATTCGCATTATCTTACAAGACATATAAAACAGGTTGCTTGTAAAACTAATTTGCAGTCGCCAAGCCCTGCTGTTGTATGCGCAGGAAACGAAGAAACTTATGCTTTTTACACACGTCTTATAAAAGAACTTTGCGAAATATTCCCCTGTGAATATTTACATATGGGCGGTGACGAACTTTATTTTGGCGATTTCCCGAGTTGGAACTGGAAACCTGTTTGGGAACACTGTGAAGTTTGCAAAGAGGTAATGGCAAAAAACAATATAAACAGCATACAGGAAATGTATTATTACGTAGTACGCCGAATTTACGATATTGTAAAAGCACAGGGAAAAACGTTAGTAATATTCAACGACCAATTAGATGTATCAAAACCCTTAGACCTGCCAAAAGATATTGTTATACAGTTCTGGCGAATTGCGGCTAATAAAAACCGCGGTCCCGTTGAGGGTTGCTCCTATAATAAGTTTTTAGAACAAGGCTTTAAAGTAATTGCTTCGCCGTTTGAATACACCTATATAGATGCTATAGATTTTGTGTCCCCTGAGAGATGCTCTACCTTTGATTTCACCGATTATAACGACAGTGCCGAATATAACAATAATTTGGTAGGCGGAGAAGTTTGTGCCTGGGAATACGGTAACCCCGCATTTACACATTATAAATTCTCGTTTACAAGCGGAACCGTATTGTTATTAGCAAAAATGTGGAACAAACAAAACGTTGTTTACGATAAAGCCTACAGAAGAATGCTTTCTAAAATAATTTTAGGCGTTAATACCCCTAAGGATTACGATATTTTTGAACTTTTTGCCAGCATTATGCCGCCAAAAGTAAATGACGTGATATCTTATGCCAACAAGCAAAACGAACTAATTACCGATGAAATTTTAGAAAAGCATACCGCTGTTTTAAAATCTTTAAGCAATACGTACAGCAAAATATACTTACAAAACCTACTTGAACTAATTGAAAAGATTTCTTGAATTTAAAGGAGAAAAAAATTTAATGCCCGCAAAGTATATTTCGGAAATTTCTTTTGATAATAAACTTAATAAAACTTCTTATCTTAATTCTTTGCCTGTAATTAAATATTTATCAAAAGTAAATACTATGCCGTTTTCTTCTGACGTCACCTTCTTTGTGGGCGAAAACGGAACAGGGAAATCCACGCTGCTTGAAGCAATTGCTGTAGCTTATGGTTTTAATGCCGAAGGCGGTTCTAAAAACTTTACTTTTTCCACAAACGCAACTCATTCAGAACTTTATAAACACATTGAAATTGCAAACCGCGCTTATGCCCGCGACGGCTTTTTCCTAAGAGCAGAAAGCCTTTATAACGTTGCTACCAATATTGACGATATGGACAAAGAGGCATCGTTTGACCCGCTTGTAATTGAAAGTTACGGCGGTGTTTCGCTTCACAACCAATCACACGGCGAAAGTTTTTTATCTATTGTTCAAAACCGTTTTTTCGGCAACGGAATTTATTTGTTAGACGAACCCGAAGCGGCATTATCGCCAATGCGGCTTCTTACTCTTTTAGCCGAAATAAGCGAACTTGTAAAAAAGAATTCACAGTTCATAATTGCAACCCATTCGCCTATACTTATGGCTTTTCCGAATGCTGAAATTCTTGAATTTTCACAAAACGGAATAAACAAAGTTGATTACAAAAATACCGAACATTATAAAATCACAAAACAGTTTTTAGACGCGCCTGAAAGAATGTTACATTATTTACTTAATAATTAGATAATATGTTGACAAAATTGTAATTTTTTGGTAAATTTATTATGTATATAAAAACACAAAATACAGCAGACACTACTAAAAAAAAGACTTAAAAATACTTTTATCGGAGCTTAAAATGACAAATTATTTCCAAAAACTCTACAAAGGCTCTATGAAGGATTTTAAAGCGCTTATAAAACAGGATCTTCAAAATAATAATAAAAGATTTATTGTTACAGCCAACCCTGAAGCATTTATGTTAGCCAAAAAAAATCCCGATATAAATGAGTTACTTTTAGACGAGAACACTACAATAGTTGCCGATGGCATAGGCATTGTAAAAGGCGCAGACATTGTAGGAATAAACGTTACCGAACGTATACCAGGCATAGATATTGCCGAACATCTTTTTTCCTGCGGCAACGAACTTAAAAAGAGTATATATTTGTTTGGTGCAAAGCAAGAAATAATTGATGCTTTGCTTGAACTTATTGCCAAACGCTATAAAAACCTTAACGTACTTGGCGCTTCCAACGGTTATGTAGAGGACCGCGACGCAGTTTTTAAAGAAATAAAAAGTCTTCAGCCCGATATTGTTCTTGTGGCTCTTGGAATGCCCGCGCAGGAACGTTTGATTTATAAGCATCTTTCAGATTTCAATAAAGGTATTTTTGTTGGTGTTGGCGGTAGTTTCGACGTTTTAAGCAATAAAAAATCCCGCGCTCCCGAATTTTTTATTAAGCACAATATTGAATGGTTGTACCGAATTACCAAAGAACCCAAACGCCTTAAAAGATTTTACGATAATAATATAAAATTTATTTTCAGCGTTAAAAGTCTTAAAAGAAAATTAAAATGCAAAAAATAAAAACCGTAAACAGTAATTTTAAACTGCTTACGGTTTTGTTTTTTATTGTACACTTTTTCCGCCGTCTACGTAAATATTTTACCCTGTAATATATCTTCCCTTATAATAATATAACCGTAAGCATCAAGTTGTACGTTTCCGTTTTTAATTTTCATATTATTCGATAGCAGTATATCGCCGCTTTCTTTTACAAATTCAACTGTTTCCTTAGAAAAGTTACCGAAAAATGTAACCTTTTCAGTATTACTTATACGGCTAAAAGCCAAAACGTTCGGGTAACAGATTTTAATCCATTCGGTTTTACCATTTTGCAAAGCCGCGTTTTCTTTTTTTAGGGCATTAAGTTTTTTTATAACTTCAATACGTCGTTTGCCTTCATCGGTATTTTTAAGCGCTTCACGGTTTGTAACTTCATATTTGCCCATATAAAAACGGTTGGCAAACATAGAAATACGCGCTGTATCGGCAAGTTCATTTCCGCAGTAGACCATTGGAATACCCTTTAAGCAATAATTAAGCGCTAAAATCATTTCCATAACGGCACTTCCAAAATGTTCTTCAATACGGTAGGGCCAATCGGTAACGGTATCGTGGTTGTCCATATCAAGAAGCAAAAAATAATTTTCTTTAAAATCTTTTGTTCTTTCTTTATAAATATCAATAAGCCCCGCGGTATTTATTTCGCCGTTTAAAAGTTTAAATATATTATCGTGCCAGAACCAGGCATAATTAGCATCAAACACCTTTAAGTATTCGCTTTTTTTACCCTCATTTATCATAACGGCTTGCGGGTTAATAGTTTTAATTCGGTGTTTGCCTTCTTCCCAAAAATCAAGCGGTACATTATCACCAACATCACATCTAAAGCCGTCTACACCGATTTCACCAACGTAGTAAACCATATTGCTTAATAGGTATTCGCGCAATCCTTTGTTTTCATAATTAAGAACAGGAAAATGCCAGTTGCCTAATAAAATATTTCCGTTTTCATCTAACTTTGCAAACTCGGGATGTTCTTTTAAAATGGGTGCGTTAGGACCTATATGGAAGTAAACTAAATCTAGCATCGCCTTCATACCAAGACGGTGCACTTCACTTACAAACTCACGCAAATCATCCATACTTCCGTATTCGCTGTCAATTTTAAAATAATTGTTCATGCGGTAAGGGTTTTTGGGATTGCCGGTTTCAGAATTTTTCTGCCTTTCGCTCCAGTTCTCCTTGTTCTGAGAGGCATCCTCTTCAAAAATCGGGCATAGATAGATAATCTTAAACCCCAACTCCTTTAAAAACGGAAGTTCTTTTATTATAGCTTTTATGGTACCTTCGCTACAAAAGGTGCGGGGATTAATTTGATAAACCGACGCTTTTTTAAACCATTCCGGTACGTTTTTTTTCATAGTAACACTTCCAAACATTATTTTACGGTATAACTGCGGTTGTGCTGTCCTTGTTAAAATGGAACTCGCACGTTTTTGTTTTTCCGTTTTCATAGGTGATTTCGGCGGTGTATTTTCCGTAAAAGCCACGGAAGGTGCTTTTACCGTCAGAAAGAGTAACGTTTGTTTTCCATTTCTGATTTACCAGTTTATCTAAAACACTATAAGCGGGTTTTTCACTCATATCATAATGCAAAAGACCTCCGCCGTATCGGTTTTCACCCTCGTTAGTGTTTGGCTTACAGTATGCAGCATATCCGTCAACTAAATTCCACCAAACTATACCCTTCATATTTTCAATACTAAACCAAAGGCTATACAATTTTTCAAGAAGTTCTGCCTGAATGGCCTCATTTTCAGGGTTAGACTCAAACATAGAAGGAATAGTAATTTCAGAAATATTCATTGGTTTGCCGTAATCATTAAGGCGTTCTAAAATATCAAAATGCACCTTCGGATTAAGAAATCCCTGTATATAATATGGGTTATTAAAGGTTTGATCAGTTGCAAACATGTGGTACTGAATTCCTATATTATCAAATTGTTTACCTTTTTCAACAAAACTTTTAAGCTGAGCGTTAAAAGGATTATATTTGCCCGTGTAGAAAGACTGCCAAACAGCTTCGTTGGTTTCATTAACAATTTTTTCATTGTTTTTAAAATATTTTGCGCCCATATCCAATGCAAACTCATCATAACCCTCAAACAACTTCTGAGTACCGAACCAATAGTTGGTAGCAGATTCATTAATCACGTCAAACGAAGGGATTTTATCGGAATATTCCTCGGCAATTTCTTTAAAGTGCTTTTCAATAAGACGTTTTTTATCTTCTTCTGAATACTTATAAAGCCAATCGGGCAAAAAATTATTCCAAAGTAAACAATGTCCCTTAGGTTCAATGCCGTAATCATTGCAAAAATCAAGCACAATATCGGGTGCAGGACGGCGATAAATATTTTCGCTGTCTTTGTGAAAACGCAACTTACCTTCTTCGGGTTCTAAATCAGACCAATAAAACGGAACAACCGCAAGATTAAAAACCTTTGCAAATTTTTCTTTATAGAGTTGCTCTTTTTCACGCGATTCGAAACTTTCAAGCATAAAAGCGTTACAACCAAATTGAAAATCATGAGTTTTCTGTGTTAACCTTATTTGCTTTATTTTTTCGCCATTTGATAAAATTGTAAAATTGCCCTTGCGGTATTTTTCAATGCCATAGTTTATTTTTTGTTCAACCTCGTCAGCATACTTATCAAAATATTGCAACAAAATTTCTCTTTTCATAATCTCAACTCCATATTCTGTCGTTTGAAAATTCTTTATTCCATTCATCTGTCGGCTCAAAATATCCGGTTATATTAGGATTAATATGTTGTCTTAAAACTTCTTCGTTAAGGTCATCAAAGCCAAGTCCCGGCTTTTCGGGAACCTTAATAAATCCGTTTTTAAATATTGGATTATCAATTCCCGTTACCATATCTGCCCACCACGGAACGTCTACCGAGTGGAATTCAAGCGCTAAACAATTGTGCATAGCCGCCGCCGTATGCACCGCTGCAAGACATGCAACGGGACTTTCTGCCATGTGTATTGCAACAGCTACACCGTTTTCATCGGCAATATCCGCTATTTTTTTAAGTTCAAGCGCACCGCCGCAGGTTAGTATATCGGGGTGAATTACCGAAACACCACCCGCTTTTATAAGTGTTTCAAACCCTTCCTTTAAATAAATATCTTCACCCGTACAAACAGGAATTGTGGTGGAGTTTTTAAGTCTTACGTACTGGTCGGTGTACATCCACGGAACCATATCTTCTATCCAGGCGAGGTTGTACGGTTCCATTCTTTTGGCAAAACGAATACAGTCTTCAACACATATATGACCGAAATGGTCAATTGCAAGAGGAACCTCGTAACCAATAACTTCCCTTACTTCCCTTACGTAGTTTTCAAGGAAATCGAGCCCTTTTTCGGTAAGATGTATACCCGTAAACGGGTGCGCCGTGGTAACAATAGAATAACTCTTCTGGTGTTTTACCATATCACTTGTTACGCTTCCGCCCTGAACGTTAAGTATGTGTGAAGCATATTTTTTCATATCATCAATAAAGCCTAAGGGAGCGTTAAGTGTACCTGCTTCATCAAGTAAAAGACCAATACCTAAATCCATTTTCAAAAAGGTAAAACCCATATCCATTCTTTTTTTTAAGGCTAGTCCCATATCGTGCCCCGTATGTTTACCCTCAACATCGGTATCACAATAAACGCGCACTTCATCGCGGAACTTTCCGCCCAATAACTGGTACAACGGAACGCCGTAAGCCTTTCCCGCTAAATCCCACAAAGCAATTTCAATACCGCTTACGCCGCCGCCCTGACGCGAAGGACCGCCGAACTGTTTAATTTTTCTGAATATTTTATCTACGTTGCAGGGATTTTCGCCTAAAATTCGGCTTTTAAGCATAAGCGCATAGGTTTTGGAAGAAGCATCACGCACCTCACCGAAACCGCTTATTCCTTGGTTGGTATCAATTCTAAGTATAGTACACCGCTTGGGTGCGCCGTCAATATCTACAAAACGCATATCTGTTATTTTTAAATCACTTGGGTTCGAGCAACAGTTCATATAATTCTCCTTGACACAATATATTTTATGATTTACAATAATTATGATATCAATTTTTCTTCTGTTTTGCACTAACTATATAACTGAATATATAAACTATATTACGATTTTTAAAAAGGAGATAATATGGTATATCCTATAGGAGAACTACATTTGGAAAACTCAATGCCGCTAATAAAAATGTGGAACGTGGAACTGAATAAAACTAAACGCGATTATACAAAGCATTCTCACACGCGTTTTGAAATTGCAGTAATTAACAGCGGAAAAGGCGAATACACAACCCAAAGGTGTACCTACCCCATGGAAAAGGGCGACGTTTTCATTTTTTCTTCTAACGAACCGCATTGTATTACTTCTTGCAACAGTGATAAACTAAGTATTACAAATTTACATTTTGAACCAAGGTATTTAAGCAATAATACAACAAGCACAGAACTTATAAACTTCTGTTTTTCACATTCTCCCGAATTTGAAAACCGTATCCCCTGCGAAAAATCCGAAAGCATAAGGAAAAACTTCAATTCAATTAAAGAAGAATTTTTAAAAAGCGATGAACACCTAAATACAACTATAGAAGCCTACCTTAAACTTCTTCTTATAGATTTACTTCGAAACCATAATTACTATACTGCGGAAACTACCAAAAAAGCAAATAAAAGCGAAAGTCTGCTTCTTGTTTACAATTACATAGAACAGCATCTTTGTGAAAAAATAACACTTGATGACCTTTCACTTACAGCGCATCTTACTCCAAACTATCTTTCATATCTTTTCAAAGAAACGGGCGGTGTTTCGCTTTGGGAATATATTACCGCAAAGCGCATTGAAAAAGCAATTCACTTACTGCTTTCAGATAATACGCTTAATATAACCGACATAGCGTTACAGTGCGGTTTTAACAACACAGTAAATTTTAACAAGGCTTTTAAAAAATATAAAGGCTTTACGCCAAGCGATTTGAGAAAAAACCCAAAACTGCTTATACATTAAGGTAGAGATATAATTTATGAACAAAATACTTTTAATTTTAACCGGCGGTACAATTTGCTCGTTTGAAAATATTAACGGCGAACAAACTGCCGACACAAAAAAAGCTAAAGCGCTTATAATAGAAAACTTCCGCAAAAGCGGCAGTAAATATGCAAATGAAAACACAACGGTTTTTGATTGCAAAATACCGCTTAACATACTAAGTGAAAATATCACGGCAGAAAACTATAAAACGCTTATAAATGAACTAAAATGCTATGATTTTTCGCTTTACGACGGCGTAATTATTCTTCACGGAACCGATACCCTTGCATATAGCGCCGCTTTGCTTTCACTTGTTCTGGCTAACACAAAAATCCCCGTTTTCCTTGTTTCAAGTTTTCTTCCGCTTTATGAAAAAGAAACCAACGGAAACGAAAACTTTAAAACGGCAGTAGAACTTATTGCAAAAGGAATTAACCCAAATATATACGTTGTTTACAGTAACAGTGAAAAACGCGGCGGCAGAACCGTAAAACAAATGTATTTGCATTATGCTTCACATTTAGTGCAGTGTAATAATTATTCAAATAATTTTTACAGCGCAGATATGCAAAGAATTAGTAAGTCCGTAAAACCGCCGAAAACAAAAAAGGCATCGGGAAAAGATTTGTTAAGTGAGGATTATTCCGCCTTTACTTCCTGCGTACTTAATATAGAGCCCTATCCCTCAATAGATTACAGCAGGTTTTCGTTAAACGGTGTTAAAGCGGTGCTTCACCATACCTATCATTCGGGAACGGCGGCTGTAAATAATAACGATACAACCTCTGTTTTATATTTAAAAGAACTTGTACGTAACACCACGCCAAAAGCCGAACTGTATTTTGAACCTGTTAATAAAAACAGCGCCTATCTTTATGAAACAACGGGCGGTATTTTAAGAGAAGGGGTTGGAACAATTTTCGGCACAACAAAAGAAATGGCTTATATAAAACTTCTACTGGGCTGTAACTTTTCTCTTACGGGAAAAGACCTGCAAAACTTTGTTGATACCGAAATAAACGGCGAGTTTATTATACAACCGTAAGTTGTGAAAAAGACAAGTGTTAGTTGCTTGAACGCGCAATAAAACTATTTTATAATAAATGTAGAACTAATAATAGAAAGGTGGTTTTTTTATGACCATTGGTAAAGTAATACACAACTTGCGCGTAGGTTCTAATTTATCGCAAGAACAATTTGCAACTATTTTTGATGTTTCTCAGCAATCTGTACAGAAGTGGGAAAACGGCACAAGTGTTCCTGCTCTTGATAAAATTGTTAATATTTCAAATTACTTCGGTGTTTCGCTTGATACCCTTATTTTAGGCAACGGTCAACGCGCCGTAGAAGAAACTAAAACAAACACTTTGGTTAAACCGCAATACGTAAATATGCACGATTGGGAGTTTTACTCTTCTAACCTTTTAACCGAATATCAACAATCTATTGAAGAAGGACTTGATATTGAAAAATATAAAGACGTTTTTGTTGCGGTTTCAAAAATGCCTAAAGATGAATTTAAAAAGCGAATGGGCGACGTTATTTTTGAAATAATAAACACTGCTCCCCAAAAGCAAAATTATCCCTATTTTGAACCTTCCTCTATTGAAGCAATTCAGAGCCTTCGCCATCCACATACATATACAAAAAAAGAAACTGTAAGTCTTGAAGACAAAATTTACGGTGCCTGGATGGGAAGAATTTGCGGATGTTTGCTTGGAAAACCCCTTGAAACCCTTCGCACCGAAATTCTTATTCCGTTCTTAACCGAAGTTGGTAATTACCCTGTTCACAGGTACGTAAAAAGAACCGACTTAAGCGACGAAATTATGAAAAAATACGGTTTAGGTTATGCAGGCAGATGCTACTATGACGAAATCTACGGCGAGGGTATGCCGATTGACGATGACACTAACTATACCGTTTTGTATCAGGAAGTTATTGAAAAATACGGTAAAAACTTTACCCCGTTTGACATCTCCCGTTCCTGGCTTGATTTACAGGTTAAAAACGCTTACTGTACTGCAGAACGCGTTGCTTTTTGTAACTTTGTTAAGGGTTATGCGCCGCCCGAATCGGCAATATATAAAAACCCCTACCGCGAATGGATAGGCGCGCAGATTCGCGGCGATTACTTTGGTTATATTAATCCCGGAAATCCTGCCGCTGCAGCCGAAATGGCTTGGCGCGACGCTTGTATTTCTCATACCAAAAACGGTATTTACGGCGAAATGTTTGTTGCCGCTATGCTTGCCGTTGCCGCCGAAACAAATAATATTGAAGATATTATATTGGGCGGTCTTGCCGAAATTCCTCATACTTCAAGACTTCATAAGGAAATTATGTCGGTATTAGACGGCTTCAAAAACGGCGTTTCACAACAACAGTGTTTCGATATTATTCATTCTAAATACGATGAACATACCGACCACGGCTGGTGCCACACAATACCAAACGCTATGATAGTTGTAGCATCTCTTCTTTACGGTAAATCCGACTACGCTAAATCAATTTGTATGTCGGTTGAACGCGGTTTCGATACCGACTGCAACGGCGCAACCGTAGGTTCAATTCTTGGTATGGCAAACGGAATAAATACTATTCCCGAATACTGGACAGCACCCGTTAACGATACGTTAGTTACTTCTATTTTAGGCGTTGGCACAGTAAAAATCAGCGACCGCGCAAAATTAACCTTAAAGCATATTAATCAGAAATAATATTTAAAAAAGCAGGTTTCAACCTGCTTTTTTATTTGCATTGTCTGTGACAAAACAAAAATCTCTTAAGAAAATGTATCTTAAGAGATTTTTTTATTATTCAAGTATAATGTCGCAAATTGCGTCTACTTCTTCAATTTTTAAATCGGAATACATAGGAAGTGTTAAAACGCGGTCGGCAATAAATTTTGCCACGGGTGTTTTGCTTACGTCGGCAAACGAAGAACCTTTATAACACGCGTATTCGTTTACAAGCGGATAAAAATATTTTCTGGCAACTATATTTCTTTCCGCTAATTTTTTATGAACTTCATCGCGGTTGTATTTATAACCATCAAAAACTACTGGGAAATACGCATAATTAGGAACAACGCCCTGCTGTTCTTTACAAAGTTTAATACCGTTAATACCGTTTATCCGTTCTTTGTAGCGGTTATAAACAACTTTTCTTTTGGCAATTTCATTGTCTATATGGCGCAGATTACATATTCCCATTGCCGCCTGAAATTCATTCATTTTAGCATTACCGCCTACAAAAGCAACCTCTTCAGGGCCTCTTATACCAAAATTTTTAAGGTCGTTAAGCAACTGAACGAACTTTTCATCTTTAAAGGTAACCGCGCCGCCTTCAATAGTGTTAAACACCTTGGTAGCGTGAAAACTGAACATAGAAGCATCGCCCAAATTAGCAGCGTTTATTCCGTTAACACTAACCCCAAAAGCGTGGGCGGCATCGTAAATAACCTTTAAATTATGCTTTTTGGCAATATGATTTATTCTTTCTGTATCGCAAATATTTCCGTAAACGTGAACGGGAAGTATTGCGCAGGTTTTTTCGGTAATAAGCGATTCTATTTTAGAAGCATCTATTGTATAATCTTCTTCGTTTATATCGCAAAAAACAGGAACAAGACCGTTTCTTACAATAGCGTGGGTTGTTGAAGCAAAAGTAAAGGGAGTTGTTATAACTTCGCTTCCCTTTTCGAAATTATAGGCAGCAATAACGTTTTCAAGCGCTAAATGTCCGTTTGTATAAAGCGCAACAAAGGGAGCCGACAAATACTCGCAAAGCATTTTTTCAAACTGTTTATGTTTTACGCCCATATTGGTTAGCCAATGGCTTTCCCAAAGGTCTTTTATTTCTTCGCAATACTCACTGTATTCGGGCATTGAAGAACGCGTTACCTTTATTTGCATTATAAACCTTCTTTCTTTCTTGTAAGGCTCTCAGGGTATAGCGGCTGTGATAATTCACGGTATATCATATCTTCACCGCAACTGTTTATAACTTTAAGGCCGTTAAAGGCGGTTTTATGCCTTTTTATAAGGTCTTCCTTTGTATTTGTGAATATAGAAAACCCTGCAATTCTATCACCGCTGTTTTCTATAGTGGTAAATTCACTGCCTTTTGATTTAAAGCAGTAATAATTTGAAATAACGCCCTGCTTTTCTAAAACATCAAAGTTTTCAAGGTGGTCGTATATTCCTTTATGACAGTAAAAAAATTCGGTTGCAAAAAACTCATTTTTAATATTCTTTTGTTCTACTTTGGGAAATTCACCCAAAGTAAGGTCAACAACAGCCTTTATAACGTCAAACCCCGACATTTTTTCTATCATTAAATATTTGGCGCCGCCGCCTGTTCGCGCAGAAAATTCCAACACGAAAACTTTTTCGCCGTTACTTATCATTTGTATAAGCATAGGCGCGTTTTTAATATTAAAAGCGTCGGCAATTTGCTGTGCGGTTTTTCTTATTTGTTCTTTAATTGTTTCACTTAAATTCTGCGGAGTTTTAGAACGGTAAATAACAAATTTATCTTCGGTTGGAATTTTATCAAGTTGCGAAACAAGCAATACCTTGGCAACGCCGCCCTCAACGTATACGTCTACGCTAAGTTCCATGCCTTCAATATATTCTTCAATAATTGCGGTATCGGTACGGCTTAATTTCACCGCATTATTAAATGCATTTTTCGTCTCGGCAATATTTTCTACCTTTATAACGCCTTTTGAACTGTTGCAGTCAACAGGTTTTACAATAAGCGGAAAACGCAAATCTTTTATTTCATCTTGACAAAATTCTTTTAGAATTTTAAAGTTTGCGGTAGAAATATTTTCCTTTTTAAAAATATTTTTCATATACTGCTTGTTTGTAACGTTAAGCGCAGTATCATAATCAATATAGCAAGGCAAATTAAGTTCCTTTGAAACCTTAGCCACAGTAAGAAGCGCTTGATCAGTACAAGCGGTAATCAAAAAGTCCACTTTTTGGGCTTTAGCAATAGAAGTTATTGCCTCTACGTCTAAAGTAGAAACTCTGTAAAAAATATCGGCATAAGGCTTTGCAACGGGGTTTTCAAAATAATCTGCCAAAACAGTAACAATACCCCTGCTTGATAATTCCTTAATTAACGCAATTTGCGGAAAACCGCCCGCTAAAACCAGTGCTTTCAAAATATTTCCTCCGAAAACTTAAAATTTGTTTTTAAGCATTTCACAAATTAAAACAAACGGTTTTAATTTAAAAATAAACGAAACCGCCCCATAAACAACTATGCCCGTAACTATTTGCAAAAGCAAAAGCAACGCTGTGTTTAACTCAAGCAAACCCACAAGCATTACAGCCGCGCACATAAAGGCAGCCGCTAAAAACGACGGCATAATATCGCGCAGTTGTTCAAAATAAGAATAACCTATAAGTTTTTTGTTTGGCAAAGCATTAACAAAGAAACCCAGTATGGTTGTAACCGCCGCCGTACAGGCAATTGCAATTGGCGAATTAAAGAAAACAACCGCAATTATAAGAAGAATTAAACCGTAACTTTTCTTAATTATTTCAAGTTTTAAAAACAAATCGCTTCTGCCTACAGCATTTATAGCCTGTAAATTGCAGGAATGAACAGGATAAAACGCAAAAGAAAAACAGTAAATCTGCAAATACGGCACACAAGGAAGCCAGGCATTTGTTAAAAGCAGTTGCACCAACGCTTGGGCAACGGCGGCAAGTCCCGCCATCATAGGAAACACTATATATGCGCTGAACATCATTGACCTTCGCATAAGTTGTTTAACTTCACTGCTGTTTTCCTGTTTTTCCGACATAGCGGGAAGCATTACGCTTTGCACCGCACCGTTTATACTGAACATAATGTACTGCGGAAACTGTTTGCCTCGGTTAAAATAGCCTAAGGTTGCGCTGTTATACTTTTTGCCTATAACAAGGCCCTGTAAATCCTGATACAAAGTATCAATAAGGCTTGAAACCAAAAGTTTCCAACCGTAAGAAAACAGAACCTTAACGCGTTTTATATTAAGAACAAGTTTGATTTTAAGTTTTGAAGTAAAACTCATAACCAAAGTTGCTATAAATACGTTAAGCATTGTTTGAACAACAAGCGCCCATAATCCGCCGCCCAAAAGCGCCACTGTTATACCAACAATCCCCGAAACAATAATTGCGCCTATATTACTTAAAAACACCTTTTTAAAGTCCATTTCGCGGCTTAACTTTGCAAGTTGAACCGAATTAAGCGCTCCGGGTAATATCATTAATGCTAAAACCCTTAACGGTGAGGTTAGTTCGGGCATATTATAAAACTGCGCTATAACAGGAGAAAAAACAAAAATAATACCGTAAAAAACAACGGCTGTTAAAAGAGTTACCCAAAGTACCGACGAAAAATCTTCTTCGGTTACGTCTTTATTCTGAATAAGCGAAGTACTGAATCCGTTTTGTATAAAAACGTTAGCCAACGTTGTAAAAATAATCATTATTGCAAGAACACCGTAATGTTCGGGCAACAGTAACCGAGCAAGTATTATTTGAAGAATAAACTGTATTCCCTGAACGCCAAAGCGTTCAAGAAGTTTCCAGACCAATGCTCTTTTCATCAGAATCTCCTAAGCCTTACAAGAATGGATTGGGTAAAAAGCGCCGAAATATGCCGCTTTGAAGTGGGTTCTTACCCTAAGTGTATAACGTTTTGTGTAAAATCTTTTTATTAATAAATCTTTTTATACCTATAAACACAGCCGAAACACCGTACTTTAAAGAACAGAAATCTTTTACGGCGCGTTTTATATTAATCTGTTTTGTTTTTAATCCCCACGGAATTAAATACAAATACTGGTATTCTGCAATTTTTATTTCAGCCTTTGTGCAGTGCTTATTTGCATATAGAATAAGTTCTTTTTGCCAGATTGTCTGGCGTTCATAATTAAAGGTATGCGTTGCGCTGAAAGACGTACCGTGGTTTGTTATATGTCGGTAAGCGCTCATAGTTTCATCAAAACAGTAAATACGTCCGTGGCAAAGTAACGAAAAATAAAGAAGTCGGTCGCCCGGTGTTAATCCTTTAGAAACAAGAGAAGCGTCAAACGAAGCATCTTTCATATAATTTCTGTACATAACGGTTGCTAATTGTCCCGGCATAAGTTCCGAGAAAAAATGCTTAAACGTATACTCGCTATCAAGGCACTGAGGATACGTTTCGCCGTTTGGATTACTGTTTTCGTCTACCACAACGCACCTATGAGCCACCGCAATATATTCGGGGTGGTTTTCAAGAAAACTTATTTGTTTTTCAATTTTATATTCATCGGTCCAGAAATCATCGCCTTCCAGAGCGATTATATATTTACCCCTGCAGCGTTGTTTTAAATCTCTTGCGTTGTTACAGGAAGTGTTATGCATATTCTTTTCGCGGTAAAATATTGTAAATTTATCAGGGTGCTGTTTTTCATACTCTTTAAGCACTGCGCGGGTAGAATCGGTTGAACAGTCTTCCCCCACCAGAACTTCAAAGTTATATTTTGTTTTTTGCATTAATATGCTGTCAAGCGCCCTTACGATATACTTTTCGTGATTATAGGTTGCAACGTAAACGCTTAGTATAACTTCATTTTCGTTAATCATTACGGCAATGTACTCCAGTTTTGGTCTTTTTCACTGATAATAAGTTTAGTGCCGTCATTTAAGGTGTAACCGTCAGCAGATGCAGTACCGTTATACTCACCCTTAATTTCGGGCCATTCAATAGCAATCTGTGGGTCGTTCCAGGCAAGCCCGCCTTCATCACCGGGACGGTAAAAATCGGTTACTTTATAACAAAATTCAGCGTAATCCGAAAGCACCAAAAAACCGTGCGCAAAGCCTTCTGATATATAAAACTGCTTTTTGTTTTCTTCGCTTAATTCAACGCCAAACCATTTTTTATAGGTTTTTGAATCTTTTCTCAGGTCAACGGCAACATCAAAAACTCTGCCCTTTATAACCCTCACAAGTTTTCCTTGCGGGAACTCTTTTTGAAAATGCAAACCTCTTAACACGCCTTTGCAAGAAGCGCTCTGGTTATCCTGAACAAATACCATATCAAGCCCTGCTTCTGCCATATCTTTGCTGTTATAGGTTTCAACAAAATAACCGCGGCTATCCCCGTGAACGGTAGGCTCAATTATATAAAGTCCGTCTATTTCGCACTTTGTAACCTTAATTTGTCCCATAGTTTATCTCCTTTAAATAGCGTGATAAAGCGTCCTTCCATTCGGGTAAAGGTTTAAAACCGTTTTCCAATAACTTTGCTTTTTCAAGACGGCTGTTAAAGGGGCGTTGCGCTTTTGAAAGCCCGTATTCCTTTGTGGTTACAGGCACAACAGACGTATTATACTTTGCCTGTTTGAAAATTTCACAGGCGAAATCGTACCAACTTATATAACCGCCCGAATTTGTAGCGTGGTAATATCCGTATTTTTCAGTTTCAAGCATATCAGCAATAAGACGCGCTAAATCGTAAGTATAAGTGGGAGTTCCTATCTGGTCGCAAACAACACGAACAGTATCGTACTTCTTACCCACGTTAAGCATAGTTTTTACAAAGTTATTACCGTTTTTGCCAAATGCCCAGGCTATTCTTACAATAAAAAACTTATCTAAAATACTGCTGACCGCCTTTTCACCTTCAAGTTTGCTTTGCCCGTAAACACTTAAAGGGCAAAAGTCCTTGCTATCGGGTTCAATAGGCGCATTTCCCTTTCCGCCAAAAACGTAATCGGTAGAAACATAAAGCATTTTTGCATTTATTTTTCTACACACCTTTGCAATATTTTCGGTAGCCTTTACGTTTACGTCATAAACTTTTTGCCTGTTTTCCTCTTCTTCAGCGGCATCAACGGCAGTCCATGCGGCGCAGTGAATAACGGCATCGGGTTTTATTTCTTCAAGTGCGTCTTCAACTGCGTCATACTGTGTTAAATCAAGTTTAATATAATTTTGATAGCAAGAGGTATCGTGTATATCACTCGCTACGGTTTCATATAAGCGGTTTTTAAGTTCGTTAACAACGTCAAATCCTAACTGTCCGCCTACGCCTGTTACAAAAATCTTCATTATCTGTTCCCGTACATTTTCTGGCAATAGTCTTTATATTCGCCCGAAATAATGGCTTCCCACCACTGCTTGTTATCAAGATACCACTGTATGGTTTTCTTTATGCCGTCGGCAAATTTTGTTTCGGGCAGCCAACCTAGTTCATTGTGTATTTTGGTAGGGTCAATTGCGTAACGCATATCGTGGCCTTTTCTGTCGGCAACGTAAGTTATAAGACTTTCGGGTTTGCCAAGTTCTTTGCATATAAGTTTAACAATATCAATATTTTTCATTTCATTGTGTCCGCCTATATTGTAAACCTCGCCCACTTTACCCGAATGAATAATAAGGTCAATGGCTTTACAATGGTCTTCAACGTAAAGCCAATCTCTTACGTTAAGACCTTCGCCGTAAACGGGTAAGGGTTTATCGTTAAGCGCATTTGCTATCATAAGCGGAATAAGTTTTTCAGGAAAATGGTAAGGACCGTAGTTATTTGAACAACGGCTTACGGTAACGGGCAAACCGTAGGTTCTGTGGTAAGCAAGTACCAACAAATCTGCCCCTGCCTTTGAACTTGAATAAGGCGAAGAAGTATGAATAGGAGTTTCTTCGGTAAAGAAAAGGTCGGGTCTGTCAAGCGGAAGGTCCCCGTACACTTCATCGGTAGAAACCTGATGATAACGTTTAATACCGTACTTTCTACAAGCATCCATAAGCACCTGTGTGCCTAAAATATTGGTTTTTAAAAAAACTTCAGGATTTTCTATAGAACGGTCAACGTGGCTTTCTGCCGCAAAGTTAACAACAATATCGGGTTTTTCTTCGCAAAACAGGTTGTACACCGCTTCTCTGTCGCATATATCTGCCTTAACAAAGCGGAAGTTTTTGTTATTCATAACACACTCAAGCGTTGAAAGATTACCCGCGTAAGTGAGTTTATCAAGGCAAATAACACGGTAATCCTTATACTTTTTTAAAATGTGAAATATAAAGTTAGAGCCTATAAAACCTGCTCCGCCCGTAACAATAATAGTCATACTTTTTCTCCTGAATTAAAGGTCAATATATTTTCCGTCAAGTACGTCCTTTAGATACTGCCCATACTGATTTTTCTTTAACACTTCATAAACGCTTAACACGTCTTCTTTGCTTATCCATCCGTTAAGATATGCTATTTCTTCAAGACAGGCAATTTTTCTGTGCTGATGCGTTTCTATTGTTTTAACAAAGTTTGTGGCTTCAACAAGGCTTTCGTGTGTTCCTGTATCAAGCCAGGTAAAACCTTGTCCCAAAACTTCAACGTTAAGTTCGCCCTGCTGTAAGTAAATGCGGTTTAAATCGGTTATTTCAAGTTCACCGCGAGCCGAAGGCTTTAACTGTTTTGCATATTCAACAACACGGTTATCGTAAAAATACAATCCGGTAATACAATAATTACTTTTTGGCACGGCGGGTTTTTCTTCAATAGAAACTACTCTGCCGTTGTTATCAAATTCAACAATACCAAATCTTTCGGGGTCGTCTACATAATAACCGAACACAGTTGCGCCCTTACCGTTTTCTGCATTGTAAAGTGCTGCTTTAAGGCGCTTTTTTAAGCCGTGACCGGAAAAAATGTTATCGCCAAGCACCATAGCAACCGTATCATCGCCAATAAAATCTTCACCAATAATAAATGCCTGCGCAAGGCCGTCGGGAGAAGGCTGAACGGCATAAGAAAGATTAATTCCAAAGCGTTTTCCGTCGCCGAAAAGTTCTTTAAAACGCGGGGTATCCTGCGGTGTTGAAATAATAAGAATATCTCTTATTCCTGCATTCATAAGCACCGACATAGGATAATATATCATTGGCTTATCGTAAATAGGAAGAAGTTGCTTTGAAGTTACCGTTGTAAGCGGATACAGTCTTGTGCCCGAACCGCCCGCAAGAATTATACCTTTCATTTTTTTACACCTCTGCCATAAGTGATGTTTTTTCTTCATAAACTGCCGTAGCGGTAAGCATAAGCAGCATTATTCCCATTGGATTATTCAAAAACGGATTAAAAAACGACGTTACCGCAACACTTAAATAGGCTGTTGTTAAAAACAGGTTTCGTACCGTCGCGTTTTCGTAAGACTGAATTAAAATGCCCTTTTTCTTTTGTTTTAAATAAAAATTTATCTGTACGGCAATAAAACCGAAAAAAGCAACCAAGAAAAGCATAAAACCAACAATTCCCGTTTTAAGAATTATATCTAAATACATATACTCTGTTCTGCCGTCGTTTCGCACGTCATCAAGATTTTTTCCCAAACCGTGGCCCAATAAAGGCTGTTCGGCAATTTCTTTTTTAAGCGCTATTAAAGACTCTTTTCTTACGTTAGCGGCTTTAAGGTCTTCTTCACTTGCCGAATTATCACCTTCGGTGTGGGATAAATCCGAATTATCAGAAGTATCTATCACAATTAAATCGGGATTAAAACGGTTAACAAATTCCACCGCCACAAAAGGTCCGCCGTAAAGAAAAGCCGAACCCACGGAAAAAGCCAAAAAACAAGCAAGCATACAAGCTACAATTTTTAAATAATGTTTAAAATACTTTATTCCGAAAACAAGCAGTATAACCGCTGCCGCCGCCAAACCAAGGAAGAACCCGCGGGTATAAGAAATAATTTCTGCAAAAAGTAAGCATCCGCAAAGCAGTGCTATAAGCCACTTCTTTTTGCCCTTTGCTGTTATAAAAAGCCAAACACCGTAAACTATTGCAACCTGTAAAAATATTTCACTTCTTAGATATATTCGCTGTATTCCCGTTGAAAGTTCTGCAAAGCCGCCCAAATGATGTTTGTTTAAAAGACCATTTATATTTACAATAAACGAATTATCTGCAACAGACATTACAAAATGCAAAACCAAAACACAAACAGAAAGTAAACAAGCCGCATAAAAAACAGTATTTACACAGCGGTTTATTGCTTTAGCGTTACACATAACCGCCATAAATCCGGGGAAAAGCGCTAATGTCATAAAAGTTGTAATATCGGAAACAATAAATCCTAAAGAATTGCCGTTTTTAAAGCCTAAAAATATACAAAATGCCAACCACAGCCCAAAACACAGCACACTAAGTATTTGAAAATTTAAAAAAGTTTCTTTAAATTTTGCTATAACAACAAACAAAGAAAAAACAAATGCAAAAATAAAAAGTATAATACGAATACTTAAACTACCTATTTCAAGCCATCTGCCGCTGCTTCCCAACGTGCATTCAGCAACAAAAATCATAATAAAAATTTCGGCAATTTTACTTATTTTTTCTAAAAAAACCGTTTTGTCTTTCTGTTCCATTTTTACCTCAAAAATTTAAGCGTTTTATATTTTACACACAAACTTAAAGTTCTTTTTCCAACAAGCATTAAAAACGCCGTTTTGTTGTTTCTTAATATATATCGGTAATCCTTTTTAAAAATAGCAAACCGTGTTAACGCCGAAGAAAGCGAAGGTTTTTCGTTTCCCGAAAAAGCGTGTGAACATCTGTAATTAAAAACAGCAATTTCTTCGCCTCTTTTGCGCATATCCATAACAAAATTATGGTCTATACCGTCAAGAAAAATATTCTCATCGTATTTATAATCTTTAAAAATATCAATATTTAAAGCCATACAGGAATTAATAGCCGAAATATCTTTACAAGAAAAAACGTCTTGTTCATTTTCAAACAAACCCACCCTGTAGTTTTCACTTAACATACAGGGCGAAATAAGTTTTTGGTTGCTGTAAACAAAGGGAACAAAAATATTAGAAGAAGCATTTTCTTTTGCTTTTAATAATGCCTCAAAATAATCTTTAGATATATCGGTGTCGTCATCAAATATACACACAAACCCCGAAAATCCTTTGTTTAAAAGATGTTCTATTGCGGTATTATATGCCTTTGAAAGCCCCTTGTTGCCGCTTCCGCCAAGAAAAGTAAAGCCGTGCGTTTTGCAAAAATTTTCATTATTGTTTAAAACAGTGCTGTTATCGTAAACAATAACGTCAAGTCCTTTTATTTGGGCAAGCGCAGTGCAGGTACTACTGTTTTCACATTCCGTGTTATAAGTAACAACAACTGCCGCAAAACAAGAATAATCCATTTTGTTTATCCCCTTTTTTCGCGTTTAATCCGCTTTGCAAGGCAGTAAAGAAGATGTGTTCTTGCTTTTATAATTACCGATAATGAACGTCTTTTTTCGGGAGTAACGTTATCGCCGTGCAAACGGTGGTATAAAAGCACCTTTTCTTCATAAAAAATCTTGCCCATAAATTCTCCCACAGTACCAACCCAATGGTCGTAAGCATCCGTCTTTGGCGGAATGGGCAGTATTTTTTTTGCCATATCGGCGGTAAAAGCCGTACAGCAACCGCTGTAACGCGGTTTAATGATATTTTTTAACTTACCGTCGCCTATTCTGTACATACTGAAAAACGGTTCTGAAATAACCTTTCCCTCGCCGTTTATATGAACACCGTTATGTATAACCATATCGGCGCCGTGAACAGTAAAATCGGCAACAATTACGTCACGCTTATTTTCTGCCCATATATCATCCTGATCGCAAATAAAAATATATTCGTTTTTGCAGTTGGCAATTGCATTTGAAAAATTACCCGTTACACCCGCATTGTTGTTCATAACAACTCTTACGCGTGAATCATTCTCACAGTATTTATTAATTACATCAAGGCTGTTATCTGTTGATTTATCGTAAGAAACAACAATTTCATCTTCTTTTTCAAGTTGAGCAAGAATAGAATCAAGTTGTTCTGCAAGATATTTTTCGCCATTGTATACTGCAATTGCAACCGAAATTTTTGCCATTTAGATTCGCTCCCAGACCTTAGTTTCAAAGTTATATTTCTTTACAACCCTTGCAGGTGCGCCAACTGCCACACTGTATGGCGGAATTTCGCCTTTTACAACCGAATGCGCGCCAATTATACAACCGTCGCCTATAACGGCGCCAGAAAGTACTGCAACGCCCTCGCCTATCCACACACAGTTTCCAATGCTTACGGGGTTTGAGTGCAGTTTTCTTTCATCGGGAATTGTAAGCGGCGAATCGGTAATATCGCCGTGTTCGGTATCGCTTATAAACACGTTACTTGCCAATAAACAGTCATCACCAAAAGTAACGCTGTTCCTTGCAACAAAATGAACGTTATCGCCTATTTTACAGTTTTTTCCAAGGCGCAGTTTAACGCCTTCTTTTTCCATATCAATATCAAAACGGCAACGGTATCCGGTTGTAAATCCCTTACCGAACGCAAGCCCTTTCGCGCCGCGCAGATAAACAGGCCGTCTTACAAGACGCGCTCCTTTAAAGAAAAGTTTTGTGCATAAAAGGCTATAGCAATTTTTAAAAATTTCAGACGGGCTGTAAGCGTTTTTCAAAACTATTTCTCCTTAGCACTTATAATTTTATTAATAATCTCGGCATCTCCCCACACAGCAGGTGAATCGTATGCACGTTCGGGGAATGCGCCGTATTTTAGTTTTATTTTATAATTGTTTTGCTTTATAAAACTTTCAGCCACTTCGCCAAGACTAATTGGCTTTCCGGAACAGCAGTTAATAATGCCTACATATTCTTTTTGTAACGTAGCCGCAACAATTTGCTTAGCAAGTTGTTTAACCGAAATAAAATCACAAAGATTTTTCCCGCTTGTAAAGGGGAAAAACTCTTGTCCGTTTTTTTCGGCTTCTATAATTTTTCCTAAAACAGAACTGCTTTTTGTATCGTCGCCGTAAATATAAAATCCGCGAAGCCAATGAAAAGCAACGTCGCTGTTTCTTGTAAGTATTTCTAAATACTGCCGTAGCGCATTTTTTGCAATTCCGTAAAGAGAAAGCGGATTTGTGGGGGTGTCTGCTTTAATAGCGCCTTCAAAATAGCCTACTTCGTGCATACTTCCCATAACCGAAAGACTTTTTATTCCGCTGTTAACCATTTTTGTAAGAAATTTTATATGCAACGGTAAATCTTCAATATGAGATTCAAGGTTATGCTTAAAACCGTTTCTCCAGGCAAGATGTATAAGTGTATCGGGTTTTCCCGCCAACTCATAAATATCGTTATCCCTTGAAAAAATATCGGTTTCTAAAAGCGTTGCGCCATTATCTACGTCGTTTAAACATACGTCACAGGCAACAACTTCCTTGCCCTGTGATAAAAGTTCTTTAACAACGTGTGTTCCTATATAACCGTTAGCGCCTGTAACTAAAATTCGTTTGCCAAACACCTTTTATTCTCCTATACCGAAAATTTCTTGCACGAAATAATTAAGACTGTACTTTTTAAGCACCGACTCATCAATGGGAAGGTACTCTTTATCTAAAAAGTCTTTGCTTACAACAGGGTTATTTCGGTCAATAATGCAAATATTATTTTCGTTGTAAAAATCGTAATTTTTAATATTTTTGTTTGTGGTTATAAGTTTTTTCTGCATTCCCACCATTTCAATGGTACGCATAGTAAGACCGTGCTGAGCAATATGTTCAGCATCAATTATACATTTACTGTGAGAATAAATTTCATTTACTTCTTCAACCGAAAGCGGTTTAAAATGTATATCTTTTTTCTTTATATTTTTGTAAACGGGATTAAGAATTTTATTGTACAGAAAAACAATGATGTGTGATAAAAAGAAGTAACTGTAACATTCTTTACCCATTTTTTTACACTGTTCTTTTATTTTGTTAACAATATACGGTCTTTCGGTGTGAGCCGTACCTATAAACGCCGCTTCGTATTTATAATCATTTTTAATTTCGGGTTGTTTAGCATATTCTTTTCTGAAAAACAGCGGACGCAACTTTAACCCGAACTTATCGGCATCAACAGGGTCAAAAGTAAATATTTTATCGTAAAATTCAATTTTTTGTTTGCCGTTGGGAACGTTATCAAGCGCATCCCATAAATACAAAATAAACTCGGCATTTTTATAGTGTTCTTTATATGCAGTAAGAATTTCCTTATTAAGCGCTTCGCTCTTAATAACAAATACGTAATCGTAATCTTTGCCGTTATTCATCACCGACATATAATACTGCTTAATTTTACGGCGATACAATTTTATGTTGTATCTCAGCATAATCTTAGCAAAAGCCGTATTGCTCGGGCGCTCGTCAAACAAATCCACCTCGCAGCCAAAAGTGCGAAGTTCTTCGGCAATAGCCTCACCGTAGCCAAAATATTTAGGAGCAAACATTAAAACCTTTTTTCCAATTAGGCTTTTATTAGACATTAAAAATTTCACCGCCTGATAAGTGTTGAATTGAAATATAAATATAACCTTTAAAAAGGCATAGTACACCAAATTACATTCTATTGTATTATACTACATTATGTTACAAAAAGCAAGTGTTGTTAAGCAGCTTAGGCTGACGAAAGTCGAACTCTTCACGCCTGCAAAACAAAATTTTCGGTAATAGATTGCCTCAAAATTTGTAATACGTTAGTATAACTGCATTTTGTCGGCTTCCTCTTACACAAAAATTTTTAGTTTTGACAGGTCG
>JAZUPW010000008.1:0-74697 GCA_045605385.1 Acutalibacteraceae bacterium
CTCCGCGTTTTTCCATAATAGGAGTCCAATGCTTATATATGTGTTTGCCTGTATCAATGGGCAAAGTTCCGTTTATGCCCTCGACCGTTGCGAAAGCTCTTGCTTTTTCTTCTGTTTCAAATTTAAATGCCAACGTTGTTCCGCAATCGCCGTTGATGTCATTAGACGGAATAAACGCACAAACATCTGCAAGTTTCTCCATCATATATGTTTTATTTTTTCTCAAATCAGAAAGGATTTCGTTCAGCCGATCCAACTGCACGTTCAAAACAGCAGCGCATAACTCGGTAGAGCGATATTCATTACCGCAAAAGCCTTCCGTAATAAAGTCTTGCATCTGGTCCCCGAAAAAGGCAACGGCGCTGCTGTCGTGATAAATAAGAGCCCTTTCGAAAATCTGACGGTTATTGGTTAATAATGCGCCGCCTTCACCGCAGGATATAATTTTAAAATAATTAAAGCTAAGTGCGCCGGCATCACCGATCGTTCCAAGGCGTTTTCCGTTAAAACTTCCGCCGTCTGCCTGACAAGCATCCTCCAAAACAAATAGGTTATGCTCCTTCGCTATATCCATAATGGCCTCCATATTACAGGGAAACCCTTGAATATGTACCGGAACAATCGCCTTTGTTTGCTTTGAAATTTTCTTTCTTATGCCTTCAGGTGAAATGGTCAGTGTGTCATCTACTTCTGCTATAATCGGAATTGCACCTGCCGCAACCACAGCCATTGCCGTTGCGATATATGTATACGCAGGAACGATAACCTCATCGCCGGGACCTATTCCCATTGCTACAAGAGCTGATGTAAGCGCTGCGTGGCCGCTTGTCATAAAAATCGGAAAGTCAGTTTCAAAAATCTTTTTAAGTTTGGTTTCTACTTGTTCCGACTCTTTAAGACCGTTATTGATTTTAAACATACTTTTGGTTTCGATAACCTTGCTTAATTCTGTAATTTCTTCTTGGCCGATTCTATACATTTTCTTTACTCCTCATCCATTAAATTTTGAATATGTTTTATAGATTCTTGCATCAGATAAAAGTCTGCGTTATCCGTAAATTGTTGAAGATGCCCGTATAAAAACATCGTTACTTCATACCCGCCTCGACAGATGGCGTCTTGAGTGATAAAATATCCTTCGCTGCCACTAATATTTGAAAGCGATAAAACAGATTTTGTTTTAATTGCTCTGTCAATTCTCATCCCTCCAATACCTTTTTTATGTATTTATAGCTTTGCCTTAAACTTTCAATGGGATTGCCTTCGCAACTGTCCTGCTCTACCACAAAATGCTTGATCCCGCAATCAACCGCTGTTTTTATAATTCCTTTGAAATAGAGATTGCCGTTTCCAACTTCGGTAAAGGTGTGCCCCTGCTCGGTGCGTTTCATATCCTTTAAGTGCAGAATATTGACCCGGTTTTTCGTTTGATTCAGAAAATAGCGTACATCATAACCGCCATCATGGATCCAATATGTATCCGGCATAAAATCTACCGTTTCGGCATCAAAGCCTTTTAGGAAAAGAGCCATTGCCGTTTCGCCGCAATCAAGTTTAATAAACTCATAGCCGTGATTATGATAGGAGAAGGTAAAGCCTTCATTTTTTGCCCGTGAGGCAAATGCGTTGATTCTTCTTATATACGCCTCCGCATCCCGACACTCTGAAAAACTGCTGCTTACCCCAATATCTAAAACGTTATATTTACTGCAAATTTCAAATAGTTTACGTTCCTGCTCTTCACAAATATTAATGTTTGCTAAAACACCCACGATTCCAAGGCCGGTTTCTTCGGCATATCGTGCACAATTTTCAATCAATTCTATCGACCCAAAAAGTTGCACCGAATCATATCCGATTTCTTTGATGGCTTGAAGTGTACGTTGTATTTCTTCGTTTGTCGTAAGGGTATTTCTTACGGTGTATAATTGTGCGCCTATATTTCTCATATCGAAAGCCTCCTTCTGTAATTTAATTCTAACACACTGAAAATGCAAAACAAATCCCTATTTTTCTTATAAAATTCGCAAAAATTCACTAAACACTTGAATATTATTTCGCTTTAATATATACTTCTTTATGTGAGGTGGTCAAAATGATTTACCAAAAATTGCTTATGGGAAACAAGCCGTATTTCGTATCAGTTGGAAGTGCCAACGCTTTTGGAAAACATTGTCATCCCGAAATTGAAATAAGTTACTGCCTGGAAGGTTGCTATGATATCATCTACGAGAACAAAAGATTTCGCCTAGGTTCGGGCGACTTTATGATCATTCCACCGATGGCGAAACACGAAGTGCCGGAAGGAAATGATGCACCCTGCAAAAACTTGACCGTTGAAGTGGGATATACATTGCTTGGCGAGTTTTTTGAAACCTTTGCAAATCAAAAGGTAAACTGTCATCTTTATAAAAAAAGCGATCTGCAAGACACTGCACTATATCAACAATTAGTGGCGTTGCTTGAAGAAACTGCCATCCTACACGGTTCCCACGCTGCTTTTGCAGACCTTTCAATCAAAGGTAATTTATATAAAATAAGCGCACTTCTTTTGCAAATGCTTTATGATACGCAACGCATTGATGTTAAAAGCAGAAAACTAAACGACGTTAGAAAAATTGACAATGCGCTCGAAACCATATACAACAATTATTATCAGCCTCTGGATATCGAAACAGTAAGTCATTCTTGCGGATACAGTAAAAGTAATTTCTGTAAAATTTTCAAAAACATAACCGGCGACACTTTTCATAATATCCTAAATCGCCATCGAATCGACGTGGCATGTATGTTGCTGCGAGAAACAGATTATACGATTGAAAAAATTGCTCAGGAAACAGGATTCACAGATACAAAAAGTTTTTGCCGTGTATTCAAAAAGATAAAGAACAAAAATGCAAGTGAATATAGGAAACGTTTAAAAGCGAGGTGAATTTCCCCTCGCTTTTGCTATGTATAAAAACTTCTTTACATTCAAATCGTGATGTTAGTATTTGTAAATGGTGGAGATTTATACTGCGTGAATTTACTTTTGAAGTGAGATATGTTATAATATAAAAAATATTTTTTCGTTTTATGGAGGGCATATATGGTTGATACGATTTTAGTACCCTTAATTCCTGTGGCTGTTGGTGCGGGATTAACATTAATTTCTTCGTTAATTTTGAATAGAAAAAAATATATTTCTTCTCTTGATGAGGAATTAGCTAAAGAGAGAATAGCAGCCTATAAAGCAATTTATAAACTAATTAGTCAATTAAATCATTATATGGGACCTAATCAAGCTGAATCAATTCCAAAAGAATGTTTTTTGGGATATATTTCTACTAAGGATGATGAATATCTTTCCAGATTCAATTTTCCAAGTGTTTTCTTTAATTTTCATACATTTCACAACTACAAAAGTGAGTTTTCTGTAGTGTTAAATGATAAAAGGATTTTTTTAAATCAAGAGCTTGTAAATAAGTTGTCATTTTTGGATAGTTACTTAAGTGAAATTTGGCAGTTAGCTCACGGAAAAGACGATGAATATTTGCATATGGTTGGTTTTGTGCTCGCAAACGAAATTGCAAAAATGCTTAGAGGACTAGAATACGAAATACAAACTTTTTTCAACAATCAAAAGTGCCGAAAAGTAAAAAATGATTTTAGCAATACATACAAGTATGAATTCAATAACAGAAAACAAACAGATTTGTACAATTTGTTTTTAAAAGACGATAGCGTCAATCGGTTCGGGGAATTCGCATTATGTTATAATTGCGAAAAAAACAAAGATTGTCCGTTAAACAAATTTGAAAGTATAGAGAGCGAAGCACAAACATAACTTTTGACAGCATGTGCTATAGCAACATAAAGGCGGTAAGTTTATGAAAAAATTTTGGGGCTATGTATCCAATAATGAGTTTTCTGTCGGTTGTACAGGACAAACTGTTTTTTTATACGATAAAGATGGTAATGAGTTAGGTAAATTCAGAGATATAACTTACGGTTATACGCCTATGATTTCGCCTGACGGAACATTATTTGTTGTCAAATCCACAGAGGGCAGACTTGCGGTATATTCTCTTGAAACATTTTCTTTAATTAAAAAGTTCCGCTTTTCAAAGGTTGATGGAGCACAAGATGACGGGTTTTGCTTTTCGCCTGACGGAAAGTTTTTTATAAATATTGAACGTCAAAAAGATGATTTGCATTCTGCGATTTCGATTTATAACACCTCTGATTTTTCGCTTTCTAATCAAATTCTGTTAGGCGAAGATATGATGTTAGACCATATAGAGTTTGATAAAGCAACAAATAAATATTATGTTCTTGGATTTATGCGAAATGCTGATCTTGTTATTGAACACGGATTTGTTGCTGAGTTTGAAGATAATCAAATCAAAAACATTACTGCTATTTCTGAAAAAGAGTATGATTTTTATCGTTCATATAAACATTTGGAAATTATGGGTTTTTCGGAAAAAGCATACGAATGGTCATATATGGATTGTGAACTCGATAAATTAAAATCCATGAATCATACACTTGCGAATTTGTATAAGCATTACAATAAATAAATTTCAAAAGCGAGGTGAATTTCACCTCGCTTTTGCTATGTATAAAAATCGCCTGAAAAACTTCTTTTGACGCCCTTGTGTTCAATAGGGCAAACTGCCGTTAAACCCAGTATTTATGCACCTTTTAAGTGGTTTGCCCTATTATAACACGAGCATCTATACGGCGTACGATTCCTGTTGCTTTCATATATAAATCAATCTCCTTGTTTTAGTAATAGTGATACTATTATCTGTAAAATAAGGAGATTTATACGGGTAAATTTAGGCTTTATCTTAATTGTAATATGAAAATAACGATTTCAGAGTATCATCATATTTGTCGCTGATTTTATACGGCATTTGTTGGTAAGCAACTGAATCGGGAAATTCTAAATCCCCGTAAGCGTACCAGTAGAACTGATTGTTTGCAACAAATACGTCGCCGTATTCTTTATATATAATTCCTTTTTCATCGTAAGTTATAACAGTCATTCTTTGCTGATTAGGAAGATATTCGCAGGTTAGATTTGAATCAACATTTTCATCAGACAATAGAATAAGATGTGAAAACAACTCTCCATTTATTAAAAGTTCTTTTTCATATCCGTTAGATTGCTCAAAAACGATATAAGCACTCTGCGGATTAAAATTATTGAATAGTTCTTGATAATAATCGTTTTTTGTTTCTTTAACATAAAAATCAACGTCGTGTTCCGAACGCAAATAAACCAAATCGTTATCAGGCGCACCTTGTACACTTTGTAGCGCATATTCCGAAAGCAGTTTATCTAAAATTGAACCACCGTCTAATTTTATTTCGTCAACGATTTCCTCGCCTAAACGACACGAATATCCATTCATATCCAATGGCACGTATCGTTCTCCGTAATAAGTTAAGCAGGAAAGATCATTAGTTAGAACGGCATAAGATTCGCCCTTCAACGATTGTGCAATACCTAAAAAGATAGAAACACATAGCATAAAAAAAATAATTACCGAAATTATGCATACAGTAATCAACAAATGCAAATTACGGCGTTTATCTGCTTTGGCTTGATGGCATACTGTTAAAACAGTCTTTTCCACAACTTCAACAGCTTCTTCTTTAGATAAACGATCACCGTTTAGTAGTTCATTGACAGACACGTTAAAGATGTTTGAAATTTCAGGCAAAATAGTAACGTCGGGATAACCTTTGCCTGTTTCCCACCGAGAAACGGCTTTGGCGGTTACATTTATTCTCTCGGCTAATTCCTGTTGCGTAATACCCGATTCTTTTCGCAGTTTAGCAATGAATGCACCTGTTTCTTGCGGACTCATAAAAGCACCTCCCTTTCAGTCATAATTGTACCGAATAGCACGGTTTTTTCAACCTATGAATCGTGGATAAACATATTTTTATTCATTATAGCACATTTTTCTGAAAAGATAAAGCGAGGTGAAATCACCTCGCTTTTGCTATGTATAAAAACCACCGAAAACCTAATTGTGACACCCTTGTGTTCAATAGGGCAAACTAGCGAAAAACCCAGTGTTTATGCGGGTTTATAGCTCTTGGTGTTATTATACCTCATTCATCGATTCTTCTCACTTTTCCTCTTGCGGTGCCCAAAAGTTGTGGCCGGCTTGGAGCGCCTACAACTTTTGACCGCGGCGCTTCCTTACGCTCGCTTCTTCTCACACTGTGAGCGCTCGCGACGTCACCTGTTGCTTTCATAATATATACAAAATCTCCTTGCTTTACAAAGCCCAACTGTTAGTATCTGTAAAACAAGGAAATTTATACTGCGGCGATTTACTTTTTAAATACTTTGTGATATAATAAAGACGATTCTGAAAGGAGTGGGGAAATGAAAATCGCCGATCTTCTCAAAAAAAACACCCTGTCAATTTCTTTTGAGGTCTTTCCTCCAAAAACCGATTACAATTTTGAAAGCGTGCGCGCGGCCGTTGAGGAAATAGCAAAGTTGCGTCCTGCTTTTATGAGCGTTACATACGGCGCAGGCGGCGGAACAAGCAAGTATACCCTCGAAATAGCAAAACAAATTAAGCAGGACTACGGCGTGCCGTCGCTTGCGCATCTTACCTGCGTTTCCTCCACTAAAGAAACCGTCCGCTCCCGAATTAACGACATTAAAAACGCCGGAATTCAGAACATCATGGCCCTGCGCGGAGACCTTGTTTCCGAAAACAGCTTGCAGGATTACAAGCACGCTATCGAGCTTGTGAGAGAGATCAAAGCCGTGGACGCAGACTTTTGCGTTGGCGGAGCCTGCTACCCCGAAATTCACCCCGAAAGCGAAAGCCAAAAAGAGGACATCAAGTTTCTCAAAGAAAAGGTTGATGCCGGCTGTGATTTTTTAACCACCCAGATGTTTTTTGACAACAATCTCCTTTACAATTTCCTTTATAAAATACGCGAGGCAGGCATAACCGTTCCCGTAATTCCGGGAATTATGCCCATCACCAACGCAAATCAGCTCGAGCGCGCCATAAAGCTTTCGGGCTCGTTTATGCCGCAAAGATTCAAGTGCCTCGTAGACAAATTCGGCGGCGATAGTGCGGCTATGAAGCAGGCGGGCATCGCCTACGCCACCGACCAAATCATCGACCTGTACGCAAACGGCATAACAAACGTTCACGTTTATTCGATGAACAAGCCCGACATCGCAAGGAAAATACAGGACAACCTCTGCGACATTATAGGTAAATAGGCTTATGATTTTAACTAAAACCTACAGCGAGCCGCCTTTTTGCGAAAAGGAAATTTTACGATACGCAGGCGGCGACAATAGCGAACTGACCCTCGCTCTCGTAAGAGAATGTATAGAAGAGGCACGCCCTCTCCTTAAATATAAGATCTGCTACCGCGAACTTGAAGTTAAACTAAACGGCGAGGTTTGCGATTTTGGTCTTTTTCGCCTTGAATCGAAAAACCTGTCGCAAAATCTTAAAGGTTGTAAAAAGGCTATCGTTTTTGCGGCAACAGTCGGCATAGAACTTGACCGACTTATTGCAAAATACTCACGGCTCTCTCCGGCAAGGGCGCTGATACTTCAGGCCATCGGCTCTGAAAGAGCCGAAGCGCTTTGCGACGCTTTTTGCGCCGATATTGCAGGCGAGTGCGCCTCTGTCCGCCCACGCTTCAGCCCCGGATACGGAGACCTCTCGCTCGAAAGCCAAAAAATCGTTTTTTCGGCTCTTGACTGTGAAAGGAGCGCAGGGATTACTCTTAACGATAGCTTGTTGATGTCGCCTTCAAAGTCGGTTACGGCATTTGTTGGGTTAGGCTGACGAAAGTCGAACTCTTCACGCCTGCAAAACAAAATTTTCGGTAATAGATTGCCTCAAAATTTGTAATACGTTAGTATAACTGCATTTTGTCGGCTTTCTCTTACATAAAAATTTTTAGTTTTGACAGGTCGAAGAGTTTCTGCCTACGAATTTTTTATCAGGTGAAGTGCGAATTTGACGCAAGGCTGACGCCTTGCTAAAATGAACACAAAGCCTGATTAATAAAGGCGGAGAGCGAAACCGCAAAGAGTTCAACTCTCGTCAGCCTATGTATAGAATATTTATTACATTTGTTTTCCACCCGTTTTTATTTGGTTGCGGTACTCGGTTGGGGTTGTATTCATAATATCGTTAAAGGCGCGGTTAAAGGAACGGATTGAGCCAAAGCCCACCTCTTCGGAAATATCGGAACTGTTCATAGTAGTATCTGCAAGTAAATCACAGGCATTTTTTATTCTTAAACTGTTAACATAAGAGTTGAGTCCTATTCCTATTTTTTTATTTAAAAGATGCGATATGTAATATTTATTAAGATGCAGAGAATCTGCCAATATATCAAGTGTTAAATCGTTTTGCAGATTTTGTTCACAGAATTTCAGTATTTTTATAAGCGTTGTATTATCGCTTTTTACCCGTGGCTTTAATTCACAATTATTTAGAATTATTGCCATTATCTGATTAAGGATACCTGCCCGTACGGTTTGAATGTATGGGTTAGTGTTATCGTTTGAAACTTTACTTAACTGCTTTGTTAATTCTTTTAGGGTGTGTGATGCATCATAAGACACAACCGAAGTGCGCAAAATGTTATCGAACAAAAGATTCTTGATTCCAAAAAGTATATCAGCGGAAAAGATAATAACGTAATATTTCCCAACGCTGACATTTTTATAATAATGCACCTGATTCGGAAAAGACAAAAAGATATCGCCTTGTTTAATCTCATAGCATTTTTTGTCGGCAAATGCCTGTGCATTTCCCCTTTCCACAAAAATCATTTCAAGTTCTTTATGTAAATGCGGATGAGGTGATAGTTGCGTCTGTACCATAAAATTTATAGGCTTTCTGACAATTTCAAAGGTTGCGTTTTTTATTTTTATTCACCTCGCAAACTTTTTATTAAATAATAGCATACTTTAAAATCGATTTCAAGAAAAATAGCAATTTTTGGCTAAAAATTGTATAAAAAACGACTTGATGTTATTTTACATAAATTGTAGTATATGTATAGAGAAAGATTTCCAATTTTTATTAAAACACACAATGAGGAACAGTATATGAAAAATGTTGCAGTAATTGGCTACGGCGGTCAGGGCGCCTGGCATTGTACACAAATACAAAAAAGCGACGTTGTACGCCTTGCGGGTATTTATGATATTAAGGATACCCGAAGAAAAGCCGCAGAAGAAAGCGGAATATTTGTTTACGAAAGCAACGAGGCTATTTTTGCAGACAAAACTGTTGACATAATTGTTGTTGCCACACCTAACGACGTCCACGGTGATTTGGTTGTAAACGCTTTAAGCAGTTCTCATAACGTTATTTGTGAAAAACCCGTTGCGTTATCCGTGGCAGAATTTGACCGTATGTTAAAAGCGCAGAATAAAAGCGGCAAACTTTTAACAGTTCATCAGAACAGACGTTGGGACGTTGACTTTTTAGGTGTTAAAAGTGTAATAGAAAGCGGCGAAATAGGCGAAGTTATAAGAATTGAATCGCGTATTCACGGTTCACGCGGAATACCAAGCGATTGGCGTTGTATAAAGGAATACGGCGGCGGTATGATTCTTGACTGGGGCGTACACTTAATAGACCAAATGTTAAAACTTATTCCCGAAAGAATTGTTTCGGTTAACTGCGTTACCACAAACATAACCAACAGCGAAGTTGATGACGGTTTCCGTTTAGAATTAGGTTTCATTAGCGGCAAAAGCGCCCTTGTTGAAGTGGGCACTTACAACTTTATTGCTATGCCAAGATTTTATATGCAATGCAAAAACGGTTCGCTTTATTTAAAGGATTGGCAACAAAAACCGCATATTGCACGGCTTACCCGTTGGATTGAAAAAGACGTAACGCCCGTTCAGAATGCGGCAGGCATTACCAAAACAATGGCGCCGCGCGACAGCCTTACTTTAGATGAGTACGATTTGGAAATACCAAAAACAGACGTACATAACTTTTACCGTAACTTCTGCGATGCAATTGATTTAAAATGTGAACAACTTATAAAAAATGATGAGGTACGCCGTGTGCTTAAAGTAATGGAGGCCTGCTTTGTTTCCGCAGAACTTATGCAAACGGTTAGGATAGATATATGATACGACTTGGTACTATTGGAACAAGCGCTATTTGTGATTCCTTTTTAAACGGTGCATCACTTACAAACAAATATACTCTTTCCGCCGTTTATTCAAGGAGCAACGAAACAGGCGAGTTTTTTGCAAAAAGACACGGTTGCAATACTGTTTTTACCAATTTGGAAGAAATGGCAAAAAGTAATTTAATTGATGCGGTTTATATTGCATCGCCTAATGCCTTTCATTTTTCACAGTCTAAACTGTTTATTGAAAACGGAAAACACGTGCTTTGCGAAAAGCCTATTGTTACAAACAGCAGAGAATACGAAGAATTAAAATTACTTGCCGATAATAAAGGTGTTATTTATATGGAAGCGATTATTTCGCGCCATATAAAGTCTTACGAGAAGGTAAAAAAAGCGCTTAGTGAAATTGGCAAAATAAAAAGCGCCGACATTAAATATCTGCAACGCTCAAGCCGATTGGATGCCTTTTTAAGCGGACAGCAGGTTAATATATTTGATATGTCGCTTCATGCAGGAACACTTATGGATTTAGGGGTATACTGCGTTTACGGTGCGGTAGATTTACTTGGTGTGCCAAACCGAATTACTGCGCAGAAAAAATTGCTTTCAAACGGTGCCGACGGCGAAGGCACGGCTATATTTGATTACGGTGATTTTAAAGCAAATCTTACCTACAGCAAAACCTATGGCGGTGATTCAAAAAGCATTATTACGGGTGAAAACGGAAGTCTTTGCATAAATATGATTTCTCAGTACACGGGCGTAGAACTTAATATAGGCACTAATAAAACACTTATTGAAGGTTCTGTATCTAAAGCAGAACAAATGCAAGGCGAAGCAGGTCGGTTTGCTGATTATATCTTGTCTTTTAACAAAAACAAAGAGGATTACGAAAAGGCAAGTGAACTTTGTCTTAACGTTCATAAGTGTATGGACCAAATAAAGAAAAGTGCAGGAATAGTTTATCCTGAAAATAACAAATAAGGAGTCTTTTTTATGAAACTTGGTGTTGTAAGCGCAATTTACGATGGATTTTCCTTTGAAGAAATGATAGACAACGTAGCCGCCAACGGTTGCGCCTGCGTTGAGGTTGCCTGTTGGCCGCAAGGCAAAGCAGAACGCCGCTATGCGGGTGTAAGCCACATTGACGTTGAAAACACAACCGAAGAATATGTTAAATACATAAAAGACTATTGCAATTCTAAATGCGTTGAGATATCTTCCCTTGCGTTTTATCCCAACACAATGGACGCTGACACAGCCAAAAGAAAAGCAAATATTGACCACTTAAAAAAAGTAATTAATATGAGCGCACTTTTAAATGTTAATATGGTAACAACCTTTATAGGCCGTGACCAATTTAAAACCACCGAAGAAAATATTGAAATATTCAAAGAAGTATGGCCGCCTATTATTAAGTATGCAGAAGAAAAAGGGGTTAAAGTTGCCATTGAAAACTGTCCTATGCTTTTTGGCGCCGATCAGTGGCCCGGTGGACAGAATCTTTTCACCACACCTAAACTCTTCAGAGAAATGTTCAGCATAATTAAAAGTGATAATTTCGGCATTAACTATGACCCAAGCCATTTTATATGGCAGCAAATTGATTATATTAAACCTATTTACGAGTTTAAAGACAAGATTTTTCACACTCACTGCAAAGATATTAAGTTATATAGCGATAAACTTAACGACGTTGGAATTATGGCTTATCCGCTTGAGTATATGAGCCCAAAACTCCCCGGTCTTGGCGACGTTAACTGGGGCAAATATATATCGGCGCCTACAGATATAGGATACGACGGTTTTGTTTGTGTTGAGGTTGAGGATAAGGCTTTTGAGGGTTCAAAAGAAAAAATACTTGATTCAATAACACTAAGCTGCCGCTATTTGCGACAGTTTGTGATATAAACTAAAAAAGGAGATAACTACTATGGCAAACGATAACATTTTAGACCGTTTTAAAGAAAATTTAACCGAGGAAAAACAGATTGATGTAAGCAAAAAACTTAAAATCGGTATTATAGGTACGGGTTGGATTGCCGATGCACACATTGCCGAATACAAAAAAATGCCCGACGTTGAAGTTGTTGCGCTTGCTGATCTTGTTGAAGGCAAGGCTGAAAAGTTTGCAGAAAAGCACAAAGTTGAAGGTTGCAAATTCTACCCTTCTCATAAAGAACTTATTGATGCCGGCGAAGTAGATGCCGTTTCCATTTGTACATACAACCGTCAGCACGCCGAACCCACAATTTATGCGTTAAACCACGGTATTCACGTTCTTCTTGAAAAGCCGTTTACCGTAACACTTGAAGAAGCAGTTGCTGTTATGAAAGCCGAAAAAGAATCGGGCAAAATTTTATCTATTGGTTTCCAGCCAAGAATGGCTGCTAATATGCAAATGATAAAGAAAATTGTTGATTCAGGCGAACTTGGAAAAATTTACTATATGCAGGCAGGCGGAGGCCGCCGTCAGGGTATTCCTACCCCCTACGGTACAACCTTTATTGAAAATGAAACAGGCGGTATAGGCGCAATGGGCGACATTGGTTGCTATTCTCTTGATATGTTGCTTAATGCCGTTTCATATCCAAAACCCCTTACCGTTACAGGTTATACTTCTGATTTCTTTGGCAAGAATCCCGATTATTTCACCTATTCAGGCAAACCTGCAGAATATGCCGAAAAGTTTGGTGTTGATGACTTTGCGGCAGGATTTATTCGTTTGGAAGGCGGCATTATTCTTGACTTCAGAATTTCCTGGGCAATGAATATGGACACCTGCGGCGATGCGCTTATTCTTGGTACCAAGGGAGGACTAAGAATTCCTTCAACCGAATGTTGGAACGGCGACTTTGACAAACCTCTTACCGTTTACCGCACCGTTGCGGGCAAAGCAACACAATACCAGATTCCTTTGCAGCAAAACAGCGAGCCTCTTTTCTATAAGAAGATACGTTCTTTCCTTGACGCAATTAAAGAAGGCAAACCCGCCCCCGTTCCCACAAGTCAGATTATATACAATCAGGCTATTATTGACGGCATTGTTAAATCTAACGAATTAGGCCGTGAAATAGAAATAGAAATTCCCGAAATTTAAAACAAAGGAGTTATTATTATGTATAATTTCCCTATTGCGCTTCAACTTTATTCGGTGCGCACCGATATGCAAAACGATTTCGAAGGAACCCTTAAAAAGGTTAAGGCTATGGGTTACGACGGCGTAGAGTTCGCAGGTCTTTTTGGAAAAAGCGCTGCCGAAATTAAAGAAATGTGCAACGAAATAGGTCTTGTTCCGATTTCTGCGCACGTTGCATTGGTTGATATGATAGCAAACCCATCAATTTTAGATACCTATAAAGAAATCGGTTGTAAATACGTAGTTATTCCCTATTTAACCGAAGAATACCGCCCCGGCGCCGAAAAGTTTAACGACGTTATAAAGTATGCTAAAATTTTTGGCGAAAAAGCAAAAGAACTCGGTATGCAACTTTGCTACCATAACCACGATTTTGAATTTGTTAAATTAAACGGCGAATATGCTTTGGATATTTTATACAAAGAAGTTCCTGCCGAACTGTTACAACCGCAACTGGACACTTGTTGGGTAAACGTTGGCGGTGAAAATCCTTCCGAATATATCCGCAAGTATAACGGACGTATTGAAATTGTTCATTTAAAGGATTTCGCAGGCAGTAAAAGCAAAAATATGTATGCCTTAATCGGCATAGATGAAGACAAAAAGAAAGAAGCAAGCGGAAAGTTTGAATTCAGAGCATTAGGCTACGGTATTCAGGATATCCCTGCTATTCTTAAAGCATCTTCCGACGTAAATGCAAAATGGGTTGTTGTGGAACAAGATGAACCGAGTATGGGCAAAACACGCCTTGAATGCGCCGAAGACAGCATTAAATATTTAAAGTCTGTTTATTAAACAGTAAGTGAGCAACTGCTTTTGCGGTTGCTCACTTTTTTACAAATTATACATTACTATTTTTTCCATTGCTTTTTATATACTTTTATGGTATACTGCTTCCGTAGTAAAATATTAAACAAAAAATTTTTAACTACCACAATACTTCAACTGACAAGGAGAATAAAAATGAAAAAAATTATAGCACTTATGTTGGCTGCTCTTATGGTTTTATGTCTTGGAGCTTGCGGCGGTAATGCCGGCAACAACGAAAACGGCGAGGGTTCAACCGTTGGTCAGACCTTATTGGCTGATTTTAAGGCTAACAACAAAGGTACAGCGCTTGAAGTTGCCGAACACCTTATTTCTAACGAAATTATTCAGTTTATGGGCGGCGCTATGGCAATTGAACCCGGTTTATTAAGCGGTTTCGATAATGCTGAAATCACAGGTTTTAAAGAAGGCGCTATGTTTGGTCCTATGATGAGTTCTATTGCTTTTATAGGTTACGTTTTTGAACTTGACGAAGGCGCTGACGTAGAAGCATTTAAAACAACTTTAAAAGATTCTGCAAATCTTCGTTGGAACATTTGTGTAGAAGCCGAAGAACTTATTGTTGAAAACGAAGGCAATAAAGTATTCTTCCTTATGTGCCCGAAATCTTTTGAACAGCCTGAAAACACAGATAACGGCATTGGCACAATGGATACCGATGCAGAAATTTCTGCAGATGATATTTTTGCTGCTGAAGACGGTATAACTTTAGAATAATAAATCTTTTTTTCAGCACGGCAAACGCCGTGCTGAACTGTTTATATACCATATATAAAGGAGATAACCGTGCTTTTTTCAAGTATTCCCTTTTTGTTTTATTTTTTGCCCTGTGTTTTTTTGCTTTATGCAATTTCACCAAGGCGCATTAAAAACCTTACCTTACTGATATGCTCGTTAGTTTTTTATGCCTGGGGAGAACCCCGCCTTGTGGTTCTTATGTTATTAACCGTTTTCTGCGGTTATATACTTGGATTACTAACCGAAAAATTCAATAAATATAAAAAAGTTTTTTTGTGCTTGGCGGTAATTTTAAGCCTTGGTTTTCTGTGCTATTTTAAATACGTTGACTTTTTTATTGAAAACGTAAATGCTATTACCGGTCTTTCAATACCGCTTCTTAAAGTAACTTTGCCTATAGGAATAAGTTTTTATACCTTTCAGTTGTTAAGTTATAACATTGACGTTTACAGAGGAAGCGCTCCCGCGCAAAAAAGTTTTATAGACTTAGCCGCATATATTTCGCTTTTCCCACAACTTATAGCAGGTCCTATTGTGCGCTACAGCGACGTTGCCGAACAGTTAAAACAGCGCACTCACAGTATTGAAAAAACAGCGCTTGGTGTAAGGCGTTTTATATTGGGACTTTCTAAAAAAGTGCTTATTGCCAACACCTTAGGCGAACTTTGTGAAACCTTTAAAATATCCAACGATAAAAGTGTGTTGTTTTTCTGGCTTTATGCTATTTGCTTTGCCTTGCACATTTATTTTGATTTTTCAGGCTACAGCGATATGGCAATAGGTCTTGGCAAAATGCTTGGATTTGATTTTATTGAAAACTTCAATTACCCTTATATTTCAAAAAGCGTTACCGAATTCTGGCGCCGTTGGCACATTTCTTTAGGCTCTTGGTTCAGAGATTACGTTTACTTTCCTCTTGGCGGTTCACGTGTTGGCAAAGCAAGACTTCTTTTTAATTTGCTTACCGTTTGGATGCTAACGGGGTTCTGGCACGGTGCCGACTGGACCTTTATTATATGGGGACTTTACTTTGCAATTCTTCTTATTATTGAAAAAACATTCCTTTTAAAATATTTAAACTTATCAAAAGTAATAAGCCGTATATACGTATTACTGCTTGTTCTTATAAGTTTTGTTATATTCAATGCCGCATCAATTCACGAAGCCGTTATATATATAGGCGGTATGTTCGGGGCGGGAAATTATCCGTTAATTTCTGCGCAAACTCTTTTCTGCTTTAAGAATTACGGTTTCATTTTATTATTGGCAATAATAGGCGCAACACCCATACCGAAGATACTTGCATCAAAACTAAGAATAGCAAAATGGGCAGAACCTTTTGTTTTGTTAGTATTATTAGTAACTGTTTCAGCTTACCTTGTAGACGGTTCGTTTAATCCGTTTTTGTACTTCCGTTTTTAGAAAGGAGAAAACTTTAAATGAAACACAGAAATTATTTAACGGTTGGTTTGTGTCTTGCTTTTGTTTTGGTTTTCTCTTTATGGTGCTTTTTTATCCCCACCCCAGACTATTCCGACAGCGAACGCCGACAGTTAGCCGACTTCCCTGAAATATCGTGGCAAAATATAACTTCGGGCAAATTTGCAAAAGATTTTGAAGAATACACTACCGACAGATTTCCGCTTAGAGATACTTTTCGCAGTATAAAAGCCTATGCAAGATTAAAGTTGTTTTTGCAAAAAGAGAACAATGATATTTACCTTAAAAACGGGCATATTTCAAAACTTGAATATCCAATGAATGTAAATATGTTAGACTATGCCGCTTCCCTGTTTAATAAAATACAGAAAGAACATTTTGTAAATAACAAGGCTTACTTTGCAATAATTCCCGATAAAAATAAATATCTTGCAGAACTGAAAATGGATTACGCCGAACTTGAAAATTATATGTACAGCGCTTTGCCTTTTTGCACACCCATAAAAATAGACGGTATGCTTTCTGCAAATGATTACTATTTTACCGACAGCCATTGGAAACAGGAAAATATTACGGATATTGCAAAGTTTATTGCAAACAGTATGGGTAGTGATATACCGTCTGATTACGAAACGCTGACCCTTACAACTGATTTTAAAGGGGTTTATGCAGGGCAATCGGCTCTTAAATGCAAAGGAGATACCATTAAATATCTCACTAACGATATAATAGAAAACTTTACCGTTAGCGGTGCAGACGCTGTTTATGATATGAAAAAAGCGAACGGTAAAGACCCTTATGAATTCTTTCTTTCGGGAAATCAGCCTATTGTTACAATAAAAAATGCAAAATGTGAAAATAACAAGAAATTAATTGTTTTCAGAGATTCTTTTGCTTCTTCTATAATGCCGATTATTGCGCAAGGATACAGTGAAGTTGTTATGGTGGATTTAAGATATATGAATTCTGCCCTTTTAGAGCAATACGTTGATTTTTCAAATAGCGACGTTTTGTTTCTTTACAGCGCAAGCGTGCTTAATAATTCTACTTCTATGAAATGAAAACAGACATATTTCTCTTGACATTTTTCCTTTGATTTGTTACAATTTAATTGACAACATTGTCAAAAAATTAACAATCTTAAGGAGTGCATTATTTATGGCAACATCAAAAGTAGCATATCTTGTAAAGCCAAAAATTGTTGACGGCGTTGAAGGCGAAGCAATTGTAGAACTTCGCGACATCGAAATTCCCACCCCAGGCCCCGGCGAAATTCTTGTTAAGGTAGAAGGTTGCGGCATTTGCGGTACCGACGTTCACGAATACCGTTACAATCCCTTTGGTTACAAAGAAATTGTATTAGGTCACGAAGGCACAGGCGAAGTTGTAGCTATTGGCGAAGGCGTTACCGTTGATACAAAGGGTGACCCAATTAAAGTTGGCGATAAAGTTGTAACCTCCGTTCTTCTTTGCGGCGAATGTGATTATTGCCGCCGTTATCCCGAACTTCCTAACCTTTGCGAAGGTCTTGGCGTTTACGGTCTTATTGAAGATGATGAAGCACACCACAATAACGGCTGGTTTGCAGAACATATTTTAGTTCGTAAAAATTCTTCTATTTTCGTTGTTAACGGTATGTCGTTAGACGAAAGAATGCTTATTGAACCTGCTTGTGTTTGCGTTCACGCTTGGAACCGCGCTAAATCTACCAACCTTATTAACTTTGGTTCTACCGTTTTAGTACAAGGTTGCGGACCTATCGGTCTTATGCAAATTGCCGTTCTTAAAGCTGCAGGCGTTGTTAACATTATTGCAGTTGACGGTGTTGATACCCGTCTTGCCCTTGCAAAAGAAATGGGCGCTACTGCCGTAATTAACTTTAAAGAGCTTAAAACTATTGAAGAAAGAGTTGCTAAGGTTAAAGAACTTACAAACGGTTTCGGCGCAGATTTCGTATTCCAGTGCACAGGCGTTCCTCAGGCTGCTGCAGATGCTTATAAATATGTTCGCCGCGGCGGTGGATACTGTGAAATGGGCTTCTTCGTAAATGCAGGCGAATGCACAATGAACCCCCACTTTGACCTTTGTAACAAAGAAATCACCTTGGTTGGTTCTTGGGTTTACAGCGCTAATGAATACATTGAAACCTTAGGCTTTATCAAAAAAGCTAAAGAAATGTCTATTCCTGTTGAAAAACTTGTTACCGACCACTATCCGCTTGAACAGTACGTAGACGCTATGGAAAAGAATATTTCTCTTACCGGCGTTAAAATTGCTATTGTAATGGAATAATAATTCTTGAAACTTAAAAGCGAGGCGATTCATTCATAACGCCTCGCTTTTTTCTTTTTACTTAAATCGAATTTTCTTTAAATCCGCTAACAGAGTTTTTATCCCATATCAAGTCTTGTTTGTTACCCTCGTATAACACCTCTGTACCAACTGTTGCCCGAAACGTACTCATCGTTACCGATAACTTACCGCCAACGTGATTTATGGCGGTGCTTTTTTTTAGTCCCATAAGTTTGTTATTAAAAAAGTCACAACCTATCATCCGCGTATCGGCGTTTATATTAAAGCCTATTTCGGCGGTATCGGCATAACATCCGTCTAAAATATTAAACCAGCCTTGAATATCAAAGGCTATAGAGTTTTTAAGCATTTCGGGAACTTCGTTTTGATAATCCACTTTCTCGCCGTCTTTTCCGTAAACACCGTTTAAAAGTTTTTTCTTGCGCTCACCGTAAATGGCAGACCATTCTTCCACGCTGTAGTTTTCAGGCGGAACCGTACCGCCCCACAAATGACAGCGGCTTATTCTATTTGCAGCGCCTAACATTCGCATACCGACAGTATAATCAATAATAAAACAATCGTTGAAATGCGCATCGGCTTTATCCGACCATATACCAACGTTGCCCGAAAGACCTTTCTTTGTGCATTTACAATAAACGTTGTTACAAACAAGCTCGTATATATGTCCGCCAAATTTACCTCCAACGTACATACCGTATTCCCTGCCGTTATGAAAACTTATATCAGAAATTGTAAAATGATGAGCATTAGTAATGGCAAAGCAACTTGCCATACCATTACCGTCAATATCTCCGCCACTTATAAAAAGTCCTAAATTATCATAAAGGGTTCCGTCATCATTAAAAAGAGTCAGGTTGTGGAAGTCACCTTTAGCATTATAAACAAGCACAAAATCCATTTTTTCAGTTGCAATAAGCCTTGCCGCAGGGTGCATTTTAAGTGAACAACGGTTGGTTATGGTAAGCGAAGTTTTTATGTTGTAATTTCCTTTCGGAATGCAAAGCACACCATTTTCGGTAGCGTCTATTGCTCTTTGTATGCGTTCTGAATCACTTTTATCTTCTTTAAGTTTCGGAAAAGAAGTTAAAACGTTGTCGTACATAATGGTATTCTCCTTTAAATATTCATAATTATAATAGCCACCACGCCTATAAAGAGGCTTATTATTTGATTCAGTTTTAATTTATCTTTTAAAAGCAAAACGCCAAAAAGGCTCGAAAGCACAAGCGTTCCGCCATTATAAGTCGGGAACAAAAGCACCGAATCAATAGTAGCAACCGCGTAAGTATTCAACACCTGAAAAACACCTAACACAGCGCCTGTGCATAGTGCAATACCAAAAACATACGGTTTTATTTTAAATGAAATTCCGTTTCCTTTCAGTTTCATAACAGTGTAAATGCAAACAGAAGCAGTAGCAGCAGTAATATAACTCCACGCAACAAAACTTCGTGAAGCGCCCGCCCACTGTGTTCTGCCAAAAATCTGCTGACATACCGACAAAACAGCGTTTGCAAACGATGCAAGTAAAGCGAACAAAAACCATTTTTTAAAACTATCGCTTTTTTCACATTTATTGATATTAAGCGACAAGGCTGTAATTGTAAGAATTATTCCTATAATTTTCAATAGGTTCAACCGACCGTTATAAAAAATAACCGATACTATTATGGGAATAATCATACTTAAATTAACAATTAAAACCGTAAGAGAAACGTTGCCGCAAGACATAGCCTTAATATAAAAAATTTGAAAAGCAACGGTTAATATGCCAAAAGCCAATCCAAACAAAGGAATAAACAAATTATCTACAAAGGCATTTTTAAAAAACACAAGCGCTGAAAACAAAAAAACAAGCCCGTTAAAAAACACTCCGTCAATGGCCGTTTGTACGTTTTTCTTCGCAAAGGTAGCCTGCAAGGTAACCTTAACGGTTGCAAGTAAGCATAAAATTAAAATTATAAGCAGTTTCATTGAATCACCAAAAAAATTATATATGGACGAATATATCTTTGCAATGAACTTTTTTGGATATTTTATGGACTTTTTTGACTTTTATGATATAATTAATATGAGGTGAGTTTAATGAGTGACAGTACAATGCTTCAAAATTTTTGTGAAATAGATTTAAATAACGATATAGGAATGTACTATTGCGGGAAACGCATAGAAACCGAAAATCACACGTATGGACCGGAAATAAGATATCATTATTTATTTGTACTTGTAGATAAAGGAACCGCCGAAACCTGTGATGGCAAAAAGATAAGATTTGGCAGCCACGATTTATTTGTTATGTGTCCCAACACTAAAATTCATTATAAAGCCTTAGAAAAATGGAGTATAAGTTGGATAGGGCTTTACGGAAAAACTGTAAAGCAATATATAGATTTTTTAAACGTTACACCGCAAAATCCTGTACTGCACGTCTCTCTTTACGCTGAGTTAAAATCTATTATGGATAAAATCTGTACTTTGTCAAAAACAGCAACTTTTTCCTCAAATCTGCAAATTTCGGGGCTTATATATGAGTTTTTTGCAATATTAATGCAAAACTCTACCGCCGAAATTAAACCAAACCTTATAAAATCTGCACTTAAAATAATTAACAATAATTTCTGCGAGGAAATAACCGTTAAAAACATTGCCTCACAGTTGTTTATCGACCCCGCTTATCTTTCAAGAAAGTTTACAAAAGAAGTAGGCGTTCCGCCTAAAAAATACATTCTTAAAAAACGTATTGAACGAGCAAAAGAACTTTTAGCAGCCACCAACGAGGGAATTTTTGAAATTTCAAATTCAGTTGGTTTTAAAGATCAGCTTTATTTTAGTCGCATATTCAAAAAAATAACAGACACAACACCAACCGAATACCGAAAAAGAACGAGGTAATTTCACCCCGTTCTTTTAAGTTTTAACCGATTTTCTGAAGTTTTTCGGTGTTGTGCCTTTGTATTTTTTAAATACCTTTGTAAAATAACTGCTGTCCCAGAATCCGCAGTCAGCGGCTACCTGTGTAATTGATAAATCGGTTGAATCAAGCAAAAACGACGCCCGTTCAATACGGTATTGATTAACATAATTCATAGGCGAAGTTTTGGTTGCCGAATAAAATACTTTACAGAAATATTTAGAATTCATTTTGGCAACGCGCGCTAAAACTTCTAAAGAAAGTTCTTCGGCATAATGCACTTCAATATATTCAAGCACGGGTTTTATAGATGAAGTAAGCAAACTTTTGTTTTGCGTTTTTCTGTAGCGGTTTTCCTTTATAAGCCAACTAAAGAGTCCCGCCACCGCCGATACCGTTTCAAGAGCAAGGCAAGAATAACTGTTATTATCAGCAAATACATCAAGAACCCTTGCAACCTCTATGTTATTATTACTAAAAAACTGTTCGGGCATTATTTCCATATTATAAAATGGGCGAAGAAGTGGTTTTAACACATCCATTTTTCCAAAAAGCCCGTATAAATCAAACACAAGACATTCATAAACACAGTTAAAAGGTTTTCCGCCGTGCAGAGTTTCACCCGCTATAAGCACTATTTCTCCTTCTTTTATACTCCACTGTTTATCGTTAAGGGTTATAAGAAATTCCCCCTTTATTACCCTTAACAATTCCCATTCGTTATGCCAATGAAACGCCATATCATAACGCGGATGTGTTGAATCAACGTAATAATACTCAACCGGAAAACTTACCGTTCCGTGCCGTTTTTTATCAAAATAATAGAACTTTTGCAATATAATCCCCCTAAAAAGTGACAATTTTACCTTTTTAACTGATAATATCACAAGAAATATATTGTTGTCAATGTTATAATGTAGTAGTAATAAAATATAATTACGAGGTGCATTGTATGAGTTACGGCAAAAAAGTATGGGTTTTTCCCGATGCAGAACTTCCACCCGTTGGCGAAAACGAAATAAAAGGGCACGAATCGGTAATTATTACCAACGTAAATGAAACCAAAGCGAACATAAAAATTACCCTTTTGTATACCGATAAAGACCCTGTTTCTTTTAACACCCAAGTTGAAGCTATGCGTGTAAGATGCTTACGTTCCAACAACGAAAAAGATTTCTGCGGTTTTACTGCAAAAGAAGAAGAACAGTATGCTATTATGCTTGAAAGCGATGTGCCGATAGTTGCTCAGTACGGTCGCGCAGAGCCAAGAGTTGTAAACTTTTATACAACCCCAGGTTACTGTGAATAAAATTAAAAGGAGAAAAGACAAATGAACAGAGTTTGCATTCCCGATTACGAATACAAAGAAAGAGTTAAAAGGGCCGCCGCTATTCTTCAGCGCGAAGGTCTTGATGCTCTTATTGTAAACGGCAACGAAGCCGATTACGCAAACCCAAGATATTTTTCAGGCTTCTGGCCGCTTTTTGAACGCGCAGGCGTTGCTATTTCTGCCACAGGCGAAGCCGCATTAATGGTAGGTCCTGAATCTGCAATTTTCGGCGCAGACCGCAATAAGTTAGATAAAACTTTTGTGCTTACTGCTTACCGCGAAGGCGCTGACCCTGCTTATCCCGAACTTAAACCCGACACCTTTGCCGACGTTTTTAAATATATTAAAGTTACAGGCAAAAAAATACGCATTGGTGTTGCTTCGTTTTTAGATACTTCAGTTGTTATTTTTAATGCAATCCGCGATGCATTTCCCGAAGCAGAAATTATTGATGCAGGTAAAATTATGGTAGAACTTCGTTCTATAAAGAGCGAAAACGAACTTAACTGTTTAAGAGAAGGCTACCGTATTGCAAATATTGCAACCGAAGAAGTTATAAAAGCAATACAACCGGGTATGACTGAACTTCAGATGGTTGGTGTGGCTCAGAAGGCTGTTTACGAACACGGTGCAGAATACGAAGGTCTTCCTATGTACGTATTCTCTGAAGCATCAACCCGCCACGCTATTTCACGTTCTTCTTACCGCGAGTTCCAGAAAGGCGATATTGTTCAGCTTAACCTTTCTGCTAAAATAGACGGTTATTCTGCCGCAATAGGTTATCCCATCTGCCTTGGAAAACTTGAAGGACAGCGCAAAGAAATAGTTCAGTTCTGCCGCGACGCTCATAAATGGAGCGAAGAACAAATAAAAGCGGGCGTTTATGCCGCCGATATTGCAAAGGGATTTTATAATTACTACGTAGACAATGGCTATGAAAAGAATTACGTTTACGGTCCGCTTCACGGCACGGGTATAATAGAGGTAGAAGCGCCTTGGTGCGAAACAAGTTCCGATTACTACTTAAAAGAAAATATGTGTTATCAGGTTGATACATATATTTCTGCCGATACCTTTGGTGTTCGTTGGGAAAAAGGTATTGTTGTAAAAGAAAACGGCTTTGAAGTTTTAAGCCCCGAAATTCCGCTTGTTTGCCCCGAAAAACTTTTCTAAAAACTATTTCAGGAGATAATCTTTATGCAAATGACCGAAATGTTCTACGATGAAATAAAGGATGCAGTAGACAGAAACGTTCCTTTCATTATTCCAATAGGAACAATGGAATACCACGCTCACCACGCTTCTTGCGGAACCGATACTTTAGTTGTAACAGGCTGCCTTAAAGAACTTGAAAAAGAAAAGGAAATAGTTGTTTGTCCGCCAATATGGTACGGTGTGGCTTCTTATGCCGTGTGCGATGCAAAACCGTCACACTTTCACGTTGACGAGGACGTTTACGCCGATTACATTTACTGTATTTTAAAATCTATGATAAAAGCAGGGCATAAGAACATTTACCTTATTCCCCATCATCAGACCGAAGGCGCAGGACTTATGCCTATGACCATTGCGTGTCATAAAGCCGCCAAAAAGGTTACTATGGAGTATATGGAAGAAAAATTCGGCCGAGGTTGGTGGGGCAACGATGATTACGCCGCCTATTACGAAAATTTAGGCAGTAATGACGACCCGTTTTCTTACATTAAGGTTATTCCGCTTATAAGCGCGCAAGCGCAAATAAAGTGCGGCGGTTTTGACCACGCAGGTAAATGGGAAACATCACTTTTAATGGCAACCTACCCCGAACTTGTTGACCTTTCGCGTTGTGAAAAGAATACCGAATGGTTCGCGCAAAGCGCAAAAGAGGCAAGTAAAGAAACAGGCGAACACATGGTAAAATGCACCATAGAAGATTTAAAAAAAGTTATAGTATAAAAGTACAGCGCAGTTTAGAATTGAACTGCGCTGTTTTTTGTCTTTTATAATTAACAAGCAACCTTTCTGCAAAAAAGAGTCCTTTATTTATACTCTTTTCCCTTTTTTTATAAAACTTCTTGATATTAAGTTTATATCGTGTTAAACTGCTTTAGGGAGTGTGATTTTATGCAAAAGCACAGATTTTCGGTTAAAGTAAACTGCAATTTAGCAGATAATATTTCAATTAGCGATACCGTTCAGGATTTTGAGCAAATATACGAAGATTTCGGCTTTATAATTCTGCCCGATGACTACACCGAAAACGGCACACCAACAAAGTGGGTTATTAATTGCCACGGTGCAGGCGGAACAGTTACAACCAACGATTCACAGGTTGAGCATCAGGAAATCACAAAATATCTTGTAGCCAACGGTTATGCCGTTATGGACGTTAACGGTCTGCCTGAAAAATATGCGCAAGAACGTGATATTGACCTTAGAAATAACGTTGGTACCCCTATTGCCGTGCGATGCTACGTTAAAGCGTATTTTTATTGTATGGAGCATTTTAATTTAAGACGCGAAGTATTTGTTCACGGAGGTTCTATGGGCGGTATAAGCAGTACAAACCTTGTACTCAGCGGTTGCATTCCCGTAATTGCGCACAGTGCGTTTTGTCCCGTTTTAGATACATATAATCAGATTTTCTTAAACCCTTGGACAAACGGTGCGCCAAAGTTTGCTCTCGCTAAAATTTTCGGTTTTGAAAAGGATGAAAACGGCGAATATATTTATGATGAATCAAAGCTTATTGGATTTAACCCCGTAAACAATCACAAGGCGTATACCTACCCCGTACCCCTTAAATTCTGGCACTGTGTAGATGATCACAAGGTTGAATATGCCGTTACCAAAAAGTATATAGAAAAACTACGCGCTAACGGATGTGATGCTACGCTTCGTTCTTTTTCTTACGGTCAACACGAACCGCAGTTGGTGGGCGAACCCATAAAAAACCCCTGCGGCAATATAAACTACGGTGATGAAGTTCTCCAAATAAGACCTGCCGTAGAAGAAGTATTTATCTGGATACGAAATTTCGGTTAATAAAAGGAGAAAAACAAATGAAAACAGTACTATTTCAAGGTGATTCAATAACCGATTGCGGCAGAGGCAACGGTCTTGGCAACGGTTATCCATTATTTGTAACCGCCGAATTAAACAGCAAAAATCCTAACGAATACAACTTTATAAACAAAGGTATAAGCGGAAACCGAATTGTTGACGTTTATGCAAGAATAAAGGCTGATATTATAAATTTAAAACCCGATTATATGAGTATTCTTATTGGTGTTAACGACGTATGGCACGAAATAAGTTACCAAAACGGCGTTGATGCTGATAAATTTTATAAAATTTACTGTATGCTTATAGAAGAAATTAAAGAAGCGCTGCCAAATATTAAAATTACAATTTTAGAACCTTTCTGTTTAAGAGCATCGGCTACCGATAACACCGAAGAAATACCGAATAAGTGGGAAACCTTTAATTCTGAAGTTAAAAAACGCGCCGAAAAAGCAAAGGCTGTTGCCGAAAAATACAACCTTAAATTTGTTTCCTTACAGGATAAATTTGATGTTGCCGCTACTTTGGCTGAAAACAATTACTGGTTAGGCGACGGTGTACACCCCACCCCTGCAGGCCACAACATTATTAAAGAAGAATGGATTAAAGCATTTAACGAACAAATGTAAACATTTTAACTGGAGCAATTTTTATGCCTTTTTTGCCTATTACAAAACAAGAAATGACAGCGCTTGGTTGGGAACAGCCAGACTTTGTTATAGTAACGGGGGACGCTTACGTTGATCACCCCTCTTTCGGTACTGCAATAATTTCGCGCGTACTGGAACACAACGGCTATAAAGTGGCTATAATTCCACAGCCCACAAACGATAACGATTATATGCGTTTCGGTGCGCCAAGACTTGCTTTTTTGGTAAACAGCGGAAATATTGATTCTATGGTAGCCCACTATACCGCCGCAAAAAAGAAACGCAGCGATGACGCCTATACCCCAGGCGGTAAAGCAGGAAAAAGACCTGACCGCGCCGTTATTGTTTACAGTAAGACATTACGCCGTATTTTTGGCAGTATTCCCGTGTTAATAGGCGGTATTGAGGCTTCGCTTCGCCGTTTTGCCCATTACGATTATTGGGATGATACCGTTCGCCCTTCAATTCTTATTGATTCAACTGCCGATTTACTTATGTACGGTATGGGTGAAAAACATATTGTTGAAATTGCAAACCGCTTAAATAACGGTGAAGAAATTTCTTCTTTAACCGATATTAAGGGTACTTGTTACTGCGTTTCAACCAAGGACTACACACCTGTTTCGGCAAAAGAATGTCCTTCGTTTGAAAACGTAAGCGAAAAAACCGAAAAGGGTTACATAGCTTATGCTAAGGCAACTAAAATTCAGCAAACCGAACACGATGCTGTAAGAGGCAGACTTGTAATTCAGCGTCACGGGTCAAAAATAGTTGTTCAGAATCCGCCTATGCCACCTTTAACTCAAGAAGAAATGGACGAGGTGTATTCTTTGCCCTTTATGCGGAATTACCACCCGTCGTATGAAGCGTTGGGCGGTGTTCCGGGTATTGAAGAGGTTAAGTTTTCAATAATTCACAACCGCGGTTGTTTCGGCGCCTGTAACTTCTGCGCCCTTGCATATCACCAAGGAAGAATGATTTCTTGCCGAAGTCATAATTCTGTTATAGAAGAAGCCAAAAAAATTACCGAAATGCCCGATTTTAAGGGGTATATTCACGACGTTGGCGGACCTACCGCAAACTTCCGCGCACCTTCTTGCAAAGGACAGTTAAAAAATGGTTTATGCGCCGACAAAAAATGCCTTGCGCCAAGCGTTTGCCCCGCAATTGATGCCGACCATTCAGATTATCTTGCGCTTCTTAGAAAGCTTAGAAAATTGCCTAAAATAAAAAAAGTATTCATCCGTTCAGGCATACGCTTCGATTATCTTATTGCCGATAAGGATGAAGAATTTTTCGCTGAACTTGTTGAGCACCACGTAAGCGGACAGTTAAAGGTTGCACCTGAGCATTGTTCAGACAACGTATTAAAATATATGGGAAAACCGCCCGTTGCAACCTATAATAAGTTTAAAAAACGGTTTTACGAACTAAGCGAAAAGGCGGGCAAAAAGCAGTTTTTGGTGCCGTATCTTATGTCTTCGCATCCGGGAAGCACAATAAACGATGCAATTGAACTTGCGCTGTTTTTAAAGAAAGAGGGACTTCACCCCGAACAGGTTCAGGATTTTTATCCCACACCGGGTACGGTTTCAACCTGTATGTTCTATACTTCACTTGACCCACTTACAATGCAAGAGGTATACGTTCCGAGAACACCAAAGGAAAAAGCCGAACAAAGGGCGCTTTTGCAGTATTACAAACCCGAAAACAAAGCGCTTGTTATTTCTGCTTTAAAAAAAGCAAAACGCTTTGACCTTATAGGAACGGACAAAAACTGTCTTGTCGCCCCCGATAAGCCAATGCAAAACAAAACAAATAACCATTATAATAAAAACAAAATAAAAAAACGAAGATAACTAAAAACAGTCTTGACACATGTCAAGACTGTTTTTTCTATTTAACCGTAATCTGTTCTTTGGCAAGAATTGAAGTAACAAAACCGTCCTTCAATTCTTTCAACTCATCAAACGAATAATTTCCTGCCTGATATGTTTTTGAAAACTCGTTTTCAAGCATCTCTGAATATAAGAAGCTGTTAAATGTGTTCTCTTTATACTGTTCTTCTGTAAATCCAAGCTCTTCTAACACATCCTCATAAATACCAAACATATTAAGAAACTGAATATGCTCCTGCATCTTAACCTCGGCTTTTTCATTTATTTGCTCAAGCGTTGCTTTATCCAATGATTTTGTACATAACTTTCCTGCAGCCGCATATTGTCTTGCTTGTTCACTAGACAGTGTATTTGCTTCAATGTATTTGTACTTAGAAACACTGTCAGTTATTCTTTCGGCTGTTATATTCATATCCAAATTGTAAATAAGACCAAATATTTCAGTATCTTTAAAGTACATAGGCTCACCATATACTATTGCAGAAGAATGACTGGTGTTGAATTCTGAAAATGCATTACTCATTTTTAATGAAAAGCTGTTGTAAACGTGTTTTGGAACACCGTAAAAGCTTTGCCCTGAATCCAGACTGTAAATAATACCCCAATCAAACTCATAAATAATTTTTTCTTGTTCTTTATATTCACTTATAAGCTCTGCAAAATTGATTTTTAATTTATCGCGATAATATTCTGAATGGCCTTCCATAGATATGTGTACGACGCTTTGCTCATTACAAAGTGCTGTAAGATAAGTGCGTAGCTCCGGAAAACCTCTCGAGCTAAGACTAACATTTATTGTGTCACCAAAAGAAGTAACAATTTCTTTTTCGCTATTATTATTTATGCCTTCATGATAGAATGCATAAAAGACTTTAAATATTTGTATACAGCTATAAACTACAATCAAAAACACTGTTATAAGTAATATTTTATAAAGCAGCATATTGTTGTGTTTGCACTTAATTTTATGCATTTTCACTCTCTTTTCTTTCAAATATATAATCCGTAAATGCCTGACATATAGCATCATACTGAATCAAAGAAACATTTAGAGTTTCATCGGATTCACCGCCATTCTTCATTTTCTAATTAAATTTTACCATATTATGTAAACCTTGTCAAGTTACAGGTTTATTACAATATTATTACAAAGATGTAATAAAGCGATTGACCGCACGGTCAATCGCTTTTCTTTACTTCTGTCTTTAGTCCGTTATTGCTGAAAAAATCCGCCACTTCTTTTAAATAGCCTTGCTTGTCTAAAAGATAACTCAGTCCGTGGTCGGCGCCCTTTACGGAAACTATTTGCTTTGCGCTGTTACACGCATTGTACAAACGCTTACTCATTTCACAAGGCACAAAGCCGTCATCTTCGCCGTGGAAGAAAATTATTGGCAGTTTACACTGTTTTATTGCTTCTATCGGTGGGTTTTCTTCTAAATTAAAACCTCCGAAAACTTTTGCGCCAAGTTTTACAAACGGATACATAATCTTTGGCGGCAATTTCATTTCCTTTATGGTTTTAATTATCATTTCTTTAGCCGAAGTATATCCGCAATCGGCAAGTATGCCAACAACCTGTTCAGGCAACTTTTTGTTTGAAGCCATCATTACTGTAGCAGCGCCCATAGAAATTCCGCAAAGAATAAGTTTTATATCTTCCCCAAAAGTCTTAACAGCGTGTTCTGCCCATAATATAGCGTCATAACTTTCATTAACACCAAACGAAATTACCCTTCCCTCGCTTTTACCTGCGCCGCGTTGGTCAACAACCAATACGCTTCTGCCAAGCGAAAAACAACGCTGAACACCGCCGCAAAGGTCTCTTTCGGCACTGCCGCGATACCCGTGAAACATTATTTCAATTGGTGCGCCCTTCTTATATTCATAAAATTTTGCATGAAGTTTTAGTCCGTCCAGCGAAGTTATGTACATATCTTTATAGGGTATTTTCTTTACCTCTTTCATAAAGTTAAGCATTTCTTCCCTGTAAGGCTTATACTCTTTTCCGGGCGGGATATCGAATTCCTTTATCTGCTTTTGTTTTTTGGTCACAAAAAAAGCCATACGAAAACAAATATACACAGTAGCAAAAACAATAACAAATAAAACTGCAATTATTATAAAAATTCCCATAACGTTCTCCTCTTTTATAGAACTTTATTGTACCACTTTTTTACATAAAAATCAAATTTCTTGCTTTTTGAGCAGTTTTAATATAAACTGTATCTTGAGGAGAGATGAAAATGGATGTGAATTATAAAAATCAAAAGCGTTATAAAACGGCAAAGTATCCTATTCGCCAACCGCTTATTATAGTATGGCTTATATGGTTGCTTTCTAAAATTATGCTTATAGGCAAAAAATACAAAGTTGAAAAAATAAATATGGAAGGTCTTAAACCGCCTTATTTTTTACTTAGCAACCACATGTATTTTATAGATTTTGAACTTTGCGCCATGGGTACCTTTCCCCACCGCGTAAACAACGTTGTAAGTATAGACGGCTATTACCGACGCCCTTGGCTTATGGAACTTATAGGCGCTATTTGTACCCGTAAGTTCACAATGGATTTACACCTTATTAAATCTATTAATAAAGTGCTTAAGCGCGGTGATATTCTTTCTATGTACCCCGAAGCAAGGTATTCTCCCTGCGGTACAACTTCGTATATGCCGGGCTCCCTTGGCAAACTTATTAAAATGAATAAAGTGCCGGTTGTTGCCGTTGTTCACCACGGAAACTATTTACACTCGCCCTTCTGGAACTATAGAAACAAAAGAAAAGTTCCGCTTTACACCACAATGACACAGATTTTAACGGCAGAACAGGTTAAGGCTATGTCTGCCGATGAAATAAACGAGGCTGTAAAACAGGCGCTTACTTACAATGATTACCGTTACCAAAAGGAAAACGGAATTCTTATAACCGAACCTTTCAGAGCCGAAGGTATGCATAAAATTCTTTACCAGTGCCCCGCTTGTAAAAAAGAATCCAAAATGGCTTCAAAGGGTAGTGAAATTTATTGTGAACACTGCGGTAAGCGTTGGAACTTAAACGAAGACGGAACTCTTAGCGCATTAAACGGCGAAACCGAATTTACCCACGTGCCCGATTGGTTCAACTGGGAGCGTGAACAGGTACGTAAACAGGTGCGAAGCGGCGAATATAATTTCTGCGATGACGTTGAAGTTTATTCTATGCCCCGTTGTTGGAAATTTGAAAAGTTAGGCAACGCAAAAATCACCCACGATACCGAAAACGGTTTTGTGCTAAGCGGTAATTATCGCGGTAAGGATTACAGAATTCAGCGAAAACCGCTTGATAACAACAGCCTTCATATTGAATATGACTACTGTTATTTAAAACCGCTTGACTGTTTCGATATTTCCACCGATAACGATTCTTTCTACTGCTACCCAAAAAAGCAGAACGTAGTAACAAAGTTAGGATTTGCTACCGAAGAAATATATTTAATGCACCGTGAACAGGCAAAAAACACCATAAATAAAAACTCCTACTAAAAATAGGAGTTTTTATTTTTATATAAAATATATGGATTGAATTTTAGGAATTTAAGGTGTATACTGTTTTTGGAAGTGATAATAATGAACGAAAGAAAAATATGCTTTGGTGAAAATCTTAAAAACTTAAGAAAAAAGGCGCACATTACACGCGCAGCTCTGGCAGAACAAATATCATACAGCGAAAAATCCATTGAAAAATGGGAAATGGGAAGCAGCATTCCTCCCGTTGCAAGTATTTGCAGAATTGCCGATATTTTCGCAGTAAGCATTGACAGTTTGCTTTTTATGCAAAACAGTGAAATAAACTATCTGCTTGGAATTGACGGCGGCGGTACAAAAACCGAAATGCTGTTGTGCGATATAAACGGAAATGAGTTAAACAGGCTCACCCTTGAAGGTTGTAACCCCGTTGATATAGGTATAGAAAGATGTAAAAGTATTTTAAGCGAAGGTATAAGGAAAATCTGTAACGATATAAACGTTGCAGAAGTTTCAACTTTTGCAGGTCTTGCAGGGGGTATAAGCGGTGATAACCAAAAGAAGATAAACAAATTTTTATCTTCTTTTGGCTTCGGTGCTTTTGCCAACGGAAGTGATACCGAAAACGCACTTGAATGCGCTTTAAAGGGGGACGACGGTATTGCTGTAATTATGGGCACGGGAATAATTGCCTTTGCACAGAAAAGCGGAGAACGAAAACGCATAGGCGGATGGGGATATTTAATAGATAAAGGCGGCAGCGGTTATAACTTAGGTGCCGATGCTCTTGACTGTGCCTTTAAATATATTGATTCGCGAAACGGAAGTAAAGTAATAAAAGAACTTCTTGAAAAAGAAACAGGAAAACCCTTGTCTGCTTGTGTACCCGCCATTCATTCGGGCGGTAAAAGATATATTGCTTCTTTTGCAAAGGTGGTTTTTGAAGCCTATGAACAAAATGATATGTTTGCTAAAAACATTATAGACCGCAATATAAAAGAGGTTTGTGAAATTATAAAAGCAGGTCTTGCCTTTACAAATAACTGTAAAAAAGTTGTTATTTGTGGAGGTCTTGCAAACAAAGGCGATATATTATTACCTTTTTTTAATAAATATTTAAACGATGATGTTTTAATTGAGTTTTTTAATAAACCAATGGTAAACGGCGCAGTGGCAATTGCAAAAAAGGAGATAAAAGAAAATGCTTAAAACCGAAATGAGAAATGAAAACACATACGATATAGGAACAAAAAATACTATAGACGTATTGAAAATTATGAACAAAGAAAACCAAAACGTTATAACCGCCATAGAAAACGCTTTAACGGATATTGCAAAGGCTTGCGATATGGTTACGCAAACCATAAAAAACGGCGGAAGAGTTTTTTATATAGGCGCAGGTACTTCGGGAAGATTAGGGGTTTGCGATGCCGCAGAATGTCCCCCAACCTTTGGCGTGCCGCAGGACCTTTTTAACGGCATAATTGCCGGAGGAATGGACTGTATGTTCAAGGCTGCCGAAGACGCTGAGGACAGTGCCGCCCTTTGTGTAAACGATTTAAAAGCGCACAACTTTAGCGAAAACGACATTGTAATAGGCATTTCTGCTTCTGGAAGCGCCGAATATGTTGTAAGCGGTATTCTTTACGCCAAAAGCATTAATGCAAAAACCGTTTCTGTTTCCAATAATCCCGACACCTATTTAGGCGATAAAGCCGACGTTAATATATGCGCCGATACAGGCCCTGAAGTTATAACGGGTTCTACACGAATGAAAGCGGGTACGGCACAGAAAATTATTCTTAATATGATATCTACCACCGCTATGATAAAATGCGGTTACGTTTATGAAAATCTTATGATAAACCTAAAACCCACCAATAAAAAGTTAAAAGCCCGTATGGTGGGAATTGTTAAAGAAATACTTAAATGCGATACTACTACCGCCGAGCAAAAATTGGAAGAAAACAGCTGGAACATAAAGATGGCTGTTGAAAATTAACTTTTTAAATATTTTTATAGACTTTTTATTGTTTGTGTGCTATAATGCGGAAGTAAATAAAAGTAAAGGAGAAAAAAATGTGAAGCGTATTCTATCTTTTGTTTTAGTTCTGCTTGTTATTTTTAGTTTTGCCGCTTGTAAAGGAAAAGAAGTCGGTACTCCCATTTCGGTTGAAGAACTTCCAAAAGTGGCTTTTTCAGACTTGTTTGTATATGCACTTGATCCCGATGATTGGCATTCTTCATTCACTTTAAGAAAAGACGGCAGTTTCAGAGGTAAATACTTCACCGAAAAGAAAGACTCAACGGGTGAGGGTTACCCAAACGGCACTGTTTATTACTGTGATTACTACGGTTACTTTACCGATTTTAAAAAACTTAACGATTATTCCTATTCAATGCACTTAGATAAAGTTAATACACAAGATTATATAGGTAAAGAAACTATAGAAAATGGCGTAAGAAGAATAGTTACTTACCCTTACGGAATAGAATCGGGTGAAGAGTTTATTCTTTACACTCCCGAAACTCCCGTTAACAAAGTTAGTTCCAAAGCGCTTGTTTGGTGGCCCGATTTTAAAGAGCATCAGACTTCGCCAAAAGAAAAACTTGGCTGCTATGCAATTGTTAACGTAAAGACAAACGAAGCTTTTTTTGTACTTGACAAGTAAAAATAATGGATAATTTGTACAGCACTTAATTTGACGACAAATTCCGCATACTGCATTGACTATTTACTCAATAGCAAGGAACTTGCCCTGCTATTGAGTATTTTTATGTTTATAATTCATTTTCAAGGAAGTATTATTTATGCAAACACTACTAAGTCTTTCAATCGCTATGTTTTCAGGCCTTATGCTTTCGCGTTTAGCAAAAAAAATAAAATTGCCTGCCGTTACCGCTTATCTTGTTGCGGGCATTCTTGTGGGCCCTTATTTTTTAGGTGCATTTCACGTTCAGGGGCTCGGCTTTACAAGTATGCAGGATATTAATACATATTCTCTTTTAAGCGACGTCGCATTAGGCTTTATTGCCTTTTCAATTGGTAACGAATTCCGCTTGGCGTCTTTAAAACAAACAGGAAAACAAGCCACCGTTATAGGCATTATTCAGGCAGTATTTACTACCCTTATTGTAGATGCCGTTCTTATTGGCGTTCACTTTATAATACCCGATAAATTACCCCTTACAAGCGCAATAGTATTAGGTGCAGTTGCTTCGGCTACCGCCCCTGCCGCTACCCTTATGGTTGTTCGCCAGTATAAATCAAAAGGCCCTCTTACCGATATCCTTCTGCCAATTGTTGCTTTAGACGATGCCGTTGGTCTTGTTTTATTCGCGGTATCATTCGGTATTGCAAAAGCATTAATTTCGGGAAGTATTGACTTTATTTCCGTAATTTTAGAACCTGTGCTTGAAGTTGTTCTTTCATTACTTTTAGGCCTTGTTATGGGACTTTTATTTACCTATTTTGAAAAATTCTTTCATTCGCGTTCAAAGCGTCTTACAATGTCTGTAACCTTTGTATTTTTAACCGTTGCTTTTTCTATGCTGAAATTTGAAGTTTTCGGTGTAAAAATTGCTTTTTCTTCATTACTTGTTTGTATGATGCTTGGTACTGCATTTTGCAACCTGTGTGATTTTTCCGAAGAACTTATGGAACGTGTAGAACGCTGGAGCGCTCCTCTTCTTGTATTGTTCTTTGTTATAAGCGGTGCCGAACTTGAACTTTCCACCTTTAAGGACGTACTTATTATATGCATTGGTCTTGTTTACGTATTATCTCGCTGTGTGGGTAAATACTTTGGCGCCAGTCTCAGCGCTAAATCGGTTAAATGCACCGACAGTATTGTTAAATACTTAGGAATAACACTATTCCCGCAAGCAGGCGTTGCGCTTGGTATGGCTATGAAAGCCGAAGAACTCGGAAGCAGTGGTATAATTGTTGCAAACATAACCTTGTTTTCGGTACTGATTTACGAACTTTTCGGTCCTTTCCTTACAAAGATTGCTCTTACAAAAGCGGGCGAAATAAATCCGGACGAAAAGGTCAGCGCAAGACATTTGTTTATGCACCACAAACAAATTAAACATTAAATTATTGAAATTTCTGCTCTTGTATGCTACCATATAAGAGCAGACTTTTTTATAAAGGAGTTTTTATTATGATAAATCTTTGGGAAAATGCTCCGGGCACTGTGCTTGAAACCCCAAGCATTACACCGTTTATACCTGAAAACAAAAAAACCGATGCCGCAGTTGTTATATTCCCCGGCGGAGGTTACGGTGGAAGAGCTAACCACGAAGGCGCAGGCTATGCAGAATTTTTAAATTATCACGGAATTACCGCTTTCGTTGTAAACTACCGTGTAAAACCGCATACTTTTCCGCTTGAACTTCTTGACGCAAGAAGAGCAGTACGTTTTGTAAGAGCGAAAGCCAATGAATACGGTATAAGTAAAGATAAAATTGCAGTTATGGGTTCAAGCGCAGGAGGACATCTTGCCGCGCTTGTTTCTACCTATACAAAGCCTATAGACTTTGAAGGCCTTGATGAAATTGATAACGAGAATTATTTACCCAACGCGCAAATTCTTTGCTACCCTGTTATTTGCCATCCGCAAGGCGATGGCGTTGCCCACGCAGGTAGTTATATAAATCTTTTGGGCGATAATTACGCTTCATTTGCAAAAGAAGTTGACCCTGCGCTTAACGTTACCGAAGCAACTCCCCGCGCTTTTATCTGGCATACCGCAAACGACGGCGGTGTAAACGTTATAAACAGTTACACCTATGCAACGGCTTTAAGAAAAAACTGTGTTTCAGCGGAAATGCATATTTTCCCAAACGGCCCCCACGGCTTAGGTCTTGCCGAAAACAACCCTCACGTTGCTCAGTGGTCAAAACTTCTTATTAATTGGTTTAAAGAAATAAAATGGCTTGAATAAACTTGAAATCCGCACTTTAAATTTTGTGCGGATTTTTTATTGACTTCAATGTAAAAGAAGTGTATAATTAAAATGTTGATTTTTCAACAAACAATTATTTGGAGTTGTTTTTTGTGTTAGAAAGATTTGAAAAGTTTTCTTTTGCTATTTCCAAAATTTCACGCTGTTGGAACAAAATTGCGGCAGAAGAAATGGAAAAGTACAGCCTTAAAGGGCCCTGCGCTTTATATTTGCTTACCATTTACCGAAATGATGGCGGAATTACCGTAACAAAACTTGCCGAAATCTGTTCAAGAGATAAGGCTGATGTTTCACGTGCAGTTTCGCTTATGGAAACGGGTGGTCTTGTAGTTAAAGAAAGCATGGGGCAAAATCTGTACCGCGCAAAAATAATGCTTACCGAAAAAGGCAAAAAAGCCGCCGAAAACGTAAGTAAGCGCGCTTGTCTTGCGGTTGATACCGCAGGAAACGGCGTAAACGATGAAGACCGCATAACCTTTTACAACACATTAGAACATATTGCCGAAAACCTTGAAAAAATTTGTAACAACGGTTTGCCCGAATAGGAGAAAATTTATGAGTAATTTTATTATATGCACCGATTCAGCCTGTGATTTAAGTGAGGAAGTTTTAAAGCAGTGGAACGTTCCCTGTTTAAACCTTAAGTTCCGTTTTGAAGGCGAAGATAAAGAATACGGTAATTACGATATGCCCACAACCGAATTTTATAACAAAATGCGCGAGGGCGCTATAGCAAGAACTGCGGCGCTCAATCCCGAAGATTTTGCAGGTTGTTTTAAAGAATTTGCAAAAGCGGGAAATGACGTTCTCTGCCTTGCTTTTTCATCGGGACTAAGCACCACTTACAACTCGGCAAGAATTGCCGCAAGTGAAGTGGAAGAAGAATTTCCCGAAAGAAAAATTATTGTAATAGATACTCTTTGCGCCTCTGCAGGTCAGGGACTTTTACTTCGCCTTGCGCTTAACAAACAAAGTCAAGGCTCTGATATTAACGAAACGGCAGAATACGTAACCAATACAGTACCTAAAATCTGCCATTGGTTTACGGTAGATGACCTTGTATATTTAAAACGCGGCGGAAGAGTAAGCCCTACCGTCGCTTTGGTCGGAACAGTATTAGGCATTAAACCCGTGCTTCACGTTGATAACGAAGGTCATTTAATAAGCAAAATGAAGGTGCGCGGCAGAAAAACCGCCCTTAACACCCTTGCTGAAAAATACGGTGAACTTGCCGATAAGGATTGTGAACAGATTGTATATATAAGTCAGGCAGACTGTATGCAAGAAGCCGAATATCTTGCAGAAATATTAAAAGAAAAATACGGCGTAACAGTAAATATTATTACAAATATAGGCCCAGTTATCGGCGCACATTCAGGCCCAGGTACTATGGCTCTGTTCTTTGTTGGAAAGGAACGTTGATAATGAGTTTAAAGGCTGTTCTTTTTGACCTTGACGGAACTCTGCTTCCTATGGATATGGATACCTTTGTAAATGCATATTTCGGGTTGCTTGTTAAAAAGTTGGCGCCACTAGGTTACAATGGCGAAAAATTAATAGCCTCTATTTGGTCAGGCACTAAGGCTATGGTTTTAAATAACGGTAAAAAAACAAATGAAGAGGTTTTCTGGGATTATTTCTGCAGCGTTTTCGGTAAAGAAGCAATAAACGACCAACCTGTTTTTGATGAATATTACCGTAATGACTTTAACAAGGTTAAAGAAGTTTGCGGATATAACGAAAAGGCAAATGTAACCGTTAAAATTTTAAAAGAAAAAGGCTTACGTCTGGTTCTTGCTACCAACCCTATATTCCCAAAAATTGCAACACAAAACCGCGCAAAATGGGCAGGACTTGACATAAATGATTTTGAATTTTACACAACCTACGAAAATTCATATTTTTGTAAACCAAACCTTGAATACTACAAATATATATTAGATAAGTTAAACCTTAATGCCGAAGAATGTCTTATGGTAGGAAACGACGTCAGTGAAGATTTAATTGCCGAAATCTTAGGTATGAAAGTTTTTTTGCTTGACGACTGTATTTTAAACAAAGAAAACAAAGACGTTTCTGCATACAATAAAGGCAATTTCGACGAACTTTTAAAATATATTGACACAATTCAATAATTGTTGACAAAATATACTCTTACCCTTTATAATAAATACAGGCATAATTTATTTTTGCCGACATTTATTATAAAGGGTGGTTTTTTATGACAATTGCTATTATTATTGCTGTTTTGGTGGTTCTGATTTTACTGTGTTTACGAATTGTACCGCAAGCCACAGAACACGTTATTGAAAGACTTGGTAAATATAACAAAACCTGGGAAGCAGGTCTTCATTTTTTGGTTCCTGTTATAGACCGTGTTGCTAAAAGAGTAACCTTAAAAGAACAGGTGCTTGATTCTCCCCCACAGCCCGTTATTACAAAGGATAACGTTACAATGCAAATTGATACCGTTGTTTATTTTAAAGTCTTCGATGCAAAACTTTTCACTTACGGTGCAGTAAATCCTATCAGCGCACTTTCTAACCTTACTGCAACAACACTTCGTAACATTGTTGGTGAATTAGAACTTGACGATACTTTAACTTCGCGTGACACCATTAACGGCAAAATGACCGAAATACTTGATTCTGCCACCGACCAATGGGGCATCAAAGTTAACCGCGTTGAACTTAAAAACATTATTCCGCCTGCCGAAATTCAAAATGCTATGGAAAAGCAGATGAAAGCCGAACGTGACCGCCGCGAAACCTTGCTTGAAGCAGAAGGTCACAAGGCAGCCGTTATCACACGCGCTGAAGGTGATAAACAGGCTATGATTCTTGCCGCCGAAGGTGAACGCGATGCAAGAATTGCCCGCGCAGAAGGCGAAGCAAAGGCTATTTTCCTTGCTAAAAAGGCAGAAGCCGACGGTCTTGCCGCATTAAAAGATGCCGGCGCAGACAATGCGGTTTTGGAACTTAAAAAATACGAAGCGCTTATTGCTATGTCTAACGGCAAGGCTTCTAAAATAATAGTTCCTACCGACGTTGTTGAAATGACAAAGAGTAACGTAGTGTTTTCCGAAACAACAGGTCTTGGTGATAATACACCGTCTGCAAAAGACCTTCCTGCTGAAAAGAAAAAAGACATTTGCTGTGATTAAGACAAAATAAATATTAAAAAATCGCTGAAATTTTAAAGTTTCGGCGATTTTTTGTTTTGAAATTAACAAATGCCTTTGAAATTGACATTTACTTTTTAACAAAAATATTATATATTATAGTTATGAATTTGTTTTTATTATATAAAAACAGTTTAAATTTTTAAGAAAAGAGGATTTTTTATGCAAAAAACAAAAAAACTTTTGGCATTAGTATTAAGCATTGCTTTAATTCTTAGTTGCTGTCCTGTTTTTTTAGCATCGGCTGAAGAAACAACACAGTTTACTTATGCAAGCAAACTTGATGCTGTAGTCGGCAATGATATTATAAATCACGACTACTCGGCTATGACCGAATTGCCCGCTGAAATCACAGGTTCAGCAAGTCTTTCTGCTACAGCAGCGTTAGACGGCGAAAAAACTTTAACTTTCGCTAACTGGTGGAAAGGCGACGGTGCTGACGCAACTATTGAAATTGGCAGAGAAAACTTTGCCGCAAGAATAACAATGGTTGTAGACAACGTACAGACACAAAGAATTGGCGGTACTTTTTCTTTCAGTACTGTTGGTAAAAATGAAAACGATGTTGATACCGTGGCTTCTTACATAAGAATTGCTTTACCCGACAGAGACGCAGGCGCTCCTTTTCCGGGTAACGTTATTTATTACAATGAAGGTGCTGAGTATCAATTCACAAACGTATCGGGTGTCACCCCCTTTACAACCGACAGCGCTATTGAAACATTAACTTTAGAGATTTATTCATTTAACGGAGTAAACTACTACTGTAAAGAAGACGGCACACTTATAGGCGCTTCTGCGCACAAAACAGGCGTTACAGGCGCTACCTCAATTAAACTTTCAGGTGAATACGGTCTTACTTACGTTACCGATTTAATTGTTAAAGAATTAAACGTAACTTTGCCCGAAGACTTATTTGAAAACGAAAAACTTCCCGAAGTAAGCGGCTTTGCAACAGGCGAAGATATTGCAAACTTTGATTTTTCCAAATTACAAGCTGGAACAACCCCCGAAGGTTGGACATTTAGTTCTTCAAGCATTGGTAAAGGCTCTTCTGATACTGCAGGTAAAAACGTTTTACGTCTTAACAATACAAGCGGTGTAAGCAGAGCTACCTTTAAACTTCCCAAAAACAACTTTGCAGCACTTATAACCGTTGGTATGGACTACGCTCAGACACTTTCAGGTCAGGTTAAATTCGGCGTTAACGATGCAAACGGCAACAGTGCCGCTTACTGGTCAATAGGTCTTCCCAAGCGTTCAGCTGAAAACTGGCCGAAAGCAGGTAAGAGTTGTATACGTAACGGTTCGGCAGATTCAAGCTTTGCTTACCCCGCTACAGGCGATTATGCATTCAGCACCACAGGTTACACAACCGTAGATATGATTATGTACTTCTACAACGGTTCGTTTACCTTTGTTTGGGGCGACGGCAGATTAGTTTACAGCGTTGATGCCAACCCCGAAGCTGATTTAGAGGGTGAATTAAGCCTTGTTCTTGAAAACGACTGGGCTGTTGCTTATATCCACAGTTTAAGAATTGTTGATATTGCTCCCTATACTGTTCCCGAACCTTATTATCTTGTTGACACAAGCGGATTTATTGCAGGCGACAAGATTCTTGATTTTGATTTTTCTAAATTCGAAGCAGGAAGCACTCCCGAAGGCTGGACATTTAGTTCTTCAAGCATTGGCAAGGGTTCCCTTGATACCGCCGCAAAGAACGTTTTACGTCTTTCCAACACAACAGGTGTATGTAGCGCAATGCTCAACGTTCCTGCCGAAAACTTTGCCGCAGTAATGACCTTCGGTGTTGACCACAGTCAGACTCTTGCGGGTCAGTTAAAATTCGGTACCTACGGCGTTGTTAACGGCGAAGACAAACTCGGTTCTTACTGGTCAATAGGTCTTCCTAAGCGTAGTGAAAGCAACTGGCCTAAAGCAGGTAAGAGCTGCGTATACAACAACAACTGGTATTATTATCCGTCAGAGGGTGATGTTACCTGGGAAGAAGACGGTTATTCTACCATTACTATGGTAATGTACGTATACGAAGGTATGGCTTACTACTATTGGCCCAACGGAACACTTGTAAAAGAAATTACTCAGGGCGCATCTCTTGAAGGCGGCGCTAAGATTTACTTAGGTAATGACTGGGCTTCTGCTTACGTACACGATTTAAAGGTTTATGAAATTATTCCTAACTCATTAAAATCAGATTCTGCTTCTGTTTTACTTGAAAACGGCGCACCCAACCTAAACGTTAACTTTAGTTGGGATAACTCTGCTGAAGAGATTATTTCAAGCGAAAACTTTGAATTCGGCGCTGTTGTTACAGTAAAAGACGGTTCTGATGCTGAAAACACAACAATAGAAACCGAAAACGCAGAAATCTGGGCACTTGAAGCAACTAATGCAGGAGAATCTGTACTTAAATTTGCTAATTCCTCTGCTCTTGCTGTTGAAAATGTTGATAAATATGTAAACGTAAGAACCTTTGTTAAGGAAGGCGACAAGTATTACTACGGCGCCCCCACAACTTACAACATTGCAAAACTCGCTGATATTCTTTACCGTTCTGTAACAAGTGAAGATGATAAGGCAGTAATTGAAGAATTCTTCAAAGACAGCAAAAACTTCTACGGTAAAGATTCTAAGAAGATTACCTTTACAGTATTCTCTGACTTCCACTACAAGCAGGGTATGTACGTATCTTCTATTGCCGATATGAACGAAATTTTTGACCGCGCTAACGCAAGTGGTTCTTCCTTCGTTCTTTCTGCAGGTGATATGACCAACGATATGTTAGGCTCTCCCGAACTTGTAAATGCATTTAAGAATAATAAATACGGCCTTCCTGCCGCCAACGTTTACGGTAACCACGAATTAGAATCCGGCGGCAACTCTATGGCAGTTGTTACTCCTACCCTTACCAATGCAGATGCTGTTTGGGGTACTGCAGACGGTAAAATGGATGTAAATATTGGTTACTTCTACTTCGACGTAGACGGTTTCAGAGTTATCTGTACCGATACCAACTATTCTTGGGATCCCACAAATCAGATCTGGGAACACAGCGAAACTGCAAGTTACGGACCTCCTACAGGCAACACAAACGTTAACGCTTTAGGCCCTGTACAATTGGCTTGGCTTGAAGAAGTTCTTTACGATGCAGGCGAAAACAACATTCCTTGTATTGTAATGAGCCACGCTGCATTAAGAACAGGTTGGAGCGAATTAAGCGCTGATGCTGCTGCCGCAGAAGAAATCTTCAGAAAAGTTAATGCAGATTATCCGGGTACTGTTATGATGCATATTGCAGGTCACGCTCACGATGACATTATTGAATATGAAGACGATATAGTTTGGTTCCGCGCTAACGTTACACGTAACGGTTACTGGAAAGCAGCAGGTACCGACCACTACGGCGAAAACGATACCTTTATGATGGAAACCTACGACGTAGACGGTAACTTCTTAGGCTACGAAGAAAAGAAATTGAACACCTTAACAGGTGGCAGAAACACTCACTTCTTTGAAGAAGCATTAAGCGCTACCGTAACTATTGATTCTTGCGGTATTATTACCATTGACGGTATGGAAACTCCATGGTTAAACGGTGTTGAACCCGACCTTACAGGTATTGACCCGCACATAAGACCGCAGATAAGCAACTATGCAAGTTTTGATTGCGCTAACGGTCACGTTTGGGCTGATGAATACGTTATAGACGGCAGTGTTCACTATAAAGAATGTATCCACCCAGAATGTACCATTACCGAAAAGGAAGAATACGGTTTCTATGGCGAACACGAATACGTAAACGGCGTATGTGTTTGCGGTAAAAAGGATGCCGGAAATATAGAAAACGGTGATATTAACGGTGACAGCAGTATCAATGCAGCAGACCTTGCTTTACTTAAAAAGATAATTGCAGGTCTTACACCTGTTGACGATGCAGAGGTTGCAAACCCCAACGTTGACGATATTGCAGGTATACCTAATGCAGCCGACCTTGCTTTACTTAAGAAGATAATTGCTGGTCTTGCATAAAATATAGTTTTTTAATTGAAAAGCCGACAGCGCGCTGTCGGCTTTTCTTGACGAGGTTATATTATGAACAAAAAACTTCTTGCAATACTGCTTTGCACAGTTTTGCTTATTTCTGCGCTTGTTGTAACAGTTGTGTTTTCAAATACAAGCGGTTCTGAAAAGGTTGTCAAAGTAGAGAACGAAACCTTTATAAAAGGTCCCGTTCTGTTTGAAACCGATTTCAGCGAATACGAAGCAGGCGCTTCCCTTCCCAAGGGTTACGAAGCAGGTTCTCCGCTTTTTGATTTCGACAGCACGGTAGAGGTTTCTGCAAAAATTGAAAAACAAGGAAAATCAAAGCAACTTTGCATTTCTTCTGTTGGCAAAGGATATTTTTTAATTCCAAGGGTTGAAACCCAAAATTATATTTTTGAAGCCGAAGTTTTAATTGATACCGATAAAAGCGCAACGCTAGGCATTGTAAACGATATGCAAGGCGGTTTAGAATCTGCACACGGCTCTGTTGTGTGCGCTATAAGACTTAATGAAAACAAGTCTATATGGAGTTATTATTCTGTTGCAGTTGAAGATTGGGACAGTATTGATGCTGAATCTTTAGGAAATAAATTTGATAATCCTAAGAAAAATGATGTTGTAAAAATTAAACTTATAAGTTATAATAATAAAAACTTCCTTTATTTGGATAATGTTCTTCTTACAAGTTTTGCGCAGCCAAACCGCGATTTTGACTACGATAATATAGGTTTTTACTTATCCGACGCCGCGATTAAAGTAAAAAGCCTTAAAGTCACAGCCGCCTCAAAGTTTGACCTTGCAATAACTAAGACAAAACTTGACGTTGACAGTAACGGTGAGTATGCTTTTGTTGACGTACGTGTTGAACTTAGCAAAAATAATGATGTATACAAAACATTATACAGCAACGGTTTTACCGTAGATAAAGATTCTCCTGCAAAGTTTGGAATTATAATTTCCAACGAAACTGCAGAAGAAGAACTAACGGTTGATACTAAATCTGACGGTATAAACTTTGCGTTGTTTAAAAATTTCACAGAAACCGACAGTACTGTTTTATTTAATTACCGTATAGAAAGCATTCCGACTGAAATGCTGAATAAACATTATACACTTCGTGCGTACTGCGGTGTAGACTCGGCTTATTTCTATTCAGACTCTATTTCCATTTCACCTATCAGAATGGCAAATGATATCTTTATTAATTCCGAGCCCGATAAAAAGGAGCTTATAAAAAAAGTGTTTAACGATGTAAAAGGTTTCAATTCAACCGGCTTTAAAAGTATTACCTTCGGTTTGTTTTCCGATTTCCACTATAAAGAAGGTATGTATATTTCTTCTATCGCCGATATGAACTCTATTTTTGAACGCGCTTATAAAAGCAATGCTTCATTTGTTATAAGCGCGGGCGATATGACCAACGATATGAAGGGTTCTCCCGAACTTGTAAATGCATTTAAGAATAATAAATACTCTCTTGGCGCTTACAACGTTTACGGCAACCACGAATTGGAATCTGCAGGTAACACAATGGCTGTTGTTACCCCCACCCTTACTAACGATGAAAACGTAGTATGGGGTACGCAAAGCGGCAAAATAGAAGACGGCAGCATAGGTTATTACTATGCCGACCGCGAAGGTTTCAGACTTATATTCCTTGATTCCAACTACTACTACGAAGAGGAAACAGATTCCTGGAATCACAATCCCCCCGCTTATTGGGGACCTCCTCCCGGCGGAACAAAAATCCAGAGTCTTACCGAACCACAGCTTAATTGGTTGGAAGAAGTATTAATGGATGCCGCCGAAAAGGATATCCCCTGCATTGTTGCAGCGCATAATACTTTTTCCAGCAAAATATCATCTCCTGCGGGTGATGCCGCAAGGGTTCGTGAAATTTATAAAAAAGCAAACGAAAAGAATCCGGGTACCGTTATAATGTCTATTAACGGTCATATACATACCGACTCTAATGCTATGGAAGACGGCGTGTTCTATTTTGATATGAACACCACCAGAAACCTTTGGTGGCAACCCGAAGCCGAAATTCATTATACCGATACTCATACATACGAAAAAGAAGTTTACGACGCTTCGGGTAATTACATTGAAACGGTTGAAACACCGCTTGAAACACCGCTTTGTTGGTATTCCGATGCGCCCTTAAGCGCTATAGTTACAGTATACGAAAACGGCGTTATTGAAGTTGAAGGCAGTAAAGCCGATTGGCTTTATGATATAGTGCCAAGAAGAAAATCTGCCAACACAAAACCCGAAGTAACTTCAGGAATATTCAAAACCAACTAACCAAAAAACAGTCTTTCGTTATGAAAGACTGTTTTTTTATAAAAATTTCCGTATTGTTACAGCTAATTTTTCTTCAATATTTATAAGTTTTTTTGCAATATCTTTTGAAACTTCATCTGCCGCTTTATACTCGTTAAGGTATCTGTTTAAAGACTTAACACCCATATTACAACCGTCGGTTATTAAATCCGCAACTGTAGAATCGCTGTCCTCTGCCATAAGTTTTACGTTAGTCTTTATCCACGACATCGCAGTTGCCATAGCCGCAGGGTCTTTACCTTCGTCTTTATACTTATTAAGTTCGTTTTGTATTTCGCTGTCTAACTTATCGTGTTCGTCTTTGCATTCGTTAAGCAATTGTTTAAAGTCTTCATTTTTAACGTGGTCTATAACGTCATCAATAGACTTAACACCCATTTTTACACCTGCATCGCATTCCCGTAAAAGTTTAATTGTATCCTGTTCAATCATAAAAAACTCTTCCTTTCGCTTTTAGTATTTCAGTTAAAGAAATTTTTATACGAATTAATAAATATTTAATTGAAAATATAACGATTTATGGTATAATAAGGACATAATAATATTTAGCGAGGTGCTTTGATGTTTATAACCGATGATATTAAATATATTGGCGTAAACGACCACAAAATTGACCTTTTTGAAGGTCAGTATGTAGTACCAAACGGAATGTCTTATAATTCCTACGTTATTATAGACCAAAAAATTGCCGTTATGGACACCGTTGATGCCGCTTTTACACACGAATGGCTTGATAATATAGAAAACGCTCTTGGCGGAAAAAAGCCTGATTATCTTATAGTTCAGCACATGGAACCCGACCATTCGGCAAATATTGTTAACTTTTTAAAAGCCTACCCAAGCGCAAAAATTGTTTCTTCGGCAAAAGCGTTTAATATGATGCTTAACTTCTTTGGCGATGATTTTTCTGACCGCAGAATTGTTATTGCCGAAGGCGATACTTTAAGCCTTGGCAAACATATACTAAACTTTGTTGCCGCGCCAATGGTACACTGGCCCGAGGTAATGGTTACTTACGATAGCACCGATAAAGTGCTTTTCTCGGCAGACGGCTTCGGTAAGTTCGGCGCATTGGATATAGAAGAAGAATGGGCTTGCGAAGCAAGACGTTACTATATCGGCATTGTTGGAAAATACGGCGCTCAGGTGCAAAATCTGCTAAAGAAAGCCGCAGGACTCGATATACAAATTATATGTCCGCTTCACGGCCCCGTATTAAGTGAAAATCTTAGCTATTATTTAAATCTTTATAACACTTGGTCAAGTTATGCTTCCGAAGAAGAAGGTATTGTTATTGCTTATACTTCGGTTTACGGTAATACTAAAAAAGCAGTAATGCAACTTGCCGAAAAATTAAAAGAAAAAGGTTGTCCTAAGGTTGTTGTTAATGACCTCGCCCGTGTAGATATGGCAGAGGCTATTGAAGATGCTTTCCGTTACAGTAAGTTAGTTCTTGCTACTACAACGTACAACGCTGAAATATTCCCCTTTATGCACCAGTTTATTTTAGGTCTTACCGAACGCAACTTCCAGAACCGCACCATTGGTGTTATAGAAAACGGAAGTTGGGCTCCCATGGCGGCAAAAATTATGAAAGGAATGTTTGAAAACAGCAAGAATATTACTTTTTGTGATACCACAGTTACAATTAATTCCGCTTTAAACGAAACAAGTGCCGCTGCGCTTGAACAGTTATCAGATGAACTTTGTAAAGAATACCTTGCTCTTGCGCAAACTGCAAATAAAAACGACCTTACCGCCCTTTTCAATATTGGTTACGGTTTGTACGTAATTACTTCTAACGACGGTAAGAAAGATAACGGACTTATTGTAAACACCGTTACACAGGTAACAAATACGCCTAACAGAATAGCCGTTACAATTAATAAAGAAAACTATTCTCACCATATAATAAAACAAACAGGCATTATGAATATTAACTGCTTAAGCGTTGATGCTCCCTTTGCCGTTTTCGAAAAATTCGGTTTCACAAGCGGAAGAAACACCGATAAGTTTAAAGATTGCACTCCGCTTCGCAGTGATAACGGACTTGTGGTACTTCCGAAACACATTAATTCCTTTATGTCTTTAAAGGTTGAACAGTATGTAGATTTAGACACCCACGGTATGTTTATCTGCTCAGTTACCGAAGCAAGGGTAATTTCAGACAAAGAAACAATGACCTACACTTATTACCATAATAACGTTAAACCCAAACCCGACACAAAGGGTAAAAAAGGTTATGTTTGTACAATCTGTGGCTATGTTTACGAAGGCGATACTCTTCCCGATGATTTTATTTGTCCCCTTTGCAAACACGGTGCTGCCGATTTTGAAGAAATTAAATAATTTTTAATTGGAGGTATTTTTATGAACGAAAGATTTTTTATTTGTGAGCATTGCGGAAACCTTATTGGTATGATTCACGACGCAGGCGTACCTATGATGTGCTGCGGTCAGAAAATGACCAAAATTGTTCCGGGTACGGTAGATGCAAGTAAAGAAAAGCATATCCCCGTAGTTTCCGTAGAAGACAATACCGTAAAGGTAGTTGTTGGCTCGGTTGAACATCCTATGCAAGCCGAACACCATATTGCGTGGGTTTATTTGCAAACAGACAAGGGCGGACAGAGAAAGAATTTAGCAATAGATTCTGCACCTGAAGTTGTATTTGCTCTTGCCGAAGAAAAACCCGTGGCTGTTTATGCTTACTGTAATCTCCATGGACTTTGGAAAACAGATATTTAATTTTTAAGAAAAGAGGTAAAAACAATGAAATACGTATGCGATTTATGCGGTTGGGAATATGATGAAGAACTCGGCGCTCCCGATTTCGGCATTGAACCCGGCACAAAATTTGAAGATTTGCCTGAAGACTTTGAATGTCCCCTTTGCGGCGCAGGCAAAGACAGCTTCAGCGAAGCGTAATTAAAGCAAAAGCACCCGAAAAGAGAACTAAACTCTTTTCGGGTGTTTTTTGTTAATATATTACTCGCGCAATACAATATTCACTTAATACCATCTGCTTCTAAATTTGTTTTCCTGTGACTGTACGCAATCGGCGTTTAAATAGTCAATATACTTACAGGCTTCAAGTAAAATTTCGCCGTAATTTCCGTAAGCGCCTGAAACGTGGTGAATATACGGTCCTTCAACAAGTTTGTGTTCCCATTCGGGCCAGTTTTCTGTTTCTATCCAAACGTAGCTTCCAACGTTTTTCGGTCCAACAGTAGTTTTAGCCTCGCCTATAAATAAGCTGTACTCTCCCCTGTCACCGTCAAAACGTATAATTGTAAGCTCACCCGACTTTAATTCCCATTCGCAAATTCCGTAATTGTTGTCGTGGTATACGCTGTGACCAACCTTTGCGGTTTCTTTGTTTTTGGCTAAAGAATACGGGAAGTTTCCACAATGCCACAACAGTTCGGCGTTATCGTTTTCGGGGTGTCTTACGGTTATATCGGCAAAAAACGGTGTTTCTTTATCAAGAGTTGCCGCCTTTAACATAACTGCCGAAATTGCGCCGTGGATATCGGTTTCGCAAACGGTAGGAATACCTTCATCGGTTAAAAGCGAGTTCGCAAGACACGCCATTATACCTTCGTTATCCTGCAGCGCCGTCCAACACTGAATTGCAACCGCCTTGCAATTGTATTGCTTTGCAAGACGTTTCATTGCAATTTTTAAAGCGGCAGTTTTTATTGCCTTGCTTTGTACCGTTGACGCTTCAATACTTTCAATAAATCTTACCGTTTCTGTTAGTTCTTCGCCGTTTTCGGCCTCTATTTCACGCATTTTTCGGCTTACGTCGCTTAATGTTACAGGGTATATATGAATATTGAACTTTTCTAAAAGTTCGCCCTCGTTGCAAATAACGCTGCAAAACGGTTCAGGACGTGTAGAAATCTGCAGTATATTAAGATTTCTTAACGACTTTACTACGTTTGCAACCCTTATAAATCTTTCAAAACCGCCCAGAAACTCTTTCGAGTCAACCTCAGAGTTAGTTAAATATGTAAAGGGTACGTTATGGCGGCGCAGAACCTTACCCGTTGCAAACATACCGCACTGTGAGTCACGGCTTCTTATACCTTTACTGTTCGGAGCATCGTCACGCGGTCCCCATAAAAGCACTGGTACGCCTAACGCTCTTGCAACCTGCGCAACACGGTTTTCAGAACCGAAATTGCAATGAGGAAAGAAAACAGCGTCAACCTTGGCGGCAACAAAACGGTCAATAACTGTCTGTATATCACAATCGGCAAAAAGCAAGTTTTCTTCATTTATGCCCTCAATATCTATAACTTCAATATCAAAACCCAATATTTTTTCTTTAATAATACGGCTAAACTGTTGTGCCGCTTCCTTACTGAAAACGTCACGCCTTGTGGGACAATAACCCAATTTTATAACATTCTTCATAATAACCCTCCGTTTTAAATTTATCTAAGAATATTATTGCACAACTTTATTGCTTTTTCTATGCAAATATTGACATATTTAGGAACAATATTGCCTTTTTAGAAAAATATGCTATAATTATTTTAAAGGAGTGAGTTTTATGTTTTTTGAACACATTAACAGCGCCAGTGCCGACTACCCTTTTTTAGTGCATCATAACAATATAAGATATATACCGCATTTGCACAACGAAACCGAAATCGTTTACGTTGAAGAAGGCGAAATTGAACTCACTTTAGGTAATACCACAAAAGTGCTAAAGAAAGGCGAAATCGCTGTAATTCCTTGCAAAATAATACATAATCTCTACACAAAAAAAAGCAGTAAAACCTTTGTAATAAAACTTTTCCCCATAACTAATCTTGAAGGAATACAACTTAAAAGTAATATACTCACCCTTGAAGATAAAGAGTATAATACCTTACTATGCCTTGTAAATAATATAATAAACGAAGATAAAAACCAAAATAATGATTATATGCTTGCCGTAAATATATACGCTCAGCAAATTTTTCTGTTTATATTGCGAGAATTAAAGGATGCTTCTGCTGTTTGCGATAAAACCAAACTTTTAAAAGAAAGCAGTTTTCTTAACAGCGTTAACGCCTATTTACAAGAAAATTATAAAAAAAGCATTAAGTTAGAGACTGTTGCAAAGCATTTTAATCTTACAAAAAGTTATTTTTGCCGCTATTTTAAAACCGTTACGGGAACATCGTTCTGGAATTACTACACACTATTTCGCTTAGAAAAAACTGTAGAACTTTTAAACAGCGGCGAATACAGAAACCTTATTTCAGTTGCTATGGAATCGGGTTTTAATAACGTGCGCTCATTTAATAAGGCATTCAAAGCATTTCACTCGGTTACACCAAGCGAATACAAAAAACTATTGTTAAACCGCTAAACTTATCATATAATACTGTTAGTTGAATATTTTAGACCTTTTTAAAAAGCGAAAGGAAGTATTTTTCACAAATGGAAAACAAAACTATAGAAGATATAAGAAAAATATTTGCGGGTGACCGTTTTGCAACCGAAAACGGAGCCGTTATAGAAGAAGTCGGTGAGCGCACCGCCACTTGCAGTCTGACAATTACCGATTCACACAGAAACGCGATGGGCGCCGTAATGGGCGGAACCTACTTTATGTTGGCCGACTTTGCTTTTGCGGTTGCAGCCAACCACGAAAATATGGGGTGCGTATCCTTACACTCTGATATTTCTTTTTTAGGCGCCGCTAAAGGCAAAAAAATAATAGCAACCGCCATTTGCATAAAAGACGGCAAAAGCACGTCTTGCTACCGCGTAGACGTTACAGATGATACAGGCACCCTCGTCGCCACAGTAACTATAACGGGATATCATATAAAATAAAAAACGTCAAAACACCCTATGACTTTTTACGGTCATAGGGTGTCTTCATTTTTTCGTTTGTTGTAAATGTGTCGTAAATCGGTTTTTGTAGGGTCTTGAAAACCTTGTAATACCGCTATTTTACGGCATTTCCTTAATCAAGGGGCTTCATCGTGGGGATTTCACGGGTTATAGTGTTATAGCCTTATTTATCCTGCCGTTTCCTGACTTTGTTAATCCAAAGCGGTTTCATTGCAGAAAACAACCTATCATAATATGGCATAACTTTATCCCATTTGTCGTAAAATCTGTCGTAAATTTCAAGGCCGTTTACTAAGCACGACAATGAAGCACTTCAACACAACGATTTAAATCACATTAAACCACCACAGGCAACACCGTTTCGTCGCCGCAGATGTTGCGGATTTTCAGGCGAAGCGGTTTATTTTCGCAACGGATACGACCATCCCAAAATTCTTTGGTTTTGTTGCCGTTTATGATGACATAACCGTTTTTGTCGATCTTGATCTCGCTGTCGGAGTGCCATTCGCCTTCGGTTGCGGTGCAGTCAACGCTCAGGAACTCGATAAGCTCCAAGCCGTCCTCGCTGATTTCAATGGGTTTATAAGGCTTCTTTGCCGAAGAGTTGAGAAGTGCCTTTTGATTAAACTCGGCAATTTTAGAAAGAACTCGGTCGCTGATGAATTTGTCAATCGTTACAGCATAGCCACCGAGAAGATCCTCGTGTGTTTCTTCGGCGTGGAACTCTGCATAATCACCGATAATAACATCATCAAGAATTGTTTTAAGATCACGGAGTTCGATTTCAATGTTGGTACTGTCATCCTCTTTGATAAATTTCAAAATCTCAGCTTCATCGGTGATGTCAATGTAATAAACGATTACTTTCTTAATACCAGCATCCAAATCGGGAATAGCCTGATGAATAATGCGGTTCATCGTAACCTTATCAAGCAGTTTCGATGCGCTATCCATAAGGTTAGAAACATAGACGGGAACTGTACCGAGCTTGCTATCGGAAATTGCACCTTCCCAGAAGGAGTCAAGAGAATCCTCGTTTTTAAGTCCGGGAATCAATGATTTGATTTTATCCATTGTCTGAACGGGATTGCGGTAAAGCTGAACGCCGTCTTTGATTTCGAGTACATCAAACTCTGCGCCATCGGCAACAAGACGATCACGGGTTGTTTGAATAGAATTAAGGCCAATATCGCAATGAATAAACCTACGATTAAGTTTATTTGCTACAGCAGCAGTAACTCCACTTCCGCCAAAGAAATCGGCAACGACCATATTTTCGTTAGATGATGCCTTGATAATTCGCTCTAATAGTTTCTCGGATTTTTGGGTGGCATAATCTACATTTTCCCCTGGATACCTTGCGGCTCTTTGTATATCAACCCACCAATCCTCTGGAACTTTTCCATTTTCGTTAAGAACGATTGCATCAAAATCCATTCCGCCTTTACCAATTACATTTCGATTGGCTCTATCTAAACTGCCTTCGGCGTAAGGGATTCTTATATCTTCTTTATTGAAAACATAATTTTCACTCTTGGAAAATCTACATATCGTGTCATGTTTTTTAGGAAAATCCAATCCAACATTAGACACGGCTGTATAACACCAAATAATCTCATTTCTGAAATTATCTTCCCCAAAAATTTCATCTAAAAGAATTTTAACATAATGTATAATATGCCAATCAAGATGAACATATATTGAGGCCGTTTCACTCATTACAGACTTAATCGCAATCAAATTTTCATACATCCAGTTGAGATATTTTTCTTTATCCCAAACATCTCCGTACATCTTTTCTTCAAAAGCCTTGAGTTCCTCAACGTCAAGTTCCTGTTCTGCTTGGGCGATAGCTTCTGCCACCTTGGGATTACGGCGGATATACACTTTCTTGGCGTAATCAGCACCACTTGCAAAAGGAGGATCAATATAAACAAGGTCAACCTGAATGCCTTGTTCTTTGAGATAGGCACAAGCAGATACACATTCACCGCGAATAATCATATTATCGTCGGCGTTTTCACCCACGGTTTCCTGCTTTTCCATTTCATACAAAGGCATACCACGCTGGAGTGTCATCGAAATATCGTCAGCACCCTTATATCTCAATATTCTGTTAAAGTTACCGAGCACGGCTTGTCCCTCAATCGGCTCCGGTATAAACGGTACATATTTAATCGGCATTGTCGATATCCTCCGTATTTAAAAGATTATTCTCTATTCGTTCTAAAAACACTTCGAAATTATCTTTAATCACTAGCCATTCATCGCTTTCTTCAACGATACGATGCAAAAGTTCGTTGTTGCGTTTATTTTCCTCTTCGATTTTTTCAAGAAAATGATTGTTGCTTTGTTGAGTTATTAGTATTATTGCAAAAGACACAACGGTTATAATCTCTTGGATCAACGGAGAAACCGTAATAAGTGTAGCAACAATTAATGAAACAAATAAAAGTAAAAAGCCTATATATGCAAAGATATGTGCAGCTATTTTAAATATCTTTTCTTTTTCTCTGTCTTCAGAATTCAATTTTTCCAAATCATCAATAATTTCCAATACCTTTTTAATTCTATTTTTGGGAGCAAGCGCCTTTTCTTGCAATTTGGTCAAATCATATTCGGTATCTTTATATTTTTCGACATTCTCATCCAATTTCAAAAAAAATGATAACGCTTCTTCTTTTTTTGTTCTTGCCCTTGTTACAAAATCATCTGTAATATCACATGACTTCTTTTTCGTTTGATAAAGCAAAGTGAAAAAATCTTCAATAGCAAAAAACATACTAGAAAATGTAATTGCAAATATTATAGGATTCCAAAGAGTAAAATCGAGAATTACCCTTAAGATGACGCTTATACCGATAAAAGTTATGTACGCCCACATAAATATAGCATTTCGCTTCAAATTTTATCCCTCCTTAAAAAACTCACAGATCTTCCGGCGAGTCAGTGTCATTCTATCCTTTTCAGGTAGTGTATCTTCTAAATATAGATAGTCGAAGCGTTCATAACCGAATGCTGTGTTATTCTGCTTGGAAAACTCTGTTTCCATAAAGGTTTTCTTATCCATGAACGTGGGATCTTTAGCATAAATTTCGCCCTTAGTTTCTACAACGATGATCTTATGAATCATACCATCTTTGCGCTTAATAATCAGGAAGTCAGGGGTATAGATGCCAATGTAACTCCATTTGCTTCCGTTCTTCTTATAACATTTGATCTTAAATTCGGTCATAGCACGGTCGCCGTTGTAGTAAACCTCCAAGCCAAGATTTTCGATCTCATCAAAGGACAACACTTCTTTTAAGAAGGTCTGCTCAAAGCCGCTATCAGTACGGTAGGGCAAATAGTGGAAGGAATGATCTTTTCGAGGGTGAGAGCTAATTTTCGATCTGAGCATTTCTACAATTTTTGTATCGCCCATTTCTTCTGCCAGAGTAATCATCTGTTGTGTTTTTGGATCAGCCTTTAATTTCCCGGTATCATCCAATATGATTCTATCGACCATTTGCACATCAGGATAGTAGTTCTGTGGCTTGTCGGTATAAACTTCAGGAGTGAAGTTTGCAATATTCAAGAGATTGGCTTCTTCGGGTATCAGTTCTTCAGTGGTGTTAAAGTCAAACTTATCGCAGAATGCTTTACGGATATTTGCTTCTACCAACTTGCGATTGTATTTGGAACTGTAGTAATAGGAACCGTTTTTTTCGTAGGTGATTATCTGATATACCGAAGTTAATTGTTCCGAATACTGCATCAGCTCCGCAACTGTGGGTGAGCCAAAACCGCCTTTCATAATTCCGTATATCCAAGAATTAAAGGTGGCTGGTTCGGTGCCATACTCTGCATCGTCAACGGTGATACTGGTCTTACTTTCGTCCATTGAAAGATCGGTAGTTTTGATAATGCTGTCTGCAAGGCGTGCTGAATCAGCCGAAGCTGCAATCGTGTTTGCAGGATCAGCTTTCTCTACAGTCAGGGTATCATAATTGATTTTAAGCTGATAAAAATCAACTTTGGGAAGTTTCAAATGTGCTGTACGGTTATAACGCTTTAGCGGTGTTTTACTATTATCAGCAGACGAAAACTCCTTGAGCGAGATGTGATGCTGCTGTTCGAGCTGTACATTTAACTTGTCAGCATTACTCTCATTCAAATAAATAAGAGCGGTTTCGGGATTGCCTTTAATCACCTGACGCAAGCAACGGCAGGAAGTTTGCAGAACCATATTTGTGGGGCAGTCGCCCTCTTGAGAAAGAATGATACCTGTAAGACTGCGGCAGTCCCAGCCTTCTTTACCAATCTGCACAAGAAGAATAATGCGGATATTGGAAATAGACTTGTCCAAAATATCGAACTGCATTTGACTGTCGGCAGGCATTTTGTACTGCTTATTGCCCTTGTGGAATTTGAGGATTACATCCGTTCCAAGACCGTATTCTGCAACAATACGTGATACCAACGGATAGACAACTTCCTCTAATTTTTCGATAGTACCGCAGTAGATACCAAGTTTGGCAGTCAGTCCATCGGCATAGACAGTGTCCTTGTATGTATCAAGGAACTCTCTGACACCTTTTTCGATAATCAAACTACTGTCTGCGATATCTGCAATTTTTACGATAGGATGTTTTAAGAAGTTGCCTACACCATCAATAAGAGGATAGTAGTAAACAATGTTTGTGATCTCAGCAGTACCAACAGAAAGAGAATCTACAACCTTGAACTTCTCTGCTTTTTCAAGATAAGGTGTTCCAGAAAAACCGATAACGGAATTGACGGTGTTATTCTGCGCCCATTTAGTTACGACAGCACGAAGCTTTATTTCATCGCTAACAGCGTGATGAACCTCGTCAATGAAAATGGAAAGGGAAGGTAATTTGCCAATAAGGTTACGAAGCTCATTAGCTTGTCTGTCCTTCTCGTCGTCACTTTCTTCAAACAGACTAATCTGACCGTTTTTCTCTTGAATACGGTCAAGAATAACCTTTTCAGCGTTAGTTACAGCGACCAAACCGAAAAGCTCGGAAAGCGGCTGATGATTAGCAATCTTTTGAACATTCGGGTTCTTGATTTTATTTGATTTATTGGCAGTCTTTCCCTGATCCAATACTTCAAAGGAGATCATTCGCCTAATATCTGTCGCCGCTGGTTCGGGAATGATCCACGCAGGGTTAAAGTTCTGAATAGTTTTAAGGCTCGGTACAACAGAGGATTTCAAGCCGGAAGGCGCAAATATGATAAAGTTGTGCGCAAAAGCGGGATTTGCAGGCTCGTTCAGAGCGAAATATAAATCAAGATAGATAAATGTCGCCATCAAATATGTCTTGCCCGCACCCATCGGAAGGCTAAAGAGATAGTCGGTATAGGAAACACCATAAAAGGCAGTACGAAAGAAACTATCATAGTCAATGCTTGACGGATCTTTCTTAATTTGCTTTTCAAGCTTTTCGGAAACCTGTTCGCCTTTGTCGTTAGTCAAACGAGCATATTCGAATAATGCGGTTGCCGCAGGGTTTTCTTTCAAGTATTCACGCACTGCTGTAGACAATTCTATATCGTTCAAATTGATAGAGTTAAAGCAACCATATCTAAAAAGGAACTCCAATGGCTTACATTCACAACCGATTTTGAGGAACAGATAAACCTTGATAGCTTCAATCTGAGCATCTCTCATTTGCCCGGTTTTCTCTATATATTCAATTAAATTACGAACAGTGCATTGCTCGGAAGCATACCACTCTTTGCACTTGCTCTCTATCATTTTATAGAACATACTGTTCCTCCAAATATAAATTTTAACAAGACTGTATTATAAATTAGTTTTTGTTTTATTCTATCACATAATCCATAGTTTTACAATAAAAATACCACTTACGACACAAATTTGTCGTAGAACAAAAAAGACCATTCACAAGTCAATTTGTCGTAAATGTGTCGTAACTCATATTTTTAAGCAATAATATGGATAAACGAAAAGCCGCAAACGCTATCAAATAAGCGTTTGCGGCATAGCTTTATTCCGAAAGGGGTTTCATTGTGGGGAAGAGGATTACTTCGCGGATGGTGTCGGAGTTGGTGAGCATCATTACGGTTCTGTCTACACCAATGCCCATGCCGCCTGTGGGAGGCATACCGTATTCCATTGCGGTGAGGAAATCCTCATCAAGCATTTCTGCTTCGTCGTCGCCTCTATCGCGTAATTCAAGTTGCTTTTCAAAGCGTTCACGCTGAACAATGGGGTCGTTAAGTTCAGAATATGCATTTGCAAGTTCGCTGTGACATACAAACAACTCAAATCTTTCGGTGAGTCTTGGATCAGCGGGCGAAGCCTTTGTAAGAGGAGAAACTTCCACAGGATACATTGTAATAAAGGTAGGCTGTATAAGTTTTTCTTCAACCTTTTGGTCAAAGCAAGCATAAAGAGCGTTACCCCATGTTCTGTCGGCTGTTTCAGCCAGTTCAACACCGATTTTCTCAGCAGCGGCAACAGCCTCTTCATCATTGGTAATAGCGCCAAAGTCAACACCTGCATACTCTTTAACAGCATCTACCATTGTGAGTCTGCGCCAACCTGGGGTAAGGTCTATTTTTTCGCCCTGCCATTCAACTTCGTAAGTACCGTGAATTTCCATTGCGGCGCCCGAAATAATGCCTTCGGCAATATCCATCATATCGTGGAAATCGGCATAAGCCTGATAAAGTTCAATGCTTGTAAATTCAGGATTATGCTTTGGGTCCATACCTTCATTACGGAAAATTCTGCCTATTTCATATACGCGGTCCATACCGCCTACAATAAGACGCTTTAAGGGAAGTTCCGTAGCAATACGCATATACATATCTAAATTAAGAGTATTGTGATGTGTAATAAAGGGACGCGCACTTGCACCGCCTGCAATTGTATTAAGTACGGGAGTTTCAACCTCAATGTAGTTCATATCATCAAGGTATTTGCGCATAAACTTTATAAACTGTGAACGGATAACAAAGTTACGCTTAACGTTATCGTTCATAATAAGGTCAACGTAGCGCTGACGGAAACGGAGATCGTTGTTTGTAAGGCCGTGGAATTTTTCAGGCAAAGGCAAAAGTGACTTCGAAAGAAGTGTAATAGCCTTTGTATGAACCGAAATTTCGCCTGTTCTTGTAACAAATGCAAAGCCTTCTACACCAACGATATCACCGATATCCATTTTCTTAAAAGCAGTATATTCATCTTCGCCTATATCGTCGCGGCGGATATAACACTGAATTGTGCCTGTAGCGTCTTTAATATGGAAGAAACTAGCCTTACCCATAATTCTGCGGCTCATAATTCTGCCCGCAATGCTAACGTTCATTTCTTCGCCTTCAACGAAAGAAGATTTAATACCTTCGGAATCGGCATCTACGTTATATTTTGTAATTTCAAAAGGATTTTTACCGCTTTCAACAAGAGCAGTTAACTTATCTCTTCTTACCTGTAAAACTTCGCTTAAATCGGCTTCTTCTGTGCCTTGAGTCATTTCAATATTTTCTGCCATTTTAATTATCCTTTACTTTGAGATTGCTAACACTTCAAGTTCAATTTCGCCGTCGGGTGCTTCCGCTTTTACGCGCTGACCAACCTTAGCGCCAAGTAAAGCCTTACCAACGGGAGATTCATCGGAAATAAAGCCTTTATCGGGTGCGGCTTCTGCAGAACCAACTACCTTGAACTCCATTTCTTCTTCAAATTCAATATCAAAAACTTTAACTTTAGAACCAATCATAACTGTTTTTGTAGCGCCTTTTTTCTCTACAATAAGTTCAACGTTATTAAGCATTGATTCAAGTTCAACAATACGGGCTTCTATTTTAGCCTGTTCATTCTTTGCTTCATCGTATTCGCTGTTTTCGGATAAATCGCCGTAACCGCGTGCAACCTTGATTTTTTCGGCAATTTCCGTACGGCCTGTAGTCTTTAATTCTTCAAGCTCGTCCTGTAATTTCTTCAGACCCTCGTCTGTGAGTTTAATAGTCTTTGCCATAATAAAACCATCCCTCTAAATTATTTAAGAAACCATAACTTTATATATTATATTATTTTTAAGTTAAAAAGTCAACAATTATTATCTATCTTACTTCACAGCCCTTATAATACCATTCTAAGATTTGTTTATACGAACTGCCCTGCATTGCCATATAATTAGCGCCGTACTGACTCATTCCGCAAAGGTGACCGTATCCGCGTACCGAAAAGTAAAAAACGTTATCGGCAAAAGAAACGTCAAAACTTGCGCTTTTTAAATTAAGTGCTTCTCTTATAACGGCGCCGCTTAAAGTAACTTCGCCGAAATTCATACTTAAAACCGTGCCCGAATCGCTTAGAACAGGAGAAGTAAACCAACTTGTGTGCTCTGCCGTTACACTATTTGGCGCGCACAGTTTTTCGCTTATCTGTTCTACAGTAAAAGAAGCCGAACTTAAATAATCGTTGCAAAGCATATCACCTACGCTTTCGGTTGGTACTAAATAGTCATAATGCTTTCCCCAGACGTTTTCGCTTGATTCGGTCTTCCCCGCCGAAATGGCGGTGTAAACGCTTAGAATGGGTTTATTATTATAAGTAATTATTTCACTTATTGTATCATTTACCGCGCTGTCTATTTTGGCTTCATATTCTTTTGCATTTTCGCCCCATTTTTCGTTTGCTTGTTCTCTTGTAATAAATGCCTGATGAATATTACTGTCATCACTGATATCGTAATTTTTTGCCTTATTTTCGTTTGCCTTATAAAGCAAAAAGGTATGCGCCGCCACCGCTTGCGCCTTTAATGCTTCAATATGGTAAAGCGCAGGCATTTCGGCGGCAACCACACCGAAAAGATAATCTTTTAATTTTATTTCGGCTATTTCACCCGAAGAATTTTTCACCTTAACAACCGTTTCATTTTCTTCCAACGTATCATTAAGCGGCGACATTACCGATATACTTTTATCTGAAGGTTTTGCCATAAGCGGCATTAAAAGTAAACAAAGTGTTAATACAAATGCCATAAAAATGTAAAGATTTTTCATTTTAATACTCCTTTTTACACACCGATATTGACTTTTAATGTTTAAAACATTAAAATATAAATGTATTTCATTTTAAATATATGTGCTTGTCTTAATAGTTATTCAGACAATAAAGAGAGGAAATTTATGTTAAAACTTAAAAATATTCTTTTGTTTTTTGCGGTTTCGGCTGTTGTGGGTTCCCTTGCGCGTTCCTTTTGCCTTATATACACAACCGAACCTTCCACAGGCTTTCTGCTTCACCGAATGAAAGGGCTTGGCATTGCGCTTATGGCATTTATTGCAGTTATAACGCTATGTCTTTTTGTGTTTTCAATGTTCTTAAAAGAACGCCCGTTGTTTAAAGAAGTACCAAGCCTTAACTGTGCTGTTTCTTCAATTATTTTAGCGGCTGCTATTATAATTGATATGGTGCGCGGTTTGTTTATTGAACATTCTATGTTATGGCAGTTTGCCGCAAAAGAAATTTTCGGAATTTTATCGGCAATTACATTTTTCCTTTACGGATTAAAGAAATTCATTAAAGTTCCCTTTAACCCAACTTTTTTCAGTATTCCCGTAGTGTTTATAATCTTTCAAACTATAGAAGTTTTCACTTCTTATGCTACACTTGCAATAATAACCGAACATCTTTTTGACCTTTCGGTTTTATGCTTTTTGCTTATTTTCTTTTTATACTTTGCCAAAAATGCGGCAGGTATTAAGGGTAAATATAAAAATATGCTTATCCCAACAGGATTTTGCGCTTCTTTACTTTGTATAACTTCATTTATTTCAAGGTCAGTAACCGTTTTAGTGGGTTGTGAAAGTCATTTGCACGGTAAAAATCCGCTTTCGGTTTCGCTGTTCTTCTTTGGAATTTTTATTTTAATATGGATTTTAGAAAGCAAGGAAATAACCGAATAACTATTCACTTAAGGAGTTTTTTCTATGAAGCAAAAAATGCCCAAAGAAAAGAAAAAATTAATTTGGTCACTAATTTTACTTCTTGGCGGTAATTTGTTATTATTTTTGCTTATTTGGCTTTTGAATAAATATGATAACATATACTTAGACCAGATACTTTTTCAAATTAAAAGTCCCGCTGTGGGCACAAATAAAAATCTGCTTTCAAGCGCCTATATAAGGGTTGGTCTTTTCGGTGTTTTATTAACCGCGTTGGAAGTATTTTTATACAGAATTCTTTCGGGATATTCAAAAAAACTAAAAGCCAAACAAGGTTATATTGAATACTGTTCCAAAAAGGTTTGCGCTTTCTTTAAAAAGACCGCGCTTCCCTTTGCGTTGGCAACACTTCTTCTTGCCGTTTCGCTGTTTATTACCAAACTGAAAGTAGTTCCCTATATAGATACTGTTTCCGAAGAGTCCGACTTTATTAAGGAACACTATGTTGCTCCTACAAACGAAGTGCTTACCTTCCCGCAGCAAAAGAAAAATTTAATTTACATTTTTCTTGAATCTATGGAAACAACCTACACTTCAAGTGCCGACGGCGGCGCACAAATTGAAAACTATATTCCCGAACTTACTTTACTTGCTAAGGAAAACGTAAGTTTTTCCAACACGAACAGGCTTGGCGGCGCTCTTCCTTTTTCGGGCACCACCTGGACTGCCGCGGCTATGGTTGCGCAAACTTCGGGAATAAGCATAAAAGTTCCGCTTACAGCCGAAAACTACGGCGGCGAAAATTCCTTTTTACCGGGCATTACCTCTATAGGTGAAGTGCTGGAACAAAACGGATATGAACAAACACTTCTTATTGGAAGCGATGCCGCATTTGCCGCAAGAGATTCTTATTTTTCAGACAACGGCAACTACAACATTGTTGATATTAATGTTTTAAAAGCAGAAGGCAGACTTGATGAAGACTATCGGGTATGGTGGGGCTATGAAGATGCGCGGCTTTTTGAATATGCGAAAGAAGAATTAGCCAAACTTCACGAAACCGGTAAACCCTTTAACTTTACAATGCTTACTGCCGATACCCACTTCCCCGACGGCTACTTCTGTGAAAAATGCCCCGTGCAGTATAAAGAGCAATATGCAAACGTGCTTTCTTGCTCTTCAAAGCAGGTTTATGAATTTGTTGAGTGGCTTAAAACACAACCCTATTATAACGATACAACAATAATTATAAGCGGCGACCACCTTACTATGGACCCGCAGTTTTTAAAAGACGTTGATGAACAATATACCCGCACGGTGTATAACTGCATTATAAATTCTTCGGTAAACCCAATAAAAACTACCAACCGTTTATTCGGTACCTTTGATATGTTTCCCACTACGCTTTCGGCAATGGGTGTGCGAATTGAGGGCGACCGCTTAGGTCTTGGCACCGATTTATTTTCGGCAAGTGAAACACTAACAGAAATGTACGGTTTTACCCAACTTAACGAAGAACTGCAGAAGAAATCGTTATATTATAATGAAACCTTTGTGGGTATGAAACCAAAAGAAGAAAAGAATTAACAAAAAGCATCGGTTTTCACCGATGCTTTTTGCTTTTGCGGAAATTCGCCCGAGGGGAGCAGGCTTAACCGCATTTAAGGGGGATGGATGGGCAGCACAGCGCAAAACCGACTGCATACCCTATATCGAAAAGCTGTTCCGTAAAGGGAACCGGAACGCTGTTTCGCAAATTACTGCAAGAACGAAAGTTGAATGTCGTCTTCCTTACTCTTTTTTATGCGTATTTTTATTTCTACCGCCTTTGATGTTTCACTTTGGCTTAAAACAGCATCTATACCGCTCTGTTTCATACTGTCGGCAATTTTCCTTATGCTGTTAATAAAGAACCGTTTATCGTTAAATTTAGGTTCTTTATGTGTCTTTTTTGGAAAATAAATTTCTTCGCTATTAATATTTTCTCCGTTAATTGCCTTTTTAACGTTTTCAATTATTTCTATTTGTTGGCTTTTTTCGGTTTCGCTTAACTTTTCAAATAGTTTAAGTTTAATATCGGCTTCTTTTAAGTTTTCTTTTGCTTCATTGGTTATTTTGTTTGCCGAAAGTATATCGGTTACTTCTTTTGTAGAAAGCCCCAATATACCCGCCAACTTGTCCACAGGGTATTTATTTATCAGCATACCGAGTTTTTCGGCAGTTAAAAACGGATTTTCAGAAATTTTACCAAAATTTTCTACTGCCTTATGAAGTTCGGGGTCAACCGAACAGCCAACTATACAGGGTATTTTTTTAACACCTGCAAGAATAGACGCTTTTATTCGTTTTTCACCGCACACCGCAATATATCTTCTGCCGCTTTTTCTTACGGTAACGGGAAGAATAAGTCCGTTTTCCCTTATACTTTCCGAAAGAAGCAACAGTCTGTATCTTTCGTTTAAATCATTTTCGGTGTAACTTAATTTTATGCTTCGGGGGTCTAAAAAGACAATTCGTTTTTCGCTTTGCATTGTCATTTTATATTCTCCCTTCGGCTTTTCTTTGATTAAATAATAGCATAAAAAAGTTATATCTTACAAGAAAAAGACATCGACAAAAAAATGCATATTAAAACAAAAACAACCGCGTTAAAGCGGTTGTTTTGATATTTTTTTGCCTATTCTGGGGTATTTTGTCGGAGTTTGCGATATTTTTTGTACTAAACAGAAGTTTCTTTCTTCTTCGCCCGTTAAGGTTTCGGTGAAAACCGACTCTGTTTTTCCGCCGCAAAGTTTTAAAGCGTTAGCTGATAAGGAAAGTTCTTCATTTATACCGGGACCTTTCATAGCCACAAATTTCCCGCCTACCTTTACAAGCGGTAAACAGTATTCGCACAGCACGTTCATAGAGGCTACTGCCCTTGCCGTTGCAATATCAAACTTTTCTCGGTAGTTTGCGTTTACACCCGCTTCTTCTGCACGGCTGTGTAACAGTTCGGCATTTAAGTCTACACTTTTTAAAACGTCTTCTAAGAACACAAGGCGTTTGTTAAGGCTGTCAAGGAGCGTAAGATTTATATCGGGGCGTACAATTTTTAAAACCATACCCGGAAATCCCGCGCCCGTGCCCACGTCAACAAGCCGTGTGCCCTGTTCTATTTTCACGTTTTTTAAAAACAGTATGCAATCGTAAAAATGTTTATATACAACGTCTTTTGGTTCGGTTATTGCCGTAAGATTTATTTTTTCGTTCCATTCAAGAAGTTTAGCGGCGTAAATTCTTAACTTTTCATCGGTTGTACTATCAATATTTACACCGAACTCGGCGCATTTTTCATATATTTCGCTAAACGGAAAACGGTTCATATACTGCCATCCTTTTTGTTTTTTTCAAGCCATATTAAAAGCACCGAAATATCGGCAGGACTAACACCCGAAATGCGCGAAGCGCGGCCCACGTTTTCGGGGCGTATTTTTAAGAGTTTTTCTTTTGCTTCAAGGCGAAGTCCTTCTATAAGCGAATAGTCTATGCTTTCGGGCAAACGCTTACTTTCAAGACGAATTATTTCGTTTACCTGAGCAAGTTGCTTTTCTATATATCCTGCATATTTAATTTCAGTCTGTACTTTTTCGCAAACCGAAAAATCAAGTTGCGGACGCGCTTTATCAAATGCGCTTAACATTTCATAACTAATTTGCGGACGCCTTATAAGGTCGGCAAGATGCGCACCCGTTGTAAGCGGCGCCGTACCTGCTGCCGTTAACATTTCGTTTAGTTCATCACTTGGCGCAATAACAGTTTCTTCTAGGCGCTGTATTTCGGCTTCCTTCTGGGATTTTCTTTTTAAATAATTTTCCCAATCAGTATCATCAACAAGTCCTAACTTTCTTCCCGTAGGCATAAGGCGTTCATCGGCATTGTCCTGACGAAGCAACAGCCTGTACTCGCTTCGTGAAGTCATCATACGGTAAGGGTCACTGCAGCCTTTTGTAACAAGGTCATCAATAAGGGTACCTATATAACTTGTTGTGCGCGAAAATATAAGCGGTTCTTCACCCTTTATTTTCAGCGCCGCATTTGCGCCCGCAACAAAGCCCTGAACTGCGGCTTCTTCATAACCCGAAGAACCGTTGAACTGCCCTGCGCCGTAAAGGCCTTCAAAGTTCTTTACTTCAAGGGTAGGTTCAAGATATAACGGATCTATACAATCATATTCAATAGCGTAGGCATTACGCATTATTTCCACGTTTTCAAGACCTTTTATGGTGCGGTAAAACTTAATTTGAACTTCTTCGGGTAAAGAAGACGACATTCCCTGTAAATAAAGTTCGTTTGTATTAGCGCCGCAAGGTTCTATAAACAAAAGGTGACGTTCTTTATCGGGAAAACGCACAATTTTATCTTCAATACTTGGACAATAACGAGGGCCTACGCCCTCAATATCACCTGCATAAAGAGGCGAACGGTGCAGGTTTTCCCTTATTACCGCTTCGGTTTTTTCGTTAGTATACGCAATATGGCATACTTCGGTATTTTTAATGCTTTCAGGATTAGTGGAAAAACTGAACGGCACTATTTTTTCATCGCCTGATTGTTCTTCCAAAAGCGAAAAATCTATACTTTTTCTGTCTACCCTTGCAGGGGTTCCCGTTTTGAATTTTCTAAGCGGCAACCCAATTTCTTTTAAGCACTCGGCAAGTCTTGTGGCGGGTGCTTGTCCGTCGGGACCGCTTTCATAATTAACTTCACCCACGAAAATTCTTCCCGAAAGAAAGGTCCCCGTGGCAAGAATAACGGCTTTAACGGTATACTGTGCGCCTAAATGGGTAGTAACAATCCAAGAAGTGCCCTGTTTTTCTATTTTTACAATTTCCGCTTGTTTTACGTCTAAGTTCTGCTGACGCTCGGCAGCGTTTTTCATATACGCGCTGTAATTTCTTCGGTCTATCTGAGCGCGAAGCGAATGTACAGCAGGACCTTTTCCGCGGTTAAGCATACGGCTTTGAAGAGTATTTTTGTCTGCCGCCTTGCCCATTTCACCGCCTAAAGCGTCAAGTTCTCTTACAAGATGCCCTTTTGCAGTTCCGCCAATAGATGGATTACAAGGCATATTTCCAACCCAATCAAGCGATACCGTAAACATAACGGTTTTCATATTAAGGCGCGCAGAAACCAAAGCGGCTTCAATACCTGCATGGCCGCCGCCTATAACTGCTATATCGTAATCTTTTGCTTTATAACAAACCATTTAATACTTTCACCTTTTAGAAAATTTTTGCAAATACAGTTACCCTTTTTGTTCTGTACTCGTAAGTGTACGACACGTATCCGTTTTCTAAAGAATCACTCTTTTTCATAGCAACGTGGCCTTTGCTGTTATAAGTATATTCAGTAGTATTATTATGATAAGCGCCCGCAGTAACCTTTTCGCTTACAAGACGTCCGTCTTCATAAGTATAAGTTGTTACTCTGGTATAATCATTCTCAACATCATAAAGCACTTTTTTAGAAAGAAGTCCGTCTTTATAAAGATAATCGTATCTGAAACTTTGCGTTCCGTTTTCATCGGTTACAACCGAATTAATAAGTACGTCTTTTTCATCATAATAATACGTTTCGGTATTAACAATAGCGTCTGAGGTGTCGTATACGGTTTTTGTAATCAACAGTTTATCTTTATATTCGTACTTTGTTGTTTCAAAAAGTTCATCCCAATAATAAATCTTACTTTCGGTAATGTTTTTTCCGCTATATACGTTTTCGGTAACACTGTAAATTTCGCCTTCGGTATATTTTTCATTTTTTACTATGTTTCCGTCTTTATTGAAGTAATCCATTTCAATAATATTTGAATCGGCGCCTGTTGCAGTTTTTGTGTAAATAAAATACTGCTTACAAACAGGAATTGTAGCGCAGAAAACAATTACTAAAATAAGCGCTGCCGCAGCAACAAATATACAGTATTTCTTTAAAAACTTAACCGCCTTGTTAATATTTAACATAATAAATTTTCCTTTCTTTATTTGCCTACGCAGAAGTTACGGAACACTTCATCGGCAACTTCGTTGGTAACGCGCTTTCCCGTAAGCATATACAGCGCATACAACGCATCGTCAACACAAATGCCTACGGCATCGGTGGTAAACCCTGTATTTATTGTTTCAATTGCTAAAGCAACGGCGTCTCTTGCTGTTTTTGCCGAAGAAAGTTGACGCAAAGACAAAAGCACCGCGCTGTTGGCATCAAACTGTGAAGTTCCTGCAAGTTGTTCTATTTTTTCGCTTAATTCTTCTGTGCCCGTTTCGTTTTTTGCCGAAACAGCCACACAGCATATTCCGTCTAAATGATTTTTAAAATCATAAGCCTTTAAATCATCTTTATTAAGTACTGCAATTACGTTTTTGCCTTTTATATATTCAAGCAAACGCTCATCATCTTCATCAAAGGGAGAAGAAGTATCAAAAACGGCAAGTATAATATCGCTGTTTTCAATGCGTTCTTTAGAAAGTTGTACGCCTATGTTTTCAACTTCATCGCTTGTGGAGTGAATACCGGCAGTATCAGCAAGTCTTAATAAGGTGTTGCCTATTTTAGCGGTATCTTCAATAACGTCTCTTGTTGTTCCCGCAACGCTTGTTACAATAGAACGTTTTTCCCTTAAAAGCATATTCATTAAAGTAGATTTGCCAACGTTGGGTTTGCCCACAATAGCCGTTGTTATACCTTCGCGAATACGTCTGCCTGTTTCGTAATTATCTATTAAACGGTCTAACTTTTCCTTTGCGGTTGTTAAAGTGTTTATAAATTCTGCGCTGTCAAGTTCGGGCAGATATTCTTCGGGGTAATCGCTGTAAACCGCAATAGAAGATGCAAGACGTGTAAGAATTGCTTCTATTTCTTTTATTTCTACACTAATTTTCCCGCTTATGGCAGAGTTCGCCATTCTAAGTTGCTGGTCGTTTTGCGCTTTAATAAGCGCCATAACGCTTTCGGCTTCAATTAAATCAAGTTTTCCGTTTAAAAAAGCCCTTTTGGTAAACTCGCCTGCACCTGCGGGTTGTGCCCCGTTTTCAAGTGCCGACCTTAAAACACGGTTTACAACGTAACTTCCGCCGTGAACCGAAATTTCAATAACGTTTTCGCCCGTATAACTTTTAGGCGCACAGAACTTTAAAAGTACCGCATTGTCTATTCTGTTTTTTCCGTCGTAAACCGATCCGTAAAGCGCGGTATAGCCTTTAATATCGGCAACACGCTTACCAGAGGCGCTTTTAAACATTTTTTCGGCAATATCAAAAGCGCTTTCGCCCGATATTCTTACAACACCAACGGCGCCTTCGCCTATGGGGGTGCTTATTGCCGCAACGGTATCGTTCTGCATAATTTCACTTCCAGCCAATTAAATTCTGAATTTATCGTCTTCACTAAGTTCCAATAAATCTACCAAACGTTCAAATCTTTCCTTAGCGCCGTTAAATTCGTGCGGACGGTGAGCATCACTGCCAAGATAAAATTTACATCCGCACTTCTTTGCCGTCCTGAACGGACGCAAAGCAAGTTCAACTTCTTCTGGTGTTTCGCTAAAGTGAAGCGTACTTCCGTGAACTTCAATACCTACACCAAGTTGTGCCGCTTTAGTAAACAGGCGGTCCATTCCTTTTTGAGGCAACAATCTCATTACGTCTAAAAATTCCTGTTTGTTTCTGCCAATAAGACTGCAGGAGAGATGCGCAAGACCTATTTTCTTAAAGGGTAAATCCATATTAAGCACAGCATCCAAACGGTCTATCCAGGCTTTTGCGCGGGTTTCGGCATTTTCCCACTGCTCTTTGGTAAGGGTGTAATCAACCATATGAAAGTGCGTTGTAGGAATAATTATAAAATCAAACTCGTTCATTCTTTCTTTTGAAAGACCTACCGTAAGTAAATAATCAAGTTCGGTTTCGCAACCAAATAAAAATCGCGCATTGTCATCTTTGGGTAAGGGCAAAATTTCGGTTACGTGCGCAAAATCCTGCTTTAAGTACGCAACGTAAAAATCTCTGTGTGCAGTTACGCCGTTTATTTTTACTTTATCATCCCATAAGTGGTCGGTAACGCAAACCGTTGTAAGACTATTTTCCTTTGCGTAGTCAAGAATTCTTTGCGCAGTCTGTTCTTTATCGGCGGCGCAAAGCGAAAGATACGAATGGATATGCATATCATTATCTACAATATATTTCATAACAACACACTCCCGCAACGTATAAAATATTTACAGATTATTATAACATAAAAACTTTATTCTTACAACACAAAAAAGGTTATTTTTTATCATTTATGACATAAAGATTTCTTTGTTTACAATTAGTTGCTTTTTCTCTTTAAAAATAATAAAAAACTACCCTCATACTCCGACACGTTACACCACACCAAAAAATGTATAATACAACAAGAGGTGTAAAAAAATGAAGGAACAAACAAAACTTTTACAGCAAAAATTATCTTGTGTTTATGAACGCACACATCTTACGGCAAGGGAACTCGCTGAAATTATAATTACCCACTTAATTTTCACTTTCTGCGGTTTCTTTGCTTCGCGCGGTTTGGTGCAAAATAAATTCTTGCCTTTCGGCGCTTCTTTGGTTGCGGGAAGTCCACAGCAAATTATGTTTTCGGTGTTTATAGGCTCACTTGCAGGCAGTATATTCCCCGCTTCAAATTCAGGCGGATTCCGTTACATATCCGCGCTTTTTGCAATTCTTGCAATACGGCTTCTGGTTATTAAAATAAAACCGCTTAACAAAAAAAGTATATTTGCCTTTTTCGTTGCTTTCTTGTGTGTATTTTTCACGGGAATAGCAACCTATAACGGAATAAAGGGCGGTTTTGCTTTTTCGCTTACCGAGGCAGTACTTGCGGGCGGCGGCGCCTATTTTTCAAACCGAGGTTTTAAAAGTATAATAAAGAACGATACAGGTCTTTCGGGCGAACAGCTTTGCAGTGTAATACTTACGGTGAATTTTGTGTTGCTTGGGTTGAATTACGTAACAATAGGCAACCTTAGTTTAGGCAGATTTGTTTGTGTTGTACTTATTCTTATAGCATCGCGCTACGGAAACGTAAGCGCAGGCGCAGTATTCGGTATTGCCTGTGCGCTTACCGCCGCGCTTTCTTCTGCCGAAATTTCCACCGCAATTATGCTGTGTTTCGGCGGTCTTATGGCGGGCGTATTTGCTGATACGGGAAAAATAGGACAAACCCTTGCCTTTCTTTCTGCCGCAACCATAAGCGCAACGCTTTCTTCCTTTTCAACACAAAGCATAGGAGTTTTAATAGAATCGTTTTTAGCCTGTGCCGTATATTTATTAATGCCGAAATCGGCTTCAATGCGCTTTGGCAAACTTTTTGCAGGCAGAGTTACCGTTGTAAAACCCGACGGACTTAAAAACGGACTTACAATGCGTCTTAAATTTGCCGCAAAAGCCCTTAGCGACGTATCTAAAACGGTGGATAACGTAGCGGCTTCATTAAGCAGAATAAACGCGCCCGATTTTAAAACCGTTATAAGCCGAATAGAAAACGATGCCTGTAAGGGTTGTTCGCTTCAGATATACTGTTGGGAAACGAAGTACGATGATACCCTTGCCTGTGTTGTGGAAATGACAAAAGGAATAAAACAAGGCGAAAGTTGCCTTTCTAACCTTTGCAGTTCAGATTTTAAAGGAAGATGCCTTCGCACCGAACGAATTGCCAACGCAACCTACAAGTATTACAGCGAATACGTTTCGGCAATAAACGCTGAAAAAAGAGTAGAAGAAGTAAGAGGCGTTGTTTCCGACCAATTTTCGGGCATTTCGCAAATGCTCAGCGGTCTTGCCGCCGATTTCGACGTTGACGAGCGTTTTGACGCCGCGGCGGCTTCACGAATTTCGGCAGCGCTTAAGAACATAAACATAATTGTAAAAGAATGCGGTGTAAGGCTTGATAAAAATGACCGTATGACGGTTGAAATACGCCTTAAAACAAAATCGGACACCGTGCTCAACCGCGCTATGATAATGCACGCGCTGTGCGCCGCTTGTGACCGTGATTTCGACCCGCCTTGCATTACCGTTGCCGAAAACGATACTTTTTTAACCGCAAGTGAACACGCCGTATTTAATGCAGATGTAGGCGTAAAACAGTTATGCAGTGAAAACTCGGCTATTTGCGGAGACGCTTACGAATACTTTTTTGACGGCAAAGGAAAACTTATTATGATACTTTCCGACGGTATGGGCACGGGCGGACGCGCGGCGGTGGACGGCGCAATGGCAACGGGACTTATGAGCCGTTTGCTTAAAGCAGGTTTTGATTACAACGCATCTTTAAAAATACTTAATTCTTCTATGCTTTTTAAGTCTACCGACGAATCAACCGCCACGCTTGATATTGTGGCTATAGACCTTTTTACAGGCAAAACCGAACTGTTAAAAGCAGGCGCCGCGCCAACGCTTATAAGAAGAAACGGAAAAACTTCTAAAGCGCAAAGCAATTCCCTGCCCGCAGGAATTTTACGGGATATAGGTTTTGATAAAGCCGTAATTACACTGCGCAGAGGTGATATTGTGGTTATGGTATCAGACGGCGCGGTAAGCGAGGGTACAGATTGGATAAGCGCAGAAATCGAAGCCTGGCGTGACGGCAGCGCACAAAATCTTGCCAACCGCATAAGCGAATGCGCAAAACGCCGCCGCAGTGATAAACACGAAGATGACATCACCGTTATGGCGGCAATAATAGAGCGAAGCGCTTGATTTTTAATAAACAACAAGATATTTGATGACAGCATCTGAATATCTTGTTGTTATATTTTTGTAACTTTATTGCAACCTATCTGTAACTTGACACAGTTTACATAATATGGTAAAATTTAATTAGAAGACGAAGAATGGCGGTGCAAATGCCCTGAATTTGCCTAGCGAAACGGTCGAACGCGGTGCATCGTGTGCAGTTGGTTTCGAAGGTGAGATAGATTGTAGTGCTACGAATATGTGGACGAATAAATTTTTTGAATATTTATCCAACGGTTATTCAGTTTATACTGCTTGCGAAACATTGGCAGAAGAAAGCATATATCGTGGAACACCGTTTGCTTCATACGTTCTTTGCGGAGATGGTGATACCGTTTTGTTCCCAGAACAATAATTTGTATGTAAGGGGAAAATATTATGAATAACAGAAAGTATTATATTTTGTTAATAGTGCTTATAATAACTTTGGCTTTTTCAGGTTGTTCAGATAAAGAAATAAGTGCGTATCAAATCAGTATGCCGCAGGATTCATTAGAAGAAGTAAAACACAATATAGATTATGCTTTTTCAGATAAAAGACCTTATGTGCTTTATGAAGATAAAAATGCAGATAAAACATTTACTGTTAATTTTGATGGTAAAGATTATGTTGGTACGTATGAAAGTTCTGCATATTATTCCTATAACACATACGTTACACATAATTACCGTTTTGAAGGCGGGAAATTTGAAATAAATGGAAGAACAAATAACTTAGAAAATATAACTATTTTTGAAAACGGTAAAGTAACCGATGGCTCTGCAACTATTGATGAGTGTAGAGAAAAGGCAAATAAAATCTTTAAACAATATATTGAAATTAACGATTATGAAGTAACAGAAGATGATACTGCATATTACATTTTTGCGTGTCAAAAATATATATCTGGGATAGCTACTAATCAAAGGATAAGCATACTTTTTGCAAAAAATGGAGAGATTGCAAGTTTTTCTTGTTCTGATATGGATAATATACCGACAAACACAAAAACCCAACAAAGAGTAGAACTTCTTGCTTCTGAAAAGGGACTAAGGGAAGTTGAAAACAAAATTTCAACTATATACGCTAACTCAAAAATTGATTATGAGTACGAAATAAAAGATAAACTTGTGGTAAAAACAAAAGAAGGAGATATAGGTGTTATTTATTTTGTAAGCATTAAAGAAGAAGTGCAACCAAATGAAGAAGGCAGATATTTGGGTGGCTTGCATGATATTAAAATTTTGGTTAAGTAAATTTCAATGCTATAGTTAATAGGCAGTGTTAAAATATAATATTGAAATTATAACACTGCTAAAAAACACTTGAATAAGAACAAGCTTTATATTCAAAGAAACAGACGTTTACTATTTTGTTAAATCAGATTATGCAGGCGAAGATTTGTTTGCTTTTTGTAAATTAGATAAAAACGGAAATATCGAAATAATAGCAAAAGAAAGAAGGCATTTTTTAAGAAACTTTTTCAAAATGCAGTTATTATAAGCACTTTTCTAAAAAAAGCATTTTGAAAAATTTACGTAACAGGCTTTCGGGGTGAAACCGAAAGCTTGTTTGTTTTTAAATTGACAATTC
>JAZUPW010000009.1:0-6369 GCA_045605385.1 Acutalibacteraceae bacterium
AGTATTTTAAAAGGCAATGAAATAATTGCCGATAACGCTTGGCACAGTGTTAAACGTTATATTTCTACTTCGTTGTTTAAAGAAGACTCAAATATGCTGTACGCCGTTGCTTCGGGCGATATTTGTGTAGACGATATTACATTCAAGAAAATTGACGTTCTTACAGACAGCGGAAGCAGCGCGTTAACCAAAGAAGCCGAAGAAACAGAAAATTCTCAGGCGCTTCGCTTCTACTATAGCTACGTTTCCGATAACGGCGCAACCGTAACGGTAGACGGCGAAGAATTAACCCTTGTTGAAAGAGGTATAGTGCTTAAAAATGCAACTGCCGATGAAGGCGCGCTTACCGTAAGTAATGCCGAACTTGCTGAAAAAGGATATGCAATAAAGAGCAAAACCTATAACTTCGGCGCTTATTGGAAGTACGATGCCGATAGCGGAAGCGTTGTTTACAGTTATTATTTAAGCGATTTATATAAAGACGACGCAAGAGATATTTCTGCGCGCGGTTATATAAAGGTTAAAGATATAGACGGAACTGTTTATACAATTTACAGTTCTTCTAAAGATACAACCGTTAAGGATGTAAAGGCTGTTGCGGCTGAAGTAACCGATAAAAAGGTTCATACCATAAGCGGCAAAAACTGGAACCGCTTTACAATAGTAAACCCCAGAGTTATGCCGTATATCTACGGTATGCAAATTGAAAACCTTATAGAATACGCCGCAGGTAAGGGCGTAACACTTAACCGTGTAAATGAAAAGGTAACTAAAACACCTTATGAAATTATTATTGGCGATACAATTCGCGAAGAAAGTGGACTTGTTTCTGTAAAGGGTGAAAACGAATACGTAATTGCCGTTAAGGGAACAAAGCTAATAATAAAAGGTGGAAGCGATATAGCTACCGCGCAGGGTGTAGCCGACTTTATTGCTTATCTTGAATATAAAGATTCATTGGGTTGCGGCGCCGACCTTTATGATGGTTTTGAACTCAAGGGTGAATATACCGCTGCAAGCGATAAATATGCACTTGCATTTAACGATGAGTTTGAAACCTTTGATACAAGCGTGTGGGGTGTTTATGCAGGTCTTGGTCAGGGCTATAAATATGAAGATTCTAAATTGGGCGGCACCACCACTATCCGTGGCTACGGTAACGACCCCGTGCTGACTATGTCGGGTGAGGAAAAAGAGCTTGTAAGGGTAGAAAACGGCAACTTAATTCTTGCCACCGCTTACGGAACACCTACCTGGCAGAAAGATATTGATATGAACGTTCAGTTCTTTAACAGTAACGTTTCTACCTTTGGTAAAATGATTTACCAATACGGTATGCTCGAAATAAGAGAAAAGGTTGCAAATGTTCCTGCCTGCACTTCGCTCTGGATAAACGGCGACGGCACCTTCAACGGAGAAAATCGCGGATGTATGACTGAATACGACCTTAACGAAAACTATGGTTATAAAAACCACGTTGAATCCTGTATACACCACTGGTCCAGAAATTATACCACCTCTACTACAGAGCATTTTGGTCCCGATTATAACGATTATACCGGTGATTTAAAGACCTCTTTTAAACCCATGATAGATGAAACCGATATTTATGCAGATTACCACATTTACACTTTTGTTTGGGAAGAAGATAAAATAATTTTTGCTTTCGACGGTGTTAAATACTGCGAATACGATATCCCCGATTGGTATAAAGAAAGGGCTTGTAATAACATTATAATGTCTTGTGGAATGGGCGCTAAAAACTACGGCGCTTCTTATGATCCCGAAAGACACGACGACTACCTTGAATCGCATATTGATTACGTAAAGATTTATCAGGTAGAAGATATGGGCAGTAAACTTTACTTCAAATAATTTAAAATAAGGATTCCTTGGCTTCAAGGAATCCTTTTAGGTGAAAAAAATGTTTTTTAAAAATAAATCTAATGATAATATATGGCTTGTAGCAGGTCTTGGAAACCCAGGTCCGCAATATGAAAACACCCGCCACAACGCAGGTTTTAAGTCGGTAGATATCCTTTGCGAAAAGTTGGGTATTCAACTGAACAAGAAAAAGTTCAATGCTTTTTACGGCGAGGGAAGTATAAAGGGAATAAAAGTTCTTGCCGTAAAACCGCTTACTTTTATGAATAATTCGGGCGAGGCGGTTGGAAAACTTGCGCGTTTTTACAAAATACCAATAGACCGCGTTATAATAATATCCGATGATATAAGCCTTCCCGTTGGAAAAATAAGAGTACGCGCAAAGGGAAGCGCAGGCGGTCATAACGGACTAAAAAGCATAATTGCCCATTTGGGAAGCGATGCTTTTAAAAGGGTAAAGGTGGGCGTTGGTGAAAAACCGCATCCCGATTACGATATGATAGATTGGGTTTTGGGCAAACTACCAAAAGAACAAACGGATACGTATAACGGTGCGCTTTCACGCTCTGCCGATGCTGTGTGTGAACTTATAACAGGCAGTGTGGAAACTGCTATGAACAGGTTTAATGCATAATGAATAGTCTAAGTTTTTTAAATTCTGCCGTTAAAGGCGAAACCGCATTTAAAACGGTTTATAACGCGGCAGACAGCGGCGCTTTGCCTTGCCTTATGACAGGCGCGTCACTAATTCATAAAACTTTAATTTGCTCGGCGCTTAATACTCTTGGCGGATTTCCGCTTCTAATTATTTGCGAAAGCGAATCTTCGGCGTTTACGCTGTATGACGACTTACGCATTTTAGGTGTGGATGCCGCTTTTTTCCCTTACAGGGACTACGAGTTTTCGGGCGCTGTATCAAACTCAAAAGAGTTCGAGCATAAAAGAATAGACACCCTGTCTGCTCTTGCAGACGGGGCAAAATGCGTTACGGTAACAAGTATAGATGCCGCCATTTCGCGCACTATTCCCAAAGAAACCTTAAAGGCGCTTTCTTTTAATATTTCGGTGGGGGAGAGTTATAATATTGAAAATCTTTGTAATAGACTTCTCGATGCCGGTTATACAAGGGCAGATACCGTAGACGGCGCAGGGCAGTTTGCTTTGCGCGGCGGAATACTTGATGTTTTTACGGCAGATTCTAAAAACCCTTGCCGAATAGAATTTTGGGGCGATGAGGTAGATACTATTTCGCTTTTTGATACCGAAACACAGCGCCGTACCGATAATATAGATGCATTAAGAATTGTTCCCGCCAAAGAATGTGTTTGCAAAAGTGAAGATTTAATAGAAATTCTTAAAAAGTATTTATCCAACAATAAAAAATTAAGCGAAATAAGAATAAAAAATATATTCGATGATATATCACTGCTTGAAAGCGGAATGACAATACCGCTAGACCGCTATATGCCGCTTATTTATACCTCCTTTGCAAGTATATTTGATTATTGCGATAACGCGGTTCCGGTTGTGTTTGAAAGCGGTAACCTTTTTGAACGCCTTGCTTCTATAGAGCAAATGCATATTGAAGATTTAAGTTCTTTACTTACTTCGGGCAGAGTTTCAAAAGGCTGCGATAAATTTATGCTTAATAAATCCGAGTTTATATCTTTAATAGAAAAAAGCATAATTTTAGATAATTTTGTGCGCGGTTCTTATGAAATTAATTTAAAAACCCTTTGTGATATTAAAGCAAAGCGCAATAATTTCTGGAACGGCGATATTGAAGTTCTTGCTGAAGACCTTGATTACGCCGTGCGTTCAAATTATGCCGTGGTAATTCTTGCAGGCGAAGAAAAAGGCGCAAAACTTTTATCGGAAGATTTAACTGCTAAAGGAATACCTGCCGTTTTTGAAGCAAATCCAACAATACAAAAAGGAAAAACGGTTGTAACAACAGGGTATTTGTCAAGCGGTTTTGAATTTGTAGAAAACGGAGTGCTTGTTGTAACCTGCCGCAGAATTTCGGGCGGAGAAAACAAGAAAAAACGGCTGCCTAAAAATGCGGCGGCAATAGGTTCGCTGGATGAAATAAAAGCGGGCGATTTAGTTGTTCATTCTTCCCACGGTATAGGTGTGTTCGGCGGAATACAAAGTATAACCAATTCGGGAATAACCAAAGACTATATAAAAATTCGCTATGCGGGGCAAGATTCACTTTACGTGCCTGTTACTCAGCTTGATTTGGTTTCGCGCTATATAGGCGCCGATTCGGGCAACGTAAAACTTCATAAATTAGGCACAAGCGAATGGCAAAGAACCCGAAGCCGTGTAAAACGCGCCGTTAAGGATATGGCAAAACAGTTAACCGAACTTTATGCCAAAAGAATGGCGGCAAAGGGTTACGCGTTTGGCGAAGATACCGATTTGCAAAATAATTTTGAACGCCGTTTTCCCTTTGAGGAAACCAAAGACCAACTCCGTTGCATAGATGAAATAAAGGGCGATATGATGAAGCCAAACCCAATGGACCGACTTCTTTGCGGCGACGTTGGTTTCGGCAAAACCGAGGTTGCGCTTCGCGCCGCCTTTAAGTGCGTGTGTGAAGGTAAACAGTGCGCTATACTTGTGCCCACAACAATACTTGCGTGGCAACATTTTAACACCGCTTTAAGCCGAATAGGTGATATCCCTGTAGAAATACGTTTGCTTTCGCGTTTTGTTACTCCCAAACAGGCAGAAAAAACAATAGCTGACCTTAAAAAAGGCAGGGTAGATATTGTAATAGGCACTCACCGTTTAATTTCCAAAGACGTAACCTTTAAAGATTTAGGACTTGTTATAATAGATGAAGAACAGCGTTTCGGCGTAGCGCAAAAGGAACGCCTTAAAGAACTTTATCCAAGCGTAGACGTATTAACCCTTTCGGCAACACCCATTCCGCGAACGCTTAATATGGCTATGTCGGGACTTCGCGATATGTCGGTAATAGAAGAAGCGCCTGCAGACCGTCAGCCTGTACAGACCTACGTGCTTGAACAGTCTAACGGAATTTTGTACGATGCCATTAATAAAGAACTTCGCCGCGGCGGACAGGTTTATTATTTGCATAACCGCGTTGAAACAATATATAAAGTAGCATCTCGCCTTAAAGCGGTGCTTCCCGATGCAAGAATTGAAGTTGCTCACGGTAAAATGGGGGAAGAAGCGCTTAGTGACGTGTGGAAGCGGCTTATTGAAAATGAAATAGACGTGCTTGTTTGTACCACAATAATAGAAACAGGCGTAGACGTTCCGAACGTTAATACACTTATAATAGAGGATGCCGACCGTATGGGACTTTCGCAACTTCATCAGCTTCGCGGCAGAGTAGGGCGCTCACCAAGACGCGCGTATGCTTACTTCTGTTTTAGAGGCGGTAAAGCATTAAACGAAGATGCCCATAAGCGGCTTGAAGCAATACGTCAGTTCACCGAATTCGGTTCGGGATTCCATATAGCAATGCGTGACCTTGAAATCCGCGGGGCAGGTAGTGTATTAGGCGGCGCTCAGCACGGAAATATGGAAGCGGTTGGTTACGATATGTATATAAAACTGCTGAATGATGCTATGAAAGGCATAGAAATTGAAGAAGAAAAGGAAGAAGAGGTTTGCACAATAGACCTTAACATTTCGGCGCACATTCCCGAAAATTATATTCCGTCTTTATCTTCAAGGCTTGGTATTTATAAACGAATAGCCGATATAACCAATGATGACGATGCCGCCGACGTTATAGATGAACTTATAGACCGTTTTGGCGAACCGCCGAGAAGCGTTATGGGACTTATAGATATAGCGCTTTTGCGGAATAAGGCTCAGGCGGTGGGCATTTATGAAATAACGCGCGAACAAAACGAAGTTAAACTGCACACAAAAGAACAAAGCGCAGAACTCTTTTTAAAACTAGGGGCTGTGTTTGGTGAAAGATTAAAAATGCACACCAAAGAAAACGGCGCGCTTTCCATAAAACTGAACGCAGGTACAAAACTTATAGATATTGTCGGCGAAATTGTAAATGCATTGTAATTTTACAAAATATTTATAGACTTTTGTAATAAAATGTACTATAATGATTGTAGTTAGTCGAAACGCTTAAAAGCGTTCCGACAAGCCACTTAAAAAGTGGCTTTCGCAAAATTAAATTCTAATATTTAATTTTGCACAACATTCATTGCAATGGGATAGGACAAATTTTACTAAAAATGTGTCGCAAAATCAAAGATTTTGTGGCGAAACAAAATTGTTTCGCCTAACCTATGCCATTATAATTAATAGAAGATATTTTTTTGGAGGAATTTTAAAATGAAAACTTTAAAAAGCATACTTGCTGTAGTTTTGTGTATGCTTCTTGTGTTCAGTTTTGCAGGATGCCATAAGCAGGGCGAAATTGCAGTAAAATTCGGTGATGTTGAATTTACGTCAGCAATGTACTCAATGGCGCTTCTT
>JAZUPW010000010.1:0-2573 GCA_045605385.1 Acutalibacteraceae bacterium
GTGTTGGACAAGCAGGAAGAAAGTACGGTGCCTACCAACATAAGACCGAACATAAGGCTGTTTTCGCCAGTGCCGCACAGGCTTACAACGGTGTTACCAATTTTTTGAGCAAGACCGGTGTAGAACATGGAAGCACCTACAACGAACATACCACCAAAGAGTACTACGGTGGAGTTAGAAAGACCACTGAATACTTGTTTTGCCGGAATGAAGCCTAACAGGCCGCACGCAATAGCGCCGCCCATTGCAGTAATTGCCAAAGGAATAAGTTCGGTTACGAAGAAAAGCGCAACTACTGCCAACAGAATTAAACATTTAATTGCCGGGGACATATTTGTTCCTCCTTTTAATAAATTTCATAAATAGCCTAAGTGAAAAATTACTCCTTAAACTCTTTATGTTAAACAAATCTTATCACGGCAAATTCACACTCCACGTTGCTACAACTACACTTATATTCCCCTTTCTGCTTAGAAAAATTATTTTAGCTATATGAGTTAATTGTTTTTCTCTAAAATAAATTTATAAACTTGTTAAAATTTTATAACGAATAAATTTATTTAAACAAAAGAAGACTGTTGCGAATCGAAGGCTTATAACGATTTCACAACAGTCTTTACATTGTCATTATATCTATATTTTTAATTCAGAACCTATAAAATTTATTGTTCCAAAATTTCAAAGGTATTCTTTTCAAATGCAATCAAACCTTCGTCACGCATCCTTGCCAATTCGCGAGTTAAAGCACTGCGATCAGCATCCAAATAGTTTGCTAAATCGGTACGGCTAAACGGAACAACAAACTTTTTTGTGCCTGCATTAGCAGCTTCTTGTTCAAGATAAGCAAGAATTTTACCACGCAAAGTTTTTTTACATAAGATTTCAGTTTTTTCGATGAGTCTGCTATTATTGTCCGCCAAAATTGCTACAATATTGCACATTAATTTATTATGTGCTTTAGAATTATGCGGATTTTCCAAAAATCTACCAAAAGGAAGCATCAGCACTTCACTATCGCTGGCAGCGAAATAGCTAACAATGCTTTTATCATGACGTCTGCCCAAATAACTTTCTGCAAAAACAGAGCCTGCTCCCAAATTTGCAATGATAGACTTATCACCCCAAATATCTTCTTTAATCATTTGTACCTTGCCATTTACAACAATACACAAATTTTCTACGCAGTCTCCCGCTAAAAAGATATAATCAGATTTACGAAAACGTTTTACAAGTACAGTTACTCTGCTTAAAACCTCACTAATTTCTTCGACATCCAATCCTTGAAACAAAGGAAGATCCACCAAATTTTGCACAGACATTCTTACATCCATCTACTTCACCTACATTAAAAATTTTTATATTCTTTCTAAACTTATGCCCTCATTATACATATAAAAATTTTCCTGTAAACATTTTGTAACTAAAGTAAGTATTAAGTAACTTTGTTGCTTAAGCAACACTTTATTTACTGCTTACATAACTTTTTTAATTATTTTTTGCGTATGCAACACATTGGTTTTTCAATCTTTTATTTGAAATAAGTTATAGGCTTTTGAAAATAAAGTAAGCAGTTACTTTAATATTTGCGTTGCTTTCGCAACACCTAACTATTTTTATTAAGGCTATAATTCTTCTTAATAGCAAACGAGACATTTGCTTGGGGCATTAGAGAACCTCTGATGCAAACTTTCGCCGGGTATATGAAGTTCAGCATGTGCCCGGTATCTTTTTACAAATTTATATCGCCCTATTTCTCACCTCCTGTCGATGACTATTATTGTTTAGGCAGGAGGATTTTTATTTTCGCAAACTAAAACGGAGCTCCCAAACTCGAAAGCTCCGCTTAATTTTACTTATTAATTTTTACGAGCGCAGAGGCACACGCCCATGCGACCAGTCTTGCCCTGTTCCGCACGATAGGAACAGAACAACTCCACATTATCATTGGTACATACACCAGAAATCATAATATTTTCTGCTGGAATACCTACTTGAACCAACTGCCTTGCATTCATTCCCCACAGGTCTAACTGGTACTTACCTCCACCTTTGGAAGCAAAAAACTCCTCGTAGCCTTGTGCCTGGTCACGTACGAAGTCATCCACCTCGTAGCAGCAGGCTCCAATGGACGGACCAATGCCTACCAAAACATTTTGTGGCCTCGTGCCAAAGGCTTCCCCCATCGCCGCCAAGGTCTTAGCTCCAATGTTAGCAACCGTTCCGCGCCAACCAGCATGCGCCAAACCAATGGCACCACTGTCTAAGTCAGCAAACAGTACGGGTACGCAGTCAGCGTAAAACAGCATCAAGGGTACACCTGGAAGATTTGTAATTAACGCGTCAGTATCAGCAATGGTATTGGCAAAATTAACTGCACCACTACCAACTAATTTTTCCGTAACAAGAGTAACCTTACTGCCATGCACCTGCTGACACGTAGTAAAGCAATTTGCATCCACACCAACAGCTTCAGCAAAAGCCTTACGGTTACGCAGCACCTTCTCCACGTCATCGCCAACATGCAACGCCAAGTTAAGAGTACCTTCCACAACATCGCTTTCTCCATGCATGCG
>JAZUPW010000011.1:0-5050 GCA_045605385.1 Acutalibacteraceae bacterium
GGCTACGATCCGACTTACACAAAACGAATTAAACAATGTACAATAACAAAATATTACAAGATATAACAAAAGAGAGAGGCGCGCCGACATGACAGAAAAAAATAAATTGCAAATATGGGAGAAACGTTGGTGGACGCATAAGGCACACGAACCCGAAGCCTCATTCAAAGCTTTTAAAATTAAGTTACAACACCCGGCCTGGACATATAAGAAAATAGCAGAAGAAACGGGAACAGATTATGGATTATTAAGACAATGGGCTTTTAAATATCATTATAACGACCGGTTAGAAGCTAAAACCCGCCAGGACATACAGACAAGCAACGCCATCAAATTAAACAATGAATTAAGCGAGTCGCTAGTCATGGGAAACGCGCTCCAGGTACTAGCGGAAATAATACAAAAGAATTTAAAAAAGTATAGAAAAAAAGAGTTAGACTTCGAGGAGCTATTAAAACTGTTGGATAGGTTCAGCAAGTGGCGGAGCGTTGAAATGGATAATTTTAATAAACTTGAAAATATGATTAATATCATATTAGGCGCGAAAACCGAGGACGATTTAACACCAGAAGCCCGCTTATTATTGAATACGTTCAAAGAACGCCGAGACAATGAAAAACAGATAATAAACAGTATAGATGGGGATTAAAAAAGTTATGCGAGCAGTAAATAAAAAATGTTTTAAATGGGGCGAAGAGTGGAGCAGCAGTGCGGAGAATTATTTATATAATACTGACGCCTTTTTAAATGTCGCAGTTGGAAGTATACGAAGCGGAAAAACCATAACCGCCTTAACACGCTTTTTATTATTCATGTTAGAAAGCAAAAATAATATTTTTGCAATGGCGGGCAAAACAAGCAACACACTAAAAAGAAACGTTGTAGACCCGTTCCTTGAAATGTTAAACGCTTTTAATATCAGTTACGAATTTAATAAGAAAGAACAAGAAATATATTTCTTAAATAATACCGTTGTATTATTTGGAATAGAAAAGGAAGGTGCAGACGCTAAAATACAGGGGTTCACGTGCGGTGGAACTCTTATAGACGAAGCAACAGTCATACCCGAAAGTGGGTTCCAAATGTTAATAAGTCGTAACAGTCAGCCCGGCGCTCAAATCTTTATCACTTGCAACCCTACCAATCCAGCAAATTATATTTATGTGAATTACGTAAGTAATAAGAAAGTACAGCAGCAAGGAAAATGCACGGTTTATAATTTTTTTTTAGAAGATAATCCTAACATACCCCGGGAGTATATAGAAAATATTAAAAATATGTACCCCAAGGACAGCATATTTTACAAGCGCTATATCCTTAATCAGTGGGTAAGCGGTCAAGGAATGATTTATCAAAGTTTTAACGATGAAAACATTTTAACGGGGAACGTTGAATTAAATAATTACCGGTGGTTACATATTGGCAGCGATTACGGAGTCAGCAGCACCACAGCGTACACAATAATAGGAAAACATAAAAACGGCGAATACCACCAGTTAAGCGAGTATGGGCACGACGCACAACGCGAGGGCATAGCACAAACCGACAAAGAACGCGCAGACAATATCATAGAAATACAGGACAGTTATAATTTTAATCTTAATAATACATTTTATTGCAGCCACGACGCCGCCAGCCTAAAAACAGAATTAGAAACCCGCCCAGACTTCAAAATGGATTTAAAAACCTTTAAACCAGACACAATCGAATGTATAAATATTATCTCTTCTTTATTCCATAAAAACAAGTTTAAAATACATGAAAGTTGCACGGAGACAATAAAACAAGTTAAAGGCTATGAATGGGATATAAAAGCAGCACAAAAAGGAATAGATAAGCCCGTTAAAAAAGATGACCACTACCCGGACGCGTTCCGGGCTCCAATTATCACGGACATATTACAACAAACGGACTTGCCACAGGTTGGAGTTATTTATTTATGAAATTATAAATTCTTGATCTTATAAAAAATTGTTGAAATTTTAAAATTTTTTTTTCTGTTATTATGGGAAATGGATAAAATATTATCAAATTTAAGGGTTGCAGGGTATAGCAGAAAAAAAAAGAAAAAAAAAGAAAAAAGGGGGGTATATTCTATATTTGAAAAACTAACAGAAACTATTAAAAACTTAACAAGCAACAAAGAGCACAGAAAAGACATTCCATTAATAAGAACAATAAATAACACGCGATACGAAAAAAACACGCAAACAAACCCCGCACATAGTACCAAAGATTGGAAAACATATTACGACACGTTCCGCGTAACATATGTCCGCAGATGTTGCGACGCGTACATAAATACAAGTCTTGCAAGCGGGTACACTATCGACACAGAAAGCATAGACACAGATAATATCCGTCTTAAATTATATCTTAATCGTTTATTACAACGCCCGGAGGGTATAACGAGCAACACGACCTGGAGCGACTTATTACACTTAATCTGGGATAGTAGATTGGTTTTAGGCGATTGCTTCCTAGAACCAGCAATAAATGAAACGTACGAATTAATCCAAGGATTTAAATATATTCATAATAACCAATTATATTATGATAATAACACCGAAACGTATAATTTATTTAGTAATCCACGAATACAGTACGAGCCGAACGATTTAATCCATATCCGCGACCCGAGCGTTAAAATTGAAGACAGCCCCTGGGGAGTCAGCGTCATAGACAGTTGCGCGGACAGTATAGCGTTATTACTTAATGCAACGTCATATAATAACGACGTTTTAAAGAATAATGGTATTAATCCAAATATTATTATGAAATATGATAAAGATATGAGTAACGCGTCCTTTAATGCTGAAATAGAACGGTTAGGAGTCGCCAACCAGGAAAAGAAAAAGGGGGGCGTGCTTGCAGTTAAAGGCGCTGACGTTATAGACGTATCAAATAACAACAAGGATATGAGTTATATTGAGTTAATGAAATTTGCCCGGGACGACGTTATAAGAGCTTTCGGAACGCCGCCACAGCTTGCGGGAGTTATTGAAACAGCAAGTCTGGGCAGTGGAACGGGCGAAAGTCAGAACAAAAACTGGAAAGACACGTACGAGGGTAAAACACGCGGAATCGAAGACGCTTTTAATAATTGCTTCCATAAATACGGATTTAATGAAAAATTTAAATTTAATCCCCTTGATGTAAAAGATAGATTATTAACGGCACAGATAGACCAAATTTACCTCCAAAACGGCGTTAAAACCATTGACGAAGTCCGAAACGATTTAGGATTAGATAAAATCGGCACCAGTAACAGTTGGGGGGCTTATTATAGATGAAAAAAAAGAACTATATCCAGCCAAACCCCGACGACATAAGACGCCAGGACGCAGCATTAACAAATAATATTTTAAGCGGATTTAACGCTAATGTAAACGCTACCATGTACTTTTTAGGCACCGACGAGGCAAGAGAATATTTTAACACTAGAGCGGGGCGCATGTATCAATTTTTCAAGACTAGCGGCATTAATAACGAATGGGACAGGATAATCGATGAACACGCCCGGACAGGCGCAGACATAAGCACAGAAATTTATAAATATGCGTTGAATTTGAACCAGCAAAAAGTAATAAGAGAGTACACAGAAACCGAAAGAATAACTATGAACCGTATAGCAGATTATACATACGATTTAATACAAGATGTCAGCCGGGAGCAAGTAAGAGGCATAAAACGGCAGTTATTGCAAGATTATACAAACGGGGAGAACCCACGCCGGACAAGCCTTCTTGATATTCAAATAGAGCCCATACATACGTTTTCACCGGAACAGCGGGCAGTTATGATTGCACGGACGGAACGGGGGCGGGCTCTTAATTGTGGATTACTTGACGCGTATAAACGGGACGGAATACGTTTTGTGGAGTTATGGGTAACAAGCGAATGCGAGGAGTGCAAGGCAGCAGCAACAGAGCTTGGAAGCGTTACAATAGAAGACGCGAAAGAAGACCCGCTAATCCACCCGAATTGCCAGTGTACGTGGAGACCCGCGGAAGGTGAGGTCGTACAATGAAGTTTGAATTAATAGACACAAAAATAAAAAGTTATACAGAAAACGAAACATTATATATTAAAGGCGTTGCAAATACCGGACAAGAAGACATGGACGGGGATATAATAGCCCCCGACGCCCTCCAAAAGATAGCAGAGACAGCAATAAACCGCAATTTACATTTAGAACATGACAGGACAATTGACGGCATAATTGGAACGATTGTAGAAAGTGAAATAACCGGGCGGGGCGTTGAAATTAAAGCAAGTATACTTCCAGAATATGCAGACAAATTAAAACACTTATTAAACAATGGAATTAAACTTGGTTTAAGCGTGCAAGGCATAGCAACGTACCAGGATAACAGAAAAGAAAAAATAAAAGATTGGGAGCTTATAGAAATAAGTTTAACCCCTATTCCATGCGACCAAGACACAATGGGAACGGTTGCAATTGTTAAAAGTTTAAAAGAATTATTAAAAAAAGAAGATAAAGGAGAAGGTAAAATGGCAGAAAATGAAACCATCACAAAAGATGAAGTTATAGAACTAATAAACACCGCAAACAGCGAAAACAAAGAAGAATTAATCGCAACAATACTTGAGGAAGTAAAAACAGAATTTGGCGCAGTAATAACCGAATTACAAGAAAAAGTCGGAACACTTGAAGAACAACTAAAAGCAAGCGACGAGGCACCAGCAGAAGAAGAACAAAAAGCAGAAGACGAAGAAAAAGAAGACGAAGAAAAAGCAGAAGACGAAGAAGAAGAAAAAGAAGAAGAAGAAAAAGCAGACACCGACGACGAAGAAAAAGAAGACGAAGAAGAAAAACTTGAAAAAGCATTAAATTACGTATTCCAACCAGTCTTCAAATATAACAAGCAAAAAGCATTAAAAGAACAAAAAACCAAAAGCGCACACACCCCGCGCGAATTAGCAAAAATGTTAATAGGATAAAAAAAAATAAAAAAATCATCAAAATAAAAATCGTTGAAAATTTAAGAAAATTTAAAAAACAGATCCAAGAAAAAAAAAAATTAAA